>SCQM01000069.1 GCA_004298555.1 Actinomycetota bacterium | reverse complement strand
TTTTGTCGCGCGGAGGGAGTGGGATTCGAACCCACGGTGCCTTGCGACACGACGGTTTTCAAGACCGTTCGATTCGTCCGCTCTCGCATCCCTCCGGCAGTCAGGCTAGTCGATCGATTCTCGACAGAAGATCACTTAGCCAGGTTTCCGCCTTGGAGGATCTATCCTTCAGCTCGCCCACCTTATCGGGGTCGTTGTTGGCAGCTGACGGGTACGAACCGATCAATTTAAGCTCAGGGAGACTCCGGTGCAGTTCAGCCAGGGTATCGGCGACAATGGGGTCTTCGATATGGCCCTCTAAGTCGATTACGAAACAGTAGTGGCCGAGGCCGGCCTTCGATGGACGGGACTCTAGCTTTGTCAGGTTGATGTTGCGCGCAGAGAACTGAGCCAATATCGAGATAAGCGATCCAGGCCTGTCGGAGATCTGAAAACAAACCACGGTGGTTTTGTCATGGCCGGACCTGGGAGCCAAGTGATCTTTGTTCAAGAGGAAGAACCTGGTCTGATTTCCCTGATGATCCTCGACGTTCTTTTTGAGGATTTCCAGGTTGTACAGTCCTGCCGAAACTGAAGGAGCCAGGGCTGCCAAGGTAGGCTCAGGACTTTCGGCAACGAGCATTGCTGCCTCAGATGTGGAGTTGGTGGCAACGATCTGGGCCTCGGGCAGGTATTCGGTCAGGAACCCACGGCACTGTGCCAAGGCATGCGGGTAGGAAAGCACCTTTGTGATCTGGCTGATTTGCGTTCCGGTGTTTGCCATCAGATTCAAGTGGATGTCAGAGACAACTTCGCGAATAACGAACAGATCGTAATCAAAGATGAGAGGGTCGATGCTCGCCGAGACGGTTCCCTCTATCGAGTTTTCGATCGCCACAAACGCGTAATCGACTTCGCGCGAATCCACTGCTTCCATCACGGCTGCGAAGGTCGGATAAGCTATCAGCTTCGCCCTGGCAAGATCTGATTGGGACATGAGGGCTTCTTCGGTGAAGGTGCCTCTTGGCCCAAGATATGCGATTGTGGAATCGGAAAAGTCTTTCATCAACTTGATCCATTCATTATTTGTCGCCCACTTGGTACTAAAGCTTACGCAGATCGAAGCGGCCACGATTCAGTTTGCGATGTTGTGTGGACTATCTGCAGCTAGCCTTGTTTAAACGGCAAAACAGGTGAGCATGGTGGATCGTTCAACTCTTGAGATTCTTGTAAAAAAATTCGAGGCGGGTGAAATCAGCCAGGACGAGTTCGTGAGGCATCTCGAATCTGGATTCGTGCTGGATCTCGGCTACGCCAAGCTTGATACGCACCGATCATTGCGCCAGGGCTTTCCCGAGGTAATATACGGCCCAGGGAAGACTCCAGCGCAAGTGGCGCACATCATTGAAGCCCTGGTGGCTCAGGAGCCTGGCTCCACCGTGCTTCTGAGCAGAGCCAGCACCGCACAGCTTGATGCCGCTAAAGATATTGCCGGCGAGGCGATTACTTTTTACCACGGCCTGGATCTCTCCGATTCCGGCCACTTCAGCGCGGTTTGGAACCCGGTGCCAATCCGAGACGACCTCAGCGTTTGTGTCATAACCGGAGGCACGGCAGACCTGGCGGTAGCTACCGAGGTTACTGCGGTTCTCTTCGCATTCGGCGTCAAGTCTGATCTGATATCTGATTGCGGGGTGGCAGGAATTCACCGCCTCCTCGAGCAGGCTGAAAGGATTCGAACCGCTGATGTGGTAGTGGTAGTGGCGGGCATGGAGGGCGCTATAGCCTCAGTTGTCGGAGGATTGGTCAGGGCGCCGGTCATTGCGGTTCCCACGAGCACCGGCTATGGGGCGTCGCTCGATGGCGTAACGGCTCTGCTTTCAATGCTTTCGAGTTGCACTCCCGGACTCAGTGTGGTCGGGATTGACAACGGATTCGGGGCAGCAGTCAGCGCTATTCGGATACTGGATTATGGTACGAGTCGCCTGGGTTAATCCCACCTCCGGCATTAGCGGGGATATGTTCCTTTCCGCCATGGTGGATCTTGGCGCAGATCCCAAGGAGCTCAGTAGCGCACTGGGCACCATCGAAGCTCTGGATGGGTTTCAGCTTCAGTTCCGACCTGTAGACCGCGGCGGATTGAGGGCGCTCCACGCGGAGGTCAAACTGCCCGGGGATGAGGTTCACCGGGGTCTTTCGCAGGTTCATTCGATTATCGACCGTTCAGGGTTGAGCCGGCCGCAGAAGGATCTTTCGAAAGAGATCTTTTCCAGGCTGGCTTTGGCTGAAGCGAAGGTGCATGGGGTAGCGGTTGGCGAGGTCGAGCTCCATGAGGTAGGCGCGCTGGACGCCATTTTGGATATATGCGGATTTGCCATAGCAAAAGATCTTCTTGGGCTCGATCAGCTCTTTGTCTCTCCTCCCGCGCTTGGCCGGGGAGTATCCGCCGGAGCGCACGGGAGCCTGGCTGTTCCGGTTCCGGCAGTTCTCGAGCTCCTGGCGGGAAAACAAGCCTATGGAGGCTCTCCTGATTACGAAGCCACCACACCAACGGGTGCGGCAATATTGTCGGCGGCGGCGGTCTTCTGTGGGCAGATGCCCGAGATGACGATCGAGGCAGTTGGATACGGTGCGGGTACAAAGGACCCCGCCAACTTCCCAAATGTTGCGCAGATGGTCCTCGGGAGTCAAAGCCGGGAAAAGATTGAAGCACCGGAACTGCCGGGACGCTTCGAGGAGATAGTGGAGCTCCAGACCAACCTCGATGACATAACCGGGGAGCTGAGCGGGTACCTGATTTCCGCACTCTTGGCAAAGGGTGCTCTGGATGCTTTTCTCACTCCGGTTCTTGCCAAGAAAGAGCGCCCCGGAGTGCTTTTGACCGTGGTTGCATCTTCGGGTGACGCTGCTCGAATCTGTGGAGAGATGTTCTCCCTCACCGGAACCCTGGGAATAAGATCTATAGCCAAGCAGCGCTATGTTCTGGACCGCCAGTTTTTCGAGATCTGCATTTTGGGAGAAACTTTGTCCGTCAAGGCGGGGCCATACAGAGCCAAGGTGGAGTTCAGCCAATTGTCCGACTTGGCCCAAAGGCGCAATGTACCGATCGTGCAACTTGAGCGGATGGTTCAGGCAGAGATCGAAAACTATCTTCGTGTCAATTCGATAGATTTAAATCATCAGTGAAGACAGCCAGACGGCGAGATTGGACAGGTGGTAACCAGTGGAGTTCAGACAGCTCGGTAAAAGCGGTTTGACCGTTTCTGTGGTTGGTCTTGGATGCAATAATTTCGGGGTCCGTTGCGACTTTGAGCAGAGCGAAGATGTCATAAACGCAGCGATCGAAAATGGCATCACTTTCTTCGATACTGCCGATATCTACGGAGGGCACGGAGGTTCTGAAACATTCATGGGAATGATCCTCAAGGGCCGCAGAGACCAGGTCGTTCTCGCCTCCAAGTTTGGGATGGACATGGGAACATCTGATATAGCAAGAGGCTCGAGACGCTATGTGCGCAAAGCAATAGAAGGGTCTTTGCGAAGGCTTCAAACCGACTATCTCGATCTCTACCAGTTTCATCAGCCAGATCCTCATACCCCGATTGAAGAGACGCTTGCGGCACTTGACGAATTGGTCAAAGAAGGAAAGGTCCGCTATATCGGGTCATCCAACTTTGCCGGTTGGCAGATCGCCGAGGCAGAATTGGTGTCGCAGATGAGGCATACTGAGCGCTTCATATCGGCACAGAACCGCTATTCCCTGATAGAGCACTCTGCCGAGAATGACGTCATTCCAGCTTGCTTGAATTTTGGAGTCGGTGTGCTTCCCTACTATCCGTTGGCATCGGGACTTTTAACCGGCAAATTCCGCAGAGGCGAAGAGCCGCCTCAAGGCACAAGACTGGCCAGCCGCCGCGATGAGCTGGAAAAGGCGGACTGGGATGTCATAGACAGGCTCTCTGGCCTTGCGGCATCGCTCGGTGGAAGCTTACTTGACCTTTCAATTGCGGCGCTGGCGGCAAAGCCTGCAGTTTCTTCAGTCATAGCCGGTGCCACCCGCCCGGAGCAAGTAGCGGCGAATGTGAAAGCGATAGAAC
>SCQM01000068.1 GCA_004298555.1 Actinomycetota bacterium | reverse complement strand
ACCCCATAAAGGGGTCGAATTTGTTCAGATGTGGGGGTTCAACGATGTGGAGTACTTACGAAGTGCTTGTTTGGCTGGATCAGTCAGCAGCTCCGGCCCACAATACCATGACTGTTGGAGCACCTCGATTAGCTGATTGCGGATTATGAGCCCGTCACCGCATTTTGCCAGAAGCATAACGCTGACGCTGCTGGGCACCGGCACTCCAATTCCCGACCGCGACCGGCATGGGCCAAGTCAGGTCCTCGAGCTGGATGGCGATGTGGTCTTGATTGATTGCGGTGCCGGAACGCTTCACCGGTTTCTTGAGGCGGGATCAAACGTCAACGCTATCAGTCACATTCTCCTCACCCACCTGCATTCGGATCACGTGTCAGGTCTTAATGACTTCCTGTGGGCTGGATGGGTGGGACGATGGTGGGTAGGCGCACCCCCGCTTCTTGTAGGACCTCCTGGTACCACAGAGTTCGTGGAACGTCTTCTGCACGCGTTCGAGGAGGACATACGGCTTAGGACCGAGGAAGGCGCAGTAACCAGGTCCGACCTGATGCCTAAGATTGTGGAGCTGGAAGATGGCTGGTCGCTCAACCGTGGTGATTGGCATATGGTCGCATTTGCCGTCGACCACAAGCCTGTTCAGCACGCATTCGGGTTCCGTTTTGAACTTGACGGCCAGGCAGTGGTCATATCAGGCGATACCCGGATGTGCGATAATGTTGTCAAGTATGCCGAGCAGGCAGACATACTGGTACACGAGGTTGCATGGGAAAAGGGGATGAAACTTGCCATCACCCAGTCAGAAGGTGTTGAGCGTGCCCGTTTTGAAAGGATCTTCAGTTACCATACTTCGTCGTTGGAGATTGGAGAAATTTCCGTGCTCGCCGATGTCAAGCACCTAGTTCTTTCCCATCTAATGCTGGCTGGCGGAAAGCCCGAAGATTTGATATCGGATGTTCGGCAGTCGTTTCAGGGCCAGGTGACAGTCGGATATGACCTGGCAAAGTTTTCCACCCTGCCTAACTCGACGTCACTCGAATCGGGCGGATGAGGACATATACCGGTTCCACCTGGCTGTTTTGCCAGATCTCTATTGTGATGCCGCCATATCAGAGTTATCAAGGGCAATGCCAGCCCATGAAAGCCCAAAAGTTTCCTTGGGCTTTCATGGGCACTGGACCTGCGTCACGCCAGCGTGCAATCTTGATTTGTCATCGAAGATATAAGCGCGCTTACGCCGTAGCGCTGACACGAGCCCTCAAAGTTGCAAAGACAAAACGCGATAACTGGCACATGCCATCGAACGGCCAGTGGGAGGTCAATGTGGTTCAGGCGCCGTCGCCTGCCGCGCTTCTTTTTCCCCCGCACTCGGGCTAACCCGTTTCAGCAAGAGGATCGAGAAGCAAAGAGCCACGATATAACTAATGACGAACAGCCGGAATGTGATGTCCACACTGTGGGAGAGCGCGGCGGCAGAGGATTTGGTAAGGGTGTTCTCTATGCCAAGGAAGACTTTTGTAGCAGTTGCAGCGGGCAGGCTGCTCTCTGCGCTGAGAAGCGCCAGCGTCAGAGATAAGGTGAACCCTACGTTTCTAAGCGTGTAGAACATTCCAGAGGCTGCCCCGGCGACATTGCGCGGTGCCGACTGCATTGTCGCTTTGACCAGCGGCGGCCAATAGAAGCCATTTCCAACTGAGATTAGCGCTAGCGGGATGATCAGCAGCATGTAGTTGAGGTGCGGGCCAAGCAAACTGAGCAGCCAGTCGGATATCGCGAGAATGACGAGACCGAAGACTATCGGCCTTGCAAATCCAATGCGGTCAGCCAGCCGTCCTCCGTATGGGGCTGTGATCATCTGCGGAATTGAGAGCGGGAGCAGAAATAGCCCGGTCGCTAGCGGAGTCTGGTGCAGTGCGCCTTGGAGGTAGAAAGTAAGGAGAAACGTCGTGGCGAAAAAAGCAATACTCGCGAAGACGACCACTCCCTGAGTGGCTGCAAAGTGGCGGTGCCGGAAGAGGCTCAGCATGAAGAGCGGGTATTTTCGCTTGGATTCGCCGAAGAAGAATCCGACGATGGAGACACCAGCCAGGGCGAAGAGCCCGAGAATTCGGGAGCTGGTCCATCCCCAAGCCAAACCTTCTGACAGTGCGATCAGAAGCGATGCTAGGGCAATGGAGAAACTCATTACCCCAATCCAGTCCATGGGTTGACGGGTTTGGGGACGTTTGCCGGCGGGCAGAATGGCTGCTCCGACCAAGGCGCCAGCGATCGCAAAAGGAACTGTTACCCAGAAGATCGAACGCCACCCGAAGCCGCTCACAAGCGCGCCCCCAGCCACCGGTCCGACGACAGAGCCCAATACCCAGGCAATGGAGTTGATGCCGAGTGCCCGGCCGAGCTCTTCTGGTGGAAAGGCTTCGGTGATTATGGGGGTGGCAACGCTGGCCAGAATTCCTCCCCCTACTCCCTGCACCAGGCGGAACCCCACCAATGCTCCACCCGATGGGGCCAGGGCGCAGAGCGCGGAGCCGAGGGCAAAGACACTATAGCCCACTATGTAGATCTGTTTCCGACCAAAAAGATCCGACCAGCGTCCGACTGGCAAGAGGAGGATTGTGCTGACCAGCAGATAGCCATTTAGTGTCCAGAGTCCCGCGCTTATGCTGGCGTGAAGCCCCTCAAGGATGCGAGGCAGTCCCACGACCACGATGGTGGCATCCACATTGAAAATGAATGCCCCCAAGGTTGTCACTGCCAGGATTGCCCACTTTCTGTTGCTACTCACCTGAACTGGCGTGAAGGGCCGGCCGCTCGATGTCTGTCTCTTGCTCGGTTGGAAAATGGAGCTACCGACGGCGGTGCACCAAAGGTTCCCGGCGCAAAAACTTTAATGCTGGACGGTTTAATCGCATTGTTGCGGTAAAACTTCAAAGATGATGCATCCGGGCAAACGCCGCCGATTCTTTCCACTGCCAAGTCCCTCTCTTTACTTGAAGTGCTCCCCAACCGTTTCCGCATTCCTCGTCAACGCGGCCGGCGGTGCTGTTTTGTCGCCAGCGCGTGCTGCTACGAGCGACGCATCCATTCGATGTTTGCATTCGATTCTAACCCAGATAGTCAATCTCAGAAAGTTTCCAGCCGCTAGGTAAAGGAGATGTTCCAGCCTTGCCTCGGACCAGCGTTGATTATTGCAGCAGCTCGGCAGCCGCGCGCGATGCGATAATTTGAAGCGATTCAGCGTCATGCATAATGATTTGGGATCACGACGTCTGCTGGACTCAGGAATGAGCCGAATCCAGAGCCTCTTGCAGCCCGGTCGAGGCCAACAAATAACCAGATATCAGGTCTAAACGACTTGAGCTATCGCGCGGCGTATTCTCCGAAAATTGGTCACCTGCGGGAAACCAGATCACGAAACTGATCTGTGGTCATCACGTGTGCCGTCGAAAAAGCCAGTATCACGAGTGTGGCTTGATGGACGTCATCGGCTGACATGGCTCCATATCCCACATCCGGGTAATCGAACGTTCCTGTACCGTCCGAAAGGAAAGCAACTTTGTAATTGCGGAACATTGCATCGCGAGCTGTGGCATGGCAGCAATTCTCAGTAGTGGTTCCAGAGATCACAACCGAATCGATTCCCCACTCACGCAAGATAAGGTCGAGATCAGTGGCGAAGAACGCGCTGTACCGATGCTTCTTAATTACGTGCTCGCCGGGAGCGGGCGCGAGGACCGGATAAATCTCGACCCCCGGAGTGCCGTCGACAAGTGCGGAGCGTTGTTCAATCGGAGGGTAAAGATCGTCGTAAAGGCCCATGTCACAACCATCCTGGCGATGAACATGCGCTGTGTAAACTATGCGCAAACCAACGGAGCGGCAAAAGGTGAGTGTTTCGGCGAGCCTATCGGCCATTGCCAAAGCTTGTTTGGATTGCATGGGCGCACCATTGACTACGAAGTCGTTTTCCATGTCTACGACAATCATCGCAGTTTTGGCAGGATCAATCTTTTCAAAAGTATAAGGCATGGGTGCCTCCTTTTCTAGACCGTCAATGCATTGATAGTTGATCGGCCCATGGGCGTGGGAGTCCAAACTTGTGTTACGACGCTATCACAATTGGCCTCAACTTTTGTGTAGCTATTGACCCGAACGGGAAAGCCGAAATGATCACTGTGGCCTTTGTTGGACAAGATCACAAGCAGTGCTGCAGCTATGGCGTCAGCCTCCAAGTTGCACCACCATCGGCGGTGTGATAGATCGGATATTCGGTGCCTGCAAGTGCCCAGCCGCTGCCTTTCTGAGCAAATGCCATGGAAAACAATCCTTGGTTCGTCATTGTGGACGGCAGCGTGTATCGAACAAAGGAGTGTCCGGCGTCGGTAGTGTGATAGAGATAGTTATCGGCCCATGCATAACCCTCTTGGGCGCTAAGGAAATCAATCCCGCCAATAGACCGCCAATTTGCAACAAGCTCGCTCCAGGATTTTCCTCCATTGCTTGAGCTATAAAGGTTCCATTCCATTTGGTAGATATTCTTTGCCGGATTGCTGGTGGCAGGAAGCCTGGCTCCTCCCAATGCCCGCAGATCGTTTGCAGAAATTGGATCGACAACCAGTGGTCTAAAAGGCGTGGTTACCCGATTCCAGCTAGCTCCCCCGTCAGTTGTGCGTTCAATTGTTGCTGAACCTGCAGGGCCATTATCGTTGGCCACAACGAAGCCCAATTTGGAATCGACGAACCGACCTTGAATTAGAGTCCATCCTTTGGGCAGCGGAATCTGCTTCCAATTTGAGCCATCACTACTCTGATAAAGGCCTTTGGTTCCGAACGCCAAAATTCTGTTTCCAAGCGGGTCAATCTCCATAGCACCCTTTGGAGCGTTGCCAAGTCGCCGAACGGAGTTGGTGCTGCCTGCTAGCGAAATTCCTTGAGCGGGCGAAAGCTCGTACAGCGCGCCTGAGCCTTCGAAGATGCCTTGTGCTCTATAGGGGGGATAGGCCCGTGTCATAAGGCCTGAAGGCTGAGTTTGCCAGAAATTTGAGTTACCTGTCAAAATTGAGAAATCTGTCCTGCTCCAGGCGTCGAAGTGCACGACGTTGCGCAGAGAGTGAGCACTCATGGGGGTTGCGCTCATGAGGTTCCAAGTTGATCCGCCGTCGTCGGTGGCATACATTCCGGAGCGCATAAGCGACATAAAGCCCTGTTGGGACGAGATGAATTGAAGCTGTGTCACGTAGCCAGTTGCAGGCATGACTCCATTGGTTGCCATTTGCTGACCGCTAGAAAATTGAGATTGGGCCACAAGGCTCCAGTTCGCTCCTGCATCCGTCGTCTTATAGAGATACTTATTTTCAGATCCTGCCGACGGTTCGATTCCGACAAGCAGCCACCCATCACTTGCTGAACTAAAACTAAAGGATCCATATGCCGCAGCAGGATTGAGTGTAGAGGGAACAAGCGACCAGTTTCTGCCACCATTTGAAGTCCTATATATTCCAGCCGTGAACAGCTGCGGATTGGAAGAAGGAGTCCTAAGCATGGCGAAACCGATTGTTGGAGTTAAAAACTTTATTGCGGATATCGAACCCGCGTAAACCGTGCTCCAGGTGCTGCCGCCGTTGGTGGTCAGGTAAAGGAAGTTGTCTGGTCCTCCGTCTGCAGGACGCGAAACAAGATAGCCGATACTCTTGCTTACAAAATCGATGCCAGATACCGCTCCGGGGACAGATGACAGGAAGTTCCAACTGCTGCCGCCATTTTCGCTAAGCAAAATAGAGGAGGTGGGGCCTGAGCCATCTTGTTGCGACACATAAACGATCGATTTAGACAAATAATATGCGGTATTGACCTGCTGCGGGATGTTTTGGCCAGCAACGAGCAACGAGGTCTTGGTGCCGGATAAATGGAGCGCGCTTTCGAGATTGGTGCCGGCTGTGGCAGGGCCGGATCGGACCGAGGACGCCGGCGAAGTGTTGCCGCCGCATGCTGCGGTTACTAACCCGAGGCCAAGCAGCAGTGGTATTCCAGTCGCATTTCGCATCAGTACCTGTTTTCTGACGGTTGACTAATTTTTGTTGTCTAAAAGCCCGGTTGGCACTAGCCTTGCTCGTCGCAAACCTGCTTAGAGGAGTCCGGGATAGCCCTAATTTGACGGGACCTTTTAACCCTTTGCAGCCTCTTGTGCACAACGGCGATATGGCAACCTGACCATCATGGTGTTGGCTGCCGGTTGATATTCGGCACGGGCCTTTAACCGTGCCATCGAAATCCATGCCCTGCTCAGGTTTTCAGCCTATCGCGGCAAAATCTCCTCGGCCACTCAGTGCATGACTTGTAGCGCATGGAAGTGGTCGGGGAGTGTAGGTGCCCAGCTGTATTGGGCAACTTTTGAAATCGAAGCCCTCGAACCGTTGAGGAATCCGTTCTAGCCTAAATAAGCCCGGTCCTGTAAGCGGTTGAATTATCGAAGTCTCTGGGGTCCACTAAGAAAACGTGTAATACTTGCGGTATTCAACGGTCTCAATAGCTGATTGCCGTTAAAGCTCATGGCTGGAGCTGGTATACCGCAGTCACTGTAGCCTTCACTTTCTGGGATCCCTCCTGTATGGGAACCGAAGCAGGTACGCCTGCAGCGGTACTGTAGTTCGTAGTATTCAGTGGTTGCGAAGACGGAGCAGAGTCATTAAGTGAACACAGGGCTCCGAGATGCTTGCCAGCAGCTTTGGCCATCGCGTTGGCCTCCGTGGCTGCCTGACTCACTGCTTGAGCTCTTGCCTGGTCAAACAAAGCTGAAGAATCTTTGACGGAAAACGTAATCTGATTGATTCGGATCGAGTTCCCTGCCGCCTTTGCTGCGGAGTCAATAATCGTCCCGGTTGAACTGACGTTGTGGATTTGCACGGTGACGGTATTTGTCACCTGATAGCCAGTAATGGTTGGAGTTGGACCGCCATAAATTCCGTGAAGGGACAAGCCGGACGTCTGCACATCACTTTTCGAAACTCCGTTGGCGGAGAGTGCTTTGAGCAGGCCGCTCGTATTAGAAGAGTTTTGATCAAGGGCAGCGGTAGCCGTGCTCTCTTGTGTTTGCACCCCGAGATCAACTGTCGCCATGTCGGGAGTTCCCAATGCGCTACCTTGGCCATGAGATGTCACGGTTGGAATCGACGAGCATGCTGAATTAGTGCTGGACGTTGTGGAGGAGTTGCCACACGCCGCCAGAGTTCCCCCGACAACCAGGAACAGCACAATGGTTCTCGCTTGTTGTCTGATTAACATTTTTCCTCCTGATACTGGCCGATCCAGGTCAATTAGCTTATGTGAGATGAGCACCCGTTGCTGGTCATAAGGTCACAAGCTGCCAGACCACGCCAGTTTCCGAGTACTTTCACGCAAATTGGCGATAATCGACAGCTAGAACAAAAGAACGAACCACGAATGTACGGGACTTTCCAAACTCGTTTCCGCATGTCCATAGCATCGTGATCGACAAAGAACTCGGCCCTTTGGAGCCATTTGCGTCAGACAGAGTAAGGGCGGACTGAAAGTCAGATATGCCTATCTGGCCATGAGGCACTGGCAAAGAAAGTGAAGATCTCCGTCATCCTTCTAGGGTCAACCACGATATTGTGGAATTCAATGGGTTGCGGACGCGGCTCCGGCCGCCTAGTGCTTCTTAGTTCGGATTGTTCCACGGATCATTTGCGAAAACAATAAATCTCCCATATGTGCCGAGCTTTTGCCTGGGGCTTCCAGCCTTAAATTGTGCTGGACATTGCACATGATCATCTGGTGATGGTGCGACGCAGAATGCATATCTGCCAGCTGTGGAAGGGATCCAGAGCAGGCCCCACCTCGGCTGAAATTCAATAATGTTTCCGCTTATGGCAATTGCTTCCGCAATCCTTTCGGGTTCATGATTCCAAAGATAGAGTTCCTGGCCGTCAACCTTGATGGCAGTGGTCCCGTCCGTTCGCGCTTCGATAAGTTCACCTAAGGATGAGAGATTGGTTTCGTCTTTTATGGCCTGAAAGCATTGGACAAAATGTGCTTCGTGTCCGGGGTGGAAAAGTCCACATCTTTTGGGCGCCCGAATTTCTGTCATATGACCTCCATCGCATGGCATTCGCACCTTGCCGTGGCAGGTTGCGGCGATTTCGCAGGGCCATGTCCCTCCATCGCTCTTGATGTTGAGTTCCACTTTAGTGCCGACTCTGGCTCGATCCGCTCAACCCGTCAATGTAAGTCACTGCAGTCGGATCATGGAAACCTAGAGCGAAATCTAGGGGTTCTCAGAAAATTAGGTCCAAACACAAGAAAATTCTGGAGGACGCGGATCCTGAAGCTCGGCGAGAACGGTCACGTTGTTGAAGGTTTAGCGGCGCTGGGTCTTCAGTCCACGTCCGGCCTTCCATGACTCGATAACAAGGTGGTCCGCTGGGTCACCGATTGTGGTGAGGACCACCTCGCCAATATCGACTACGAACCAGTCGGCTCCCTCTTGCTGCCTTGAGCCTGCCGTCAGCTCGAATGCTCGCCCTGCGACCTTCGCGTCCCCGGCCCACGAAGCTGGAGCCTGTTCGGGCGGGTCAACGGTGTGGCTGTGGATTGCCAGGCGAGGGTCCCGGCGCAGGTCCGCCGCCCGTCTGCTTCCGGACATCATGCCGAGCAGCAGCTGGCCGTCATCGATTCTCACCTCAGTTCCGCTGATTCGCGGCGAACCGTCGAGACGTAGCGTCGCCATAGTGTGATGCTTGTAGTTGTCGAAAAGGGCCTCGACACGTTTCGCGAGTTCCGGCGCCTCAGATGCGAACTCTTGCCAGCTGATCATCGATATTTCTTTCGCCTATGACTCTTAGGATATCCTACGATATCTTGCAATGAGTGCAGGCTTGAGGTACTGCGAGGGAGCTGTGCTCCGTAGCAACCGACCCTTCTTGCCAGACGCTGGATCATCTGAGGAACTCGACCTAGTCGACCAATCAGGCTTGGGTCATTCCAATGGCATTAGAAAGTAACCTTGCTCAGGATTTATGATTGGCCTTCTCAGGATTGGCGACGATATCATCATGAAGGAGTGATCTTTGACAAGGTATTTTCAGGGGATCTTGAGGTGGTCTTGGGGTGGAATCAAGT
>SCQM01000004.1 GCA_004298555.1 Actinomycetota bacterium | reverse complement strand
ATGGCACTTGCGTCCATGCTTACATCGAATCAATCAAAATTCAGTTTCGCTGCCAGCATGAACCCTGCGAAAACCCCCTTTTAATGCCTGTGGCATAGGTCCGATACAACCACATGAATGCAGCCTTACATATAGCCTTTCTAAAAAGGCCAACAGCACATGGACCTAAAAGATTTCCAAAAAGCAAAAACTAATCAAAAAAGCCCTGGAGCCACAGATAACCTGATGACTCCAGAGCCCTGACAATGTTCATAAAATGTGGCGCAAGCCGAGCAACTGATCAGGAAAACAGCTCAGGAACTACTAGTGAATGTCCCCATGCGACCCGGAGCATGCCATTCCTTGACAAAGCACCGATTTGCGCACTATTTGAACCCTTGGGTTCGAGGGCGGATAACTTTGTTGACGAGAAGGTGAAGGAAGATCAGCAAAATAGGTCCTGTGAAGAATGGATTTATGATGATCTCTTTCACCAACAGCGGATAGTGCGCCATTGTCGCCGGAGCTACAAATAGGCCGCCCAGCGACAGCATCAGAGGAACTCCAAGGACCAGGTAGTTCAGTTGGTCCCACTTCACCCGGCTCAGCGTGTCGACTCCAGACATTGCAATGACCCCGAAAAGCACCACCGCTGCAGCCGCGATCACGTTTCCCGGAATGCTCACGAAGATCTCATCAAACTTCAAAATGAATCCGCCAATAATCAGCAAGACTCCTGTCGTAGCTGTGATCCATCGGCTGCCAACTCGGCTTGTGCGCACAATCCCAAGGTTGTCCGGATATGCGACAAGGGTAAAGGTTCCAAGCACCCCGGCCACAATTGCGGCGAGCGATTGGCCGAATATGCCCCAGGCCATCCGATGACCATCGAGCCTTTCTCCGCTCCATTCCGCAAGGACGTTGTAAAGAGACAGCGTCCAGGCGACACTTGATGTAATCAAAATGAAAAACAACAGAACTAGCAGCCAGTTCACTGAGAATCCAAATGGAAATATCCGGGGGACGACAAACCATGCAGCATTCACTACCCGGGTGAAATGGATCGGCGTAAAGATCGAGTAGGCGAGCGCTCCGACAACGATACCGGTGATCATTGCGGCAGAGCGAAGGAAACCTCTCCCGAATAGAAGAATCCCAAATGTCACCACGATTGCTACCGCACCGCCTATCCAGTTTGCAGCTCCGAATCCTGGCTGGGCTGGTGTACCAATCCAGTTGACGACGGTGGTACTGGTCAGCGCGACCATCAGCATTAGGTTTACGCCACCGTAGAGCATCGGCTCCCTAAAGATCCGCCCGATATAACCGACAAAGGAAAACCCTCGTATCGGAAAGGACAGGACCGCCCAGATGATCGTCGCAATGAAAAGCGAGCCAAATGCTGCGCCAAGGCCGTCAACTTCGCCGCTGATTATCAATCCCGCAAAGGTTGCTGCCCAGGGCCCTAGCACTATCGGAAGCTTCAAACCCAAGGTTGACTGGAGCAGGGTCCCTAATCCTGATACCACAAACGTTGCGCCATACAGCCAGGCTATTTTCTCAGTGCTGAGGTGCAAGGTGGCACCAAGGATTGCGGGAAACAGAAACATCCCCGTCATTGCGAAAATGTTCTGGAACGACATCAAGATGTGCTGGGACTTTGAAACTACGCCATTGAATGGTACGTCGAGTACCGAGTTTACCGAATCTGGGCTTGGCTCACCGTTTGGCACGCCGCCCTGAGCTTCACTCGAAACGTTAACTTTGCCTGGTCCCTCTCGGGGTTCCGTCATTTCTTTTACCTTCCCTCTCTAAATCGCCATAAGGCTCAAAAGCATTATTGAAAATCTTGAATAGTGTCGACGCCCCAGTATTTAAATTAGCTCAACATAACCTTTACCACCAGGCCTGAAAGCCCGACCGTAAATGAATTTGCGGTATCCAATGATCTTGCAGTCCCCACACTTTCACTGCCGCTAGACAACAACCACAATCTCCTATTGCATCTCACAAGGTATTTCATTCAATATTCCGATTGCCGTTGTTGCTCACCAAATCTTGAGCAACCCTCTTCCGGGGGTTACAGACAAGTCGACGCTTTGCCCCTAGCACCAAAACTTGATCAGGTTTGAGAACTCCGGTCTAACTCACCACCCAGAACAACTGTCGACAGTACTTTATATATCCCCTGAATTAAAGTCAAGCATTACCCGACGCAATCTGAGTGATCCCAGCTTTTGCAAACCGCATTGGCCAAAGTGGTTCTATTTATCTGCCGTCCTTAGCGGATGACCGTGAACCCCGGCATGCCACCCGGATACCCGGAAGTGGACATGCCAGCAAAGGCCACCACGTCAGCGAGGCGGAACCCCGATATGAGAACCATGTGCGTGAGGTTCGTGCTGGCAAGAATGCCGTGCAGCTTTCATTTAGCTGTATGGCCTCGACTGGATCTTCAGGCAGTTTCGGCTGCCGGGAAAGAAGCCCGAAGGACCTAAAAGAGAAGCGCCATCCTGCTCAGCCGCACAACGCCGCGCAAATCAGGTTGGGGAGGCCGCTCCCGAAACCTGCCTGCAGATTGACTGGTGTCGAATATTGGTTCAAATTGGGAAATTTGAGCTCCCCTCCCGCCTAAAACGGAGGGTAAAAGGTCAAGTAAGATGGAGAATGTATCAAAGGAGGGCCCATGAGTTTGCCCAGTCCCGGCTACGGAATAACCATCCGAGCTGAGTTGCCCACATCCATCAATTCCACCGGCCAGCTTGCCGTCGCAATAAATTCCGCAGGTGCAGTCTTGACCGCGCTCGATGTTGTCGAGTCTCATCCTGACCGCATGGTGGTGGATGTAAGCTGCAACGCTATCAATGAAGACCACGTTCACAGGATCACCGAAAGCGTGGCGGCTATAGAAGGGGTTGCCGTCAGAAAAGTGAGCGACCGGACCTTTCTTCTGCATCTTGGCGGAAAGCTGAGCGTCGAATCGAAGGTGCCGCTAAGGAATCGTGACGATCTGTCACGAGCCTACACCCCCGGAGTCGCCCGCATATGCGAGGCAATAGCCGCCACACCTGAAGATGCCCGCCGGCTTACCATCAAGCGCAATACGGTAGCGGTCGTCACCGACGGTTCGGCCGTACTCGGCCTTGGCAATATCGGACCAGCAGCGGCACTTCCGGTAATGGAGGGCAAGGCCGCACTATTCAAGCGTTTTGCCGGAGTTGACGCTTGGCCGGTGTGTCTGGACACCCAGGACAGCGATGAGATAGTCAAGATCGTGCAGGCAATTGCCCCAGTTTACGGGGGGATAAACCTGGAAGATATAGCAGCTCCGCGCTGTTTTGAGATCGAACGCCGTCTTCGCTCTTTATTGGATATTCCTGTATTTCACGACGACCAGCACGGTACGGCGATCGTAGTCCTGGCAGCCCTCACGAATGCTCTCCGGGTGGTCGGAAAAAATATAGGGGACGTCCGGATTGTCGTTTCCGGAGTCGGCGCAGCGGGAACTGCGGTGATCCGCCTGCTGATTGCAAGTGGTGCCAAAGAGATTATTGCCTACAGCTCCAAGGGTGCGCTTCACCAAAAGCTGCCCGGACTTGAAGGAGACCGGGCGTGGCTGGCCCAGAATACGAACAAAGGCAATTTCGAGGGATCACTTTCCGAGGGACTGGCTGGCGCCGACGTTTTTATCGGAGTGAGCGCGGCAGGATTGCTGGAGGGTTCAGATATTGCAAAGATGGCCGACGGGGCAATAGTATTCGCGCTGGCAAACCCCAACCCGGAAGTGGACCCTGCGGAAGCCCGCAAGTACGCCGCCATTGTGGCCACGGGACGCAGCGACGAGCCAAATCAGATCAACAATGTCTTGGTCTTCCCGGGAGTTTTCCGCGGCCTTCTCGACGCTGGTGCTCACTCGGTGACCACCGAGCTGGAGTCGGCCGCAGCCCGGGCCCTGGCTGACGTGGTCGCACCGGATGAACTCAACTCGAGCTACATCATCCCGAGTGTCTTCAATCCGGATCTGGTCCCCGCCGTGGCCGCGGCAGTCCGCGACGCAGCCTCCAGAGAGCGGAGTTCCCCCATAGCTGACCAGGGCGGCGAAATGTAGCTCCGACCATGCCTCAGAGGCGTCCGCACTTCGGCGCGTAGATATTCCGGCTCGAAAAGTCGGTGGCAGGTGGATTATCAGTCGTGCGACTTTCTTTCGTTGGCTTGAAGGTCAATAAAAGGTCAGAATCAAAACTATTTGCCGGCTTACCGTGGGAAATCTCCTTATCGGAATTGCCGTGACCTGTGCTTCGGCAACCTGATACAACACGGCATGGAGACAAATACTTCCTAGACAAATGTTTGGTTTCATGTTATAATTTGCTGGATAGTGCTGGTCTAGCCGGCTCGTCGTGGACCGAAGTGCAGTTATCATCACAATCTCTTCCTACCGCGAAGCACTTGTCATTCCTCGGGCGGTACAACTTCTTGCGTTGAAAGGCAAGTCGTTCAAGATCCTCATTGCACTTTGTGCTCATACCTAGAGGGGCGGATATATGAAACCCGCGAAACAAGTATTCATTAATGGACGTACTGGCTTTACCGTTGGCTTGGCAGCAGTATCAGCTGCGACAATTTCTTTGGTCGTGCTATTAGTTGCGTCTGGTACAGCCCAAGCGACGGTAGCGGTTGTACCCCTTGGCACAAGCGGTTCCTTTGCCGTTCTGGCGGGAACCGGTATCACCAACACAGGAACGACCACAATCAATGGCAATATTGGTTCATATCCCACGGGAAGTGAAACTGGATTTGCAAGCCTTGTATTGAATGGAACAAATTATCCCGCCGACACCACCTCCCAGGTGGCGCAAAACGACCTCGTGACCGCCTACAACGATGCCGCAGCCGAAGGGCCGACCACAGCGATTGCAGGGGGCACCCTTGGTGTGGAGACTCTGACACCTGGCGTCTATAACTCCGGGAGCACAATTCAGCTCAATGGGCCACTGACTCTGAACGGCAACAACAATCCAAATTCCGTGTTCGTTTTCCAGGCCGGTTCTGGATTAACCACGGCCTCAGCCAGCCAGGTTATTCTGGAGAACGGTGCACAGGCCTGCAACGTTTTCTGGCAGGTAGGTAGTTCCGCGACTCTTGGATCGGGCTCAAGCTTTCAGGGAACCATTCTCGCCTCGGCGAGCGTAACCCTCGGCTCCAGCGCCGTAGTATCTGGCCGACTGCTGGCTCACACTGGCGATGTCACACTTATTTCGAACACGGTCACAGTACCGACCTGTATCTCTTCCGTCGTCACCACGACCACGACCACGACCGTCCCGGCTTCGACCACAACGACGTCTGCAAGCACAACTACAACGGGGGCTGGACCGACAGCTGGTCCAACCACAACGACTTCACCTGCCACCGCACCGGCCACCATCACGGTTCCACCTACGAACACCGGTAAGCCTTGGGCTGGATGGCCATGGTGGACCGGCACCGCCATCCTTGGTGTCGGAGGAATTGCCCTAATGGTCCCTTGGAAAATGAAGCGAAGTATCCGTCGTCAGAGATGACAGTAGCAAGGTTGTCGGGTGACGATGCGTAACACGCGCTTTGTAACCCGACACCGTCTGCGCCTTGGGATCGGAGGAGCGCTTGTGCTGCTCGCGGTCGGCGGGGTTATCTACCCTCTGATCTGGCAGCACCATCAGAACTCGGCCGGTCAGCAGATAATCAATCGAGATATCGGCCAAGCAAGATCGGGCGGCACCATATCCAAAGTTTGTACTGCGCGTCCCGGCCCTGGAGTACTTGTAATTCCCGCCCTCGGATTGACCGCGCCTGTAGAACAGGGACTTTCCGATTCAGTTCTCGAGGTAGCCATCGGCCACGATCCGTCTACCTCCTGGCCAGGTCCAGGTCAATCCAGTCTTTTGGCCGGCCACGATGTCGGATATTTAAGCCAGGATACTAAGCTCAAAACAGGAGACGCCATAAGCTACATTGAGCCGTGTGCCACCGTTAATTTCGTTGTAGAGCGTCAAGTAATCTCAAAGCCCTACCAGCAAATCACCGTGCCCCCTCAAGGAGGCCTTGTGCTTGATTCCTGCTGGCCGACCGACGCGCTGTGGTACACTCCCGAGCGCTATCTCGTTATCGCCCGATATGTGTCCACCACTCACGGCTCGCCGGTTGTTCCAATTCCGCCCGCTTCACCTGAAGTGCCAGTGGTGAATCTTCCTCCCGGACTGACCCTCAATGAGGTATCTCTGGCAGCTAACGCATGGCCGATGGGAAATCTCCTGATTACCGGGACTCCTTCAACACAGTGGGTGCAGTCTCAGGCGGCATTGCAAGCAGAGTCGCATGCTCTCGAACTGTTTTTTGGCCTGCGCCGGTCCATCGCTGAAAATGTGCCTGCTTGGTCTGCATCACTGGCGCCGGGGGTATCGGTGCCCAATTGGCTGGCCGGCGTACCCAACAGTCCTCTTAACGTCACGGAAGAGGTAGCTGGCACAGCAGTCGCCCATATTGCACTGTCATCGTCGGTTATAAGCTTGGGCCGAACCGTTCACTTCACTGTTACTGCCGTTGCAGTGGGTTCGGCACTTCTCGTCACTTCGGTGCAACAAGTTTCATAAGTGGGTTCCTAAACCTAGAGGGCTCGCCCAAACTGCATTTAATCCAGATACAGGTTTTGGTTCAAGCCGTATAAATGGGTTTTTAGGTTGGAACATTCTAAAGAAATAGAGCCATCACGCCCACAGTAGCCGGAGAATAATTCCGACGTGATGATGCATTCCTACAAGGGCTTTTATCCAAAAAAATTTACCAAAAAGGGATGCCGCGTCACATTTCTGACTGCTTGAACCTCAGTATTGCCACATGGAACAATGTCATCTTCCGTGTCGATTGAGTGTCCCTATCACCGTCGATCTCTTGACCCCAAAGGTTCTACAGATTCCAGCCTTGGACGAAGGAGAACTGCGATGAAGATTACCACCGACACCTTTTGCGTGGCGATAAGCGGCAAGCGCACCACGGAGCGCTACTACCGGGATAAGCACGGCTGGGTGAAGGCGTCGAACAAAGGCGGGGTGTTTCGGGCGACCGCTGAATAGGTACTCAACCATCTGCTTCCAGCTGTAGCCTTCGGCGATCGGCTTGGCTAGGCGGTGAACGCAACGCACACCGAGATTCCATATTGGGAAACTCCCGAAGCGCAGATGGACCCGCCGCGCCCTCCCCGGCTCCCACACACCGCCAAAACTCGAACTAGTTCCAGAATCGCGAAAGGCGCAACTGCCTTGGTGGGCAATTTCCTTATGTCCGGGATTTCGCCAGTCAGGAGAGGGAGAAGACTTCCTTAAGTTCTTTGTTGCTTAGATTGCCAATCCATTGCTCACCGGCTCCCACGCTCAGTTCCGCCAAGTCGCGCTTCGCAGTGATCATGTCGTTTATGCGCTCTTCGAAGGTGTTCCGGGTTATGAGCCTGTAAACACTGACGCTTCTATCTTGGCCGATCCGATAGGCACGGTCGGTCGCCTGCTGTTCAACGGCAGGATTCCACCAGAGATCAAAATGAATGACATAAGTTGCGGCAGTCAGATTCAAGCCCGTGCCACCCGCCTTTAGCGACAGGATAAAGGCGCGTTCGGTTGGATCCTCCTGGAACTTCGTCACCATATCATCACGCTGCTTCCTCGAAAGTCCGCCGTAGAGGAACTGCGGCTGGCGGGCAAATCTCTGGAGGATCCAATTCGAAAGAAGCTCGCCTGCTGCCCGGAACTGAGTGAAGATCAGCACCTTCTCATGGCTTTCATATATTGGCTCCAATAGATCCAGCAGCAGCTGGCTCTTGCCTGACCTGGAGAAGTCCACATCTCCGCTCTTCAAATACTGTGCGGGATGGTTGCAAATCTGTTTCAAGGCGAGGATCATCTGCAAAACCGCTCCCTGACGCCTGAAAAGATCCGACTCACCCTCTATCGAGGCCAGCGCCTCCCTTACGATGGATTCGTACAGGGCAGCCTGATCCTTGCTCAAATCGCACAAATAGTCCTGCTCCACCTTTTCGGGCAGATCGCTGATAATGGTCCTGTCAGACTTGAGTCGGCGAAGCAGAAAAGGAGCTGTGACGCGCCTGAAGCGCATGACAGCATCGTGATCATGGTGCTTTTGAATCGGGTTGGCAAACTCCTTGGTGAAGTTGGTGACATTGCCCAACAGCCCCCTATTGGCAAAGTCCATAATGCTCCAGTATTCAGAAAGACGGTTCTCAACCGGTGTTCCGCTCATGGCAATGAAGGTCTGTGCCGGGATAGATTTCATCGCCTTTGTCTGAGCTGCACCCGGGTTCTTGATGTTCTGGGCTTCATCGGAAATGACTACTTTCCAGGGGAGCTTCTTGAGCCTTGCAAGATCGCTGCGCGCCACTCCGTAGCTGGTAAGCACGATGTCTGGAACGTCGCTCTCCAACTCCCTCTTAGACCCATGAAAGATCTGTGAGGTGAGAAAGGGGGCAAATTTGGCTATCTCCCTTGACCAGTTGCTGAGCAGGCTGGTTGGCACTACAACTAGTGCCTTGGCTTTGTCCAGTTCACCTTCCTCTTTTAGCTTTGCCAATGTTGAAATCACTTGCAGGGTCTTGCCAAGGCCCATATCGTCCGCGATCAGGCTTCCAAATCCGGCGCGCGTATTGCGGTAGAGCCACTGGTATCCACGCTTTTGATATGGCCTCAGCGTTGCCACAAGGCCGGAGGGCTCGTCTATGTCAGAAACCGCCGTCAGCTGCTTTATGAGCTTTCGCACTTTGACGTCAAGCTCTATCGGAGCACCGAAGTACTCCTGTGACAGAGCGATCCTTAGCAGCTCCGCACCCCTGGCAATTTCCGCCTTTTCCAGCTGCTTTCTGAGCTGCTCGATCTCGCCGGGATCAAGATACACATACTCACCACGGAACTTGACTATTCCATGCGCGGTCTTCACCAAGTCTTCGAACTCGGCCTTAGACAAATACGAAGTACCGATGGCCACCCTCCAGTTGAAATCCAGCAGGTCGGAAAAGTTGAAGAATGCTCCTGATGGCTCGCTCTTTGTCACGATCTTGACTGTCAGCTTGGGTCGAAGGAGACGGTCAAGCTCCTTGGGCAAAATAGCCCTAAGTCCGAGCAGTCTAATGATAGGCACGGCATCGAAGAGGAAAGCCTGCAAATCGGACTGCGAAAGCCATATAGGCATTTGGGCGCCGGAGGAAACGTACTCGCCGAGTCCAGGGAAGAATTCAGTCAGTAGCGCGATCTTCTGAAGTATCGAATAGCGGGATCCCTGCCATTGGCTCTGTGAGAGAACCTCTGAAAGCGGCGCCGGCCCGGTTACAGATTCGCCACGCTTTTCGACCCGCAGCGAAAGGGAAAATCCCTCACCAGCCTCTTCAAGCCATAGCATGGGCACATAGTCGGCTTGAGCAAAATGGAAGCGTGACAACCATGCCTGTATTCCAGATGTTATCTCTCCCTGACCAGGACCAAGAAAACTTCCACGCTTGGATCCAAAGAAGAGATCGACCACCTGATTTTCATTTGCTTTATCGCCGTTGGAGTCACTCAGCTGGCTGACCAGTGCATCTAGGACAAGGCTGCAAAGGATAACGGCAGTGGTCTCATTCGAAAGGAGTTGTGAGTCACCAATATCTTCCAAAATCAAAAGTTCAGGAAGCAAGAGCCCCGCCAGCTCCGAAACTATCTTCGATACTTTCGCATCGAGCAATGCTGGAAGCCAACGGATCTGGGCTGTAGAGGAATCGACTTCAAAGATCTGAGGGATCACAGCCCCATGGGCTAGAAAATGCAGACAGGCCATCTGGATATGGTAAAAAGCCGCTACTTCCGGTTGAAGATCTGCAAGATCATCTTCGCTAAGAGATCGCAGCACGGCTAGTAATTCGGTCAGCTGGCCAAAAGGAGCTGGAGTCGCGATTTCGTGGTGGTAGCCCTCCGACAGCACCAGCCGGGGCTTGTACTGCTGCCCGAGGATACTAATGTTCCCGTCAGCATCGTCCCCCGTTTCCAGAAGCTGTCTGGCCTTCCTTGCCAGGCGCGTGATCATTCTCTCGTAAAAAAGACGGAAATCTCCCTGGTGAAAGAAACTAGGGTTTGGACTAAGCACCCCGGCAAGCGGCGCAGACAAATCTCCAAGTTCGGAATAATCGAGCGTCGAAAAGTCATATGCTGACCGGTCGGAATCCGGCTTCGCGCTGGGAGCAACCGGGAAGACGAGCTGCGGGTATCGGGAGCTCAAAAGATCGGAAAGCTTGGGCAATTCTCCTTTTGCCTCGTTCTCAATGAAAATACCCCTGCTCTTTAGTTCGCCGGAGAGATCAACCCCTCTAAGAGAAAAAACGGCAAAGGGATTCCCGTCGATCTCCAGGCTCATGAGATAGATGACGGCCGCAATGTGCTTGCATGGCACTGCCCAGTCGGGACAGGAGCACTTCATCCGCAGATCGGACCATTTGGTTGGAAAAATTGGGATCTTGAGTTCAGACGAGCGTACCAATACTTTGGGATCGAGCTCCCTATTTAGCATCTTTGAGATGATCACGGGATCTTTTACCAGCTCGTCTAAAAGTGCAGCCACCTGATGTTCGGTCATTCGCGGTACCGATATCTCCACCTTGTAGGGGCGCGGCCGCGAACCCTCCACGCTGGCATTGACATCATTCTCATGGATTTCGAGATCTGTCACCGCACCCCTGTTGGCATAGCTCCGGCCCCGCGGCAACCGGTTGTCATAGTCAATTTGACTCAGCGCGTTGAGCCACTTCGCACCCCACCAGGTTCGCCCAAATTTTGTCTGAAATGCCACAAAATGAGATGCTACTTTGCCCCGTGCTTTGTGGCAATGCGAAAGTAGCCAGCCGCACAGATTCCTGCGGCTAACACGCTGCATGGGTTCGGCAAAGTTCGTCCCCGGAGAGAGGCCCGAGGCAGAGCCGTTTCGTCGCAAAAGGTCGGCTGCGCCGCTGATGGACCTCCAGCCCGAGGCATTAGCCCAGCAGCCCCAGCTTTTGGTACTTGACCTGGCATTTACAGACTCTTTAGATTCTCCTACTCATCCCAGGAAACATTCGGCTCCTGCTTCTCTGATCTATGGCTTGCCGGCAGATGGCTTGGACACTCTTCGAAGCGCACAGTGTCCTAACGTCTGTCTGTAACCGTCATTTATCGCAGCGTTCATATGCCGTTTATAAAAGGCCTCGCAGCGTTACGATACGGTCTCCGCCGCGATACCCATCTCTTTTGCCACTTCCATGCCAAGGTCACCGTCAACTTGGCGCCAGTAGTCGAGAGCCCTGTGTAACACAGGCTCCACAACGCCTCCTCTGAGGTGGCCGGCGATGTTGTTCACAAGCCGTTTGCGGGCCGCATCGTCGAGGACATTCCGCCAGAGATTGCCAGCCTGGGTGAAATCGTCATCTTCAGCGTGGAGGCTATAGGCTGCGCGCACGATCTCTCCCTGGACCTGCCATGACGGCTCCGCAAAGGCTGGGTCCGCCTTGGGCCCGCCATAGGAGTTCGGCGCGTAGACCGGATCGGGCGGGTTCGAATAGCGCATAGAGCCATCCTTGTTGTAACTGTTTACAGCCGACTTTGGCTGGTTGATGGGCAGCTGCAGGTAGTTGGATCCAATGCGGTGACGATGCGTATCCGGGTAGGAGAAGAGCCGCCCGAGCAGCATCTTGTCAGGGCTTGGCCCGATGCCCGGCACCATATTGGCAGGTTCGAAAGCAGCCTGCTCAACCTCGGCGAAGTAGTTCTCGGGATTTCGGTCGAGCACCAGGCGCCCAACCGGATGCAAAGGATAATCGGCATGTGGCCAGACCTTGGTGAGGTCAAAGGGGTTGAACCGGTAGTCGGCAGCCTCTTCAAAACCCATCACCTGCATATTAAGTGTCCATGAGGGGTGATCGCCACTGGCTATGGCATGGTGCAGGTCGCGGATATGGAAATCGGGATCCTCTGCGGTCATCGCCTTTGCTTCCGCGTCGGTGAAGCACTCAATCCCCTGGTCCGTCTTGAAGTGGTATTTCACCCAGAACCGTTCGCCACCGCCGTTGACCCACATGTAGGTGTGGCTCGAGTAGCCGTTCATGTTCCGCCAGGTCTTTGGAGTTCCACGGTCTCCCATGAGCCAGGTGACCTGGTGGGCCGATTCCGGTGAAAGTGTCCAGAAGTCCCACTGCATGTTGTTGTCCCGCAGATGGGTATCAGCCCGGCGCTTCTGGGAATGGATGAAGTCCTGGAACTTTTGCGGATCACGGATGAAGAAAACCGGGGTGTTGTTGCCTACCATGTCGTAATTGCCCTGCGAGGTATAGAACTTCAGGGCAAACCCGCGCGGATCCCGTGCAGTGTCGGCAGAGCCGAGCTCCCCGGCGACGGTTGAGAAGCGGGCAAAGACCGGCGTGCACACCCCTTTTGCCAGGAACTCTGCCTTGCACCACTGGGTGGCCTCGCCAGAGGCTTCGAAGAATCCATGGGCTCCGCCGCCCTTGGCATGGACGACCCGTTCCGGGATGCGTTCGCGGTTGAACTGAGCCATCTTTTGAATGAGATAATGGTCTTGCAGCAGGATCGGGCCGTCGGGTCCGGCAGTTAGGGAGTGCTCGTCGCTTGCTGCTGGAATTCCTGCGTCCGTGGTGGTGGATTTCTCGGTCATGGCCGTCCTCCTTGGTCGGATGGTTAGTTGCAGCTTTTCCGCACGGGCTGGAAGGTCACACCAGGAATTACCTGGCCAGCCACCCATCGCGGAGCGAGCCGCGGATGTGCGATGGTGTGAGATACGGGGGCAACCGGAAGCTGACTCGGCGCCGACTGCAAAAGCGCATTTGGGGCAATACTGGATGGAGATTGCTGCCCACGCGGATCCCTCCTCGCTTCCAGCTAAGTCTATGTTGGTCTGTCAGATCGAGTCAACACCATAAATGACCTTTCAGGCCATTTCCTGGCAAGGGAAGGGCCTTTATCTGGTGAGCTCAATTGTGTAGGGTGAATTTTCGGAACCAGGGGCTTGAAACGTACAGCCCGGATCTTCCGCGGACTCCGCGTAGAGGCTGAAACGGATGGCCCAGCCGTTATCACGTCTGGAGGTCCACAGTGGCAAAGACGATCGCACCAATTGTCAGCACTGTAGCGGGCACGCCACTGGACAGCGAGTAGATCAGACTCCTGGACAGCTACTGGAGAGCGGCCAACTATCTGTCGGTGGGACAGATCTATCTGCTCGGCAACCCGTTACTGAGACAACGACTTCTGCCCGAGCATGTTAAACCTCGGCTCCTCGGACACGTGGGAACCACGCCGGGATTCAACTTCATCTATGCTCACCTGAATCGCGTCATTCGGGCATGGAGCTTGAGCATCATCTTTGTCACAGGACCCGGTCATGGGGGTCCTGGAGTGGCGGCCAATACCTACCTCGAGGGAACCTATAGCGAACTCTATCCTCTGATAAGCAAGGACGAGGCAGGACTTCGCCGCCTGTTCCGTCAATTCTCGTTTCCCGGAGGGATCCCAAGCCACGCTTCCGCGCAGACCCCTGGATCGATCAACGAGAGTTGAGAGCTCGGATACTCCCTGGCACACGCCTTCGGGGCAGCATTCGATAGCCCTGACCTGGTAGTATGCTGCGTGGTGTGAGACGGCGAAGCGGCAACCGGGCCGCTTGCCGCAAGCTGGCATTCAATCAAGTTGCTTGATCCCGTCCGGGACGGGGCCGTTCTTCCCATTCTGCACCTAAACGGCTACAAGATCGCCAACCCTACCATCCTGGCCCGGATACCGGAAAGGGAGCTCATTTCCCTATTCGAGTGTTATGGCTACAACGTGCATATTGTTTCAGGCGATAAACGGCGCGGATCTGCTTGTCTTTACGGGCGGCGTTGGCGAACGCTCATTTGAGGTGCGCAAGTTGGCCGCAGACGGGCTTGGATTTTGGGGGTAGCAATCGACGAGGAAGCCAATCAGGGCGGTGCTGGCGACCGGATCATAACCCCCGGCGGGCAGCCGGATCTCAACGCTCGTAATCTTCTCCCGGGAGGATATCGTGATCGCGGACGAAACGTGCAAGGTACTCGGGGCAACCTGACCAAGAGGCGGGGCAATGCCCGCTCTGTGGGACGCAAAGATGCGCGTTCAGGCCATTCTCCCCGTGAGAACTATAGGCAAGGACCGTGGATGGGGTCTTTTGACAGGAACCCCTTATCCTGCGAAAAGCTCTGCTCAACAGGCCGCAGCAGAGCGACGCTTGGGAGTCCGTTAGCACTGATGCTGAAGCGATCCCGTTCCCCGAAGCTGATGCGCCAGGAAATAACAGTCATTAGAGGTACACAAGTTGATCGCTGGAAACTTTACCCAAGGCAGCTCATGGGTTGCTGAAGCACTTCGAGGTCCGGAAGTCGATGGCCTATGGCTCAAGGATTCCCCATCCCCTGTCCGGATGAGACGCATATCTCGCCAAATGCCAGGCTACGAGATCCGGCATATCCGATTTTCGCCCTCTCAAGACCGTCCTTACCTGGCGGTGCAAACCAGAAGTTGTGACCCACTGAACATCCAAAATTCCAGTTCGGTTCCAAAACCGCCGGTAGAGCATGCGAACTTCTCCCCTCTCATGATGGATGATTAGTGGCTGCTTCTCCGCAAGCAACTTATTGACCAGGCTCTGGATTTCAGTTCTATGATTTTCCAGTATCTCGTTGACTGTCTTCCGCAAATAGACGGGACTCGACGGTTGACGTCTCGAGAGTTGAGGTTCTGATTGAAAATCATCAGGATTCGAATCCCGGGTAACCAGTATTGCCTTAGAAGATTTGGGAGGCGAATGCCGACCTGGAATGGCAACCGTTTGGCGAGTTCTCCGGAAATACCTTTCCTCTGGCCTCCAAACCCGCGAAATTAGCTGTAGCAGTCTCATCGTGAGGTTCAACTTTCCCCACAGTTCCACGAAGGAAGCTGCATGATCAATTGTACATGGCTTGATGCTTTAGGAGCGATCGGCGGAACGGCGTCCACGCTGACCTCCTCCTTTAGGACGTTGTCTCCACTCAAGACCTTATGCCGATGGTCCCTTGATCCAGCTTCAAAATACCATATGGACCGAAGCGGCACCTGTAGCTGCACTTAAGCGGCCAGACCTTCTCAGCTGCTTGTAGGCCGGAGTAGTCATTGACTGCGCTACTGATTCTCAACTGGTCCGGCAAACACCGGACCAGTCAGCTAGAGCGCCTTTCCAGGGCAGGTCAACCCGTTACTTTTCGGAATGCATCTTCTCCCATGCTTCGCGGGCATCGTCGACCGAACCCTCATCCTCGATAGTGGACACGTCTCCCGGATCTTTGCCTAGCGTCACCGCCTTGAGGACACGGCGCATGATCTTGCCTGACCTGGTCTTAGGCAGAGCCTCCACGAAATTGATCTCGGCAATGACGGCTATAGGTCCAATCTCATTGCGCACTGTTTCAAGAAGCGACTTGCGAAGCTCGTCAGATGGATCATTCCCCGCCCGCAGAACGATAAATGCCGAGATCACCTCTCCCCTAAGCTCATCGGGCCTTCCGGTTACCCCGGCCTCTGCCACGGCTGGATGGTGCAGAAAAGCAGTCTCGACCTCAATCGTTCCAAGGCGGTGCCCGGCAATCTTGATGATCTCATCAGCACGGCCGGAGAACCAGAAG
>SCQM01000067.1 GCA_004298555.1 Actinomycetota bacterium | reverse complement strand
CAGACATAATAAGATGCAACTCGACTCCTGTAAATACGTGGTTTACCTCGCCCTTGATAGCTTCCAAGCTGGAGTTGGCACTTGCGGGAATTCTTAGACCTAGTTGGTTAGGTCGATTAGTCTTACATTATTTAGCGGTGTCGAACCGGCATGCCCTGTTTCTGGATCCCAAGGTAAGCCGGCGGAAATCAGGATTCTTGGAGGCGGGTTTATGCAGATCAGCATGCAGGTAAATTATTCTGCCAGCTTTCTCCCGGCAGTTGATCAGATCATTGCTTACGAAAAGCGCGGCCTCGATATTGCTTGGGTGCCCGAGGCTTATGGATTTGATTCTCCGACCTTGATGGGCTTTTTGGCCGCAAAGACTGACAGGGTCAAAATTGGTGCAGGAATCATGCCGATATACTCCCGAACTCCCGCTCTGATAGCACAAACTGCTGCCGGACTCGACGAGGTTTCCAAGGGTAGAGCAATACTTGGTTTAGGTGCCTCGGGCCCTCAGGTGATTGAAGGTTGGCATGGAGTCACTTACGACAAGCCCATAGCCAGGACCAGGGAAATAATCAATATTTGCAGGCATGTCTGGGCAAGGGAGCCTTTAGTCAATGACGGTATCTACCAGATTCCGTTACCCCAGGACAAGGGCACGGGACTTGGAAAGCCATTGAAAATCATCACAACTCCGGTTAGGGCTAACATACCAATTTTTGTCGCATCGCTGGGTTTCAAGAATGTTGAAATGACTTTTGCTGAGGCGGATGGCTGGCTGCCAATCTTTTATGTGCCTGAGAAGGCAAAGGAGGTATGGGGCAGCGCAATCGAGTCCGGAATGGAAAAGCGTAATCCGGCACTTGGTCCCCCGGAGATCGTCGGCGGAGGAATGCTTGCAGTGGGTGAGCACCTGGAAGATCTTAGGGAAATGGGCAGAGGTGTCCTCGCACTGTATATCGGAGGAATGGGAGCAAAAGGAAGAAATTTTTACAACGATCTAGCGGTCAGGTACGGATACGGGGAGCAGGCAAAGAAAATTCAGGACCTGTACTTATCCGGTGAGAAGACAAAGGCGATGGCCGAGATTCCAAGCGAGCTTTTGGAGGCAACCTCGCTGATCGGGCCAAGGAGCTATATCGCAGAAAGACTAGCTGCGCATAAAGAATCGGGTGTAACAATTATGGGTGTTACCCCGGTTGGAAGCGATCCGCTTGGATCTTTCGAGAGCTTTGCAGAAATGGTCCGTGAGATTAGCTGATCTCGCTTAATTTGAATTGGCCGCCTCTCCAGATTCTGTGGTTTTGGCTATTTCGCCTGGCTGCTTAAAAAGGTGTTCCCGGTAGAACTGAAGCTCTACGACGCTCTCCTTTATATCGTCCATAGCCCGATGTCCCCTGGATTTGGACGGTGCATTGTTAATCACATCAGGAAACCATCTTTTGCCCAACTCTTTTATTGATGAGACGTCAACAGAGCGATAATGAAGATAGTTTTCAATTTCTGGCATGTATTCGGCTAGAAATCTTCGATCGGTACCAATCGAATTTCCACAAAGTGGAACCGTGCGTGGATTTGGAACGTGCTTCTGTATGAACCGCAGAGTCTGATCAGCAGCCGATTGCATATTGATGGCCGACAGCCGTATTTCTTCTATAAGTCCACTCTTAGTGTGCATATTCTTGACAATGGCATCCATGGCGTCGAGTTGTTCGGGCGTCGCGCTAATGACTAAGTCCGGCCCTTCCTCTAAAATCGCTAGGTTGTCATCAGTTATCAATGTTGCAATTTCGACGATAGTGTGCCTTCTGGGGTCAAGCCCAGTCATTTCTAAGTCAATCCACACCAACATTTAGGTAATGCTAGAGCAAAGACGGTCTAGATTTGTATTTTGGAGGGGGATTTTTAGATGGGAGCTCCTCAGTGATTTATAGCGGCAGGCCGTTCGTGGTGATTCCCACGTATAACGAAGCTAAAAATATAGGCGATGCTATTCACCGCATAAAGAAGCAGCTGCCGGAGATTGACATTCTGGTGGTGGATGACTCGTCGCCCGACGGAACGGCTGATATCGTCAGAGTTCTCGCTGACACGTATACGAATGTCGAGGTAATAGAACGGCAGGCTAAGCTCGGGCTGGGTTCTGCCTATCGACTGGGATTCAAGATCGGATTGGAACGAGGCGCCACGAGTCTGATCGAGATCGACGCCGACCTGTCGCACGAGCCAGAATCCCTTCCGCAACTCATTAGGGCAGTCGAGGAAGAAGGGGCGGATCTCTGTATCGGATCACGCTACGTAAGAGGCGGTTCATCTCCCGGCCTAAAGACCTATCGCCTTCTGCTTTCGCGGGCCGGGAATTTATATGCCGCGTTATCACTGGGTATAGGCATTAAAGATGCAACGAGTGGGTTCAGAGTTTACAGCAGTGAGATTTTGCGGAAAATTGATGTGGAGACTGTTTCAGCTGAGGGTTATGCCTTCCAAATAGAGATGGCGTTTCGGGTCCAGGCCTGCGGCGGCAATGTTGTCGAAAAACCTATTATCTTTCGGGACCGCAATTTTGGTACTTCAAAGATGAGTTACCGCGTAGTGGGCGAGGCAATTTTCCTCTGCACCGTTTGGGGAATTCAGGACAGGATCGCAACGATATCTGGCAACCGTGACAGCTATATCCATTACCACAAAGAAGGGTCCGCGTCCGTCTTGAAGTCGATCGTACTATCGGCCCGAAGGCAGGTAAATTGAATCATGAGCATCGGCAGCGACTTGGACAACCAAACTGTTGATATTCCGATAAAGCTTCTTATCAGTACTGCTGAGGTGCCTTCATACGCCAAGCCTGGAGATGGTGCCTGCGATCTGCG
>SCQM01000066.1 GCA_004298555.1 Actinomycetota bacterium | reverse complement strand
GAATGACCTTTTGCGGGTCGGTTGTGGCAAGGACAAAGACGACATGGCTTGGAGGTTCTTCAAGGGTCTTCAGAAGCGCATTCGAGGCGGCAGGGGTTAGCATGTGGACCTCGTCGATGATGTACACTTTCCACTTGCCCATGGTGCCCGTGGGAGCTTGTGCTATCAAAGACCTCATGTCCTCGACCTTCGAATTGGAGGCCGCATCGAGTTCAACTACGTCAAACGACCGGCCCTGTGCAATCGACAGGCAGGAGCTACATTCGCAGCACGGTTCACCCTCCACCGGAGTGAGGCAGTTTAGAGCCTTGGCCAAAATCCTCGCCGTGGAGGTCTTCCCGGTGCCTCTTGGGCCTGAAAATAGGTAGGCATGGGAAACGCGGTCGTGGCTGACCGCATTCTGCAGCGCCTTAGTAACGTGCTCCTGTCCAAGCACTTCGGAAAATCGCTGAGGTCTGAAACGTCTATAGAAAGAAGTGTACGAGGGTAATTCAGCCACAATTGGAGACTACATCCCAAGAGGGACTAAAAAGTCCGCCGTATCAATTTGGCTACAAGAAGATTGATCGCCGTAACGGCGTCGATTGGAGCAATCTGGCATACCAGATAACATTTAGTCGTTTCGTGCGATGGCCAGACTGACTGCGGCACCCCTGGTGATCCGCTGAGAGCTGCTGCCTTCCGACCCTGACTCGGTTCGCAGAGCCAGGCCGCGCAGGGCCCAGCCACCGCACGAAACGACTAATCAGCTACCTAGAATAGCGTGTTGATAGTTGGAGAGGTGCGAGAGAGGCCGAATCGGCGCGACTGGAAATCGCGTGTGGGGCAACTCACCGTGGGTTCGAATCCCACCCCCTCCGCCACTCTGGCCTAGCTGCGCCCAAAAGGGCGCTGCTAGAGCCAGTTTTCTGCTAGTTATCCTCATAGGCAGGCAAGCAACAGGGACAAATTTTTGGCTGAGAATCAAGAAGAATACCCAGCAGACGGCGACGAATTATTTATGCGCCAAGCTCTGGACGAAGCGGAAAAGGCTGCGCTGGAAGACGAGATCCCGGTCGGCGCGGTCTGTGTGATTAACAGCGAAATAATCTCGCGCGCTCATAACACCAGAGAATCAACCAAAGACCCAACTGCACACGCAGAGCTGCTTGCAATTCGCCAAGCAGCTGAGACACTAAAAACCTGGCGGCTGAGCGGCTGCACGCTCTACGTCACCTTGGAACCATGTTTGATGTGCAGTGGTGCGATAATAAATTCAAGGATCAGCCGGGTGGTATTTGGCCCATATGACCCCAAAGCGGGAGCGCTTGGTTCACTCTACAACGTCGGGAGCGACCCGCGGTTGAACCACGAAACTGTAGTTGTAGGCGGGGTGCTTCAAGAAAATTCGAGCAAGTTGCTTTCTCAGTTCTTTCAACGGCTGCGCAGCCACTAATCTGTTCGCCGGAGGGATGCGAGAGCGGACGAATCGAACGGTCTCGAAAACCGTCGTGTCGAAAGGCACCGTGGGTTCAAATCCCACTCCCTCCGCGCTTGTCCTGTCTCGAGAATGTTGACTCCAATGTCTCGAGATGGGACAATCTCAAACCTGGATGGGCCTCCCCTGTCTTCGACTGCCACTAGATGTTCATGCTGAAATTGGGAATAGAGGGCTATTTTGCCACCAGGGCACGTCAGCCCGGGACGTTGGCTTAAAGTTATTGCCATTCACAGCAAAAGCGCAGATGATTCCTACCTGCCAAATTTGAGCTGCCATCTTCAGGCCTCATCATTGGGGAGGAGATCGGCAGGTATCGCTCGCAGCAGTTGACGTACAGAGACTCCGAGCGCGCCGTGCAATGAAATTGCCGCGCTGCAAATCTCCAATGCCTAGCTTCCAAGTCCCAGATAATGGCTCCTTGAGCAAACCACCGGACCCTTCAGTGGGTATGGCCCTGGTTCTGCTTTCTGATTTCGAGCCATCTTCTTAAGCCATTGGCATTAGAGTGCATCCCGTTCAAAGTATCGAATCTCTCTACCAAAACTGGGTCAAGGCCATCGGTTTCGCCCCTGAATGCTGCTTCCAGCGCTTCAGCAATATCCCTTTCTTCGTTGAAGGCTTTTTCTGCGACATGGGCCCAGCTGCTCACCACGTCCTTACCTTTGGCGAGAAGCTCTTCCGGATTTGTGAACAGGCCATAATGCGCCATGGCAATGGCTGTAGGATTATATCCGGCAAATTTGTCTATCGATGAAATCACAAGGTCCAGGTCGAAGTCGGGTGGCGGGGTTGCGGGCCTCAGAACGCCCAGATCCGGTATCATGACGCCTATTGCGTCGCCGGAGAAAATGACTCCGGTGTTCGAATCAAAGAAGCCCAGATGGTGTTTGGCATGACCGGGGGAGTCCAAGGCTTCCAGGTATCTATTGGCGGACACAGCTATCCGTTCGTGGTCTTCCAAAACCTTTATTCTGGCAGCTTCCGTTGGCGCCAAGCGCCCATAGAGGGTGTCCAAAAGGTCCCCGTAAACCATAGCTGCCGAGTTCACAAGGCGTGAGGGATCTACCAGATGTCTTGCCCCATTGGGATGCACATAAACCGTAGCATTGGGAAAGGCTCTGGCAACGTCGCCTACAGCTCCAGCGTGATCCAGGTGAATGTGGGTCACCGCTACGCCTGCAAGATCATTTGGGCCAATTCCAACCGAAGAGAGGCCTTCGAGAAGTGCATCCAGTGAACTTTGCGATCCAGTCTCGATCAGAACGGGAGCGTCACCGCTGATCACAAACCCTGCGGTCAAATGCTCCCAGCCTCCCAATAGGGTATCGATTTCAATAATTCCGTCAACTATTTCTTTAGGCACGATTCCACCTTACTAAAGTATGCTCAGCAATGGGAAAGAGATCTGACAGTACCTGCTAAGCCATAGCCACTAGTTCAAGGTAGTTGTCATCGTAATAATCGACTAATCCGTCTGGAAGAATGAGAACTTTGTCCGGTCTGACCGCTTCGGCAAATGCCTCGTCGTGCGTGACCACGAGCATTGTCCCCGTCCAAGCTGAAAGCGACTTGGCTATTGCAACCCTTGATTCCGGATCAAGATTATTGGTCGGCTCGTCAAGCAAAAGAAGGTTGTTCTTCGCGGCGACGAGTACAGACAGCGAAAGCTTTGTCTTTTCCCCACCCGATAGGGTGTCAGTCGGCTGGAAAATCACATCTCCCGAGAGCCCAAATGAGGCCAGAAGCCCGCGACTCTCGGTGATCGTTCCTCCAAGCGCCTGATTCATCTGATTGATCGGGGTATCGAATGGATCAAGATTCTCATGCTCCTGGGCGTAATACCCGGCACTGACGTCTCGCCCAAACTTCACCCGGCCAAAATCAGAAGTAAGTTCGCCGGTAATAAGCCTCAGTAATGTGGTCTTGCCCGCGCCGTTCAGGCCCACAATCAATAGACGCTCTGAACGCGATATTTCGAACGAAACATCCTCGAAAACGTTCCCCTGCCCAAATCCTTTGCATAGCTGAGATACAGATAGAACATCTTTGCTGCAGGGTGGAGGATCTATCATCTTTGCAGCCACCTTGATTCTTGAATGCTCGCTGGCTGTGCCAACCTGACTGGCAAGACGCTCAACTCTCTTGTCAATTGACTGCGCGACCTTGGCTCTCTTTGCCGTAGAGTGCCTCATTGAATCAGCCTGGCTGGCCAGCCTTTTGATTTCGCCCTGCAAGCGGGCATTGCGCTTTCGTGCGCTCTGTTCATCTTCAGCCCTGGCTTTTTTGTACTGGGAGAAGGTACCTTTATATTCGATCAATTCACCGTCGCCTGTGCCTCGCTCGAGGTGGAAGATCCGAGTAATTGCTTCATCCAACAGATCGAGATCATGGCTTATCACCATCATCGCACCGTTATAGGCGCGCATGAACGAAAGGAGCCAGGTCTTGGAATCGAGATCGAGGTGGTTGGTTGGCTCATCGAGCAAAAGCACATCGCTGCCTGCGAAAAGGATCCGTGCGAGCTCCACCCGTCTGCGCTCGCCCCCGGACAGATGCGAAAGACTTAAACCAAATCGGCTCTCAGTAATACCCAGCCCAGCCAGTATCTTTTTTGCCTCGGATTCGGCCTGATATCCGCCTTTGCCAGCAAAGGCCTCTTCGCGCCTGGTGAACCGCCTTATGTTGGCTTCGCTTGGATCCAGTTCCATGGCCAAACGGGCTTTCTCCAGGTCCTCGGCCAATATGTCCAGCAACCGGCCAGAAATCACGCGGTCCAAAACGCGCTGACCTGCAATGGACTCATCCGCCTTGGGCTCTTGATTGAGATACCCGACGTCTCCAGTGACCGCAACCCGGCCTGCAGTTGGGGGGACCTCCCCGGAAATCACCTTCAGCATCGAAGTCTTTCCCGCGCCGTTTCGCCCTACGATTCCCACTTTGTCGCCAGGCGCAACTCTGAAGCTGATCCCATTTAGGATCAGCTTTCCCCCAACCTCGACAGAAAGATTTTCAGCGGCAAGCATAACCAGTACAGCCTAAACTCCGATTTTGAAGACTGGTCGGCCGGACAGCCAAATGTCAGATTTGTCCTCCATAGCTAGCATGCTCCCGGAATACCATCCAGCGTGTTTAGCTTCCGCTTCAGATCGCGCCAGTTCGGAAGCGCAAGATCCATCCGAGCAGTAAATTTCGGGCCATGGCCCGGCTCAAGCAGATGCATAATTTCATGAACCACAACATATTCAAGGCACTCGTTCGGTTTCTTGATCAGTTCAAGGCTGAGCCAAATCCTTTTTGCCCTCACGTTGCAGCTCCCCCACCGGGTGGACATTTTCCGGATTCTCCACTCGTAAAGTTCGACGCCCAGCCTCTTCTCCCACAGTTCGATCAAGATTGGGGCGCGTATTCGCATTTGCTCCCGGTACCATTTCTCCAGCAATCTCCGCTTGTCTTCGCAGGTAGAATTGCGCCTTATGCCCAGCCGTATTATGCCAGGCTGAAGGTACTCAACCGTTGGTTTGCCGACTGTCCCCACTACGCTGAGACGGCAGCGATTTCCAGCAAACCAATGGATCTCCCCGTCTTCATAATTTGGCTGCGCCGCTCCCGCCGCAACTTTGAGCCTCTGGGCCTGAATCCATTTAATACGCTGCTCGACCACCCTTACAACCGCATCTGTCGAAAGAAGGTTCGGCGCCGTTATGCGCACCCTACCTTCCGGAGGGTACACCCTGAGATGCAAATTCTTGATCTCTTTGCGCACCAGCTCGATGCTGATTCCTTTTACGACAATCTCGACCGGCTCTCTAGGCGCCTTGCGGGCGGATTCGTTCTGATTTGCAAACTTTCTCAGTTGCCGGCCAGCTAAAAGAGACTTCACGGAATGACCAGGCATTGGCTACGAAACACAGGCCCCAGTAGAGACCTCTTGGCTAGATGCCTCATGGGCTACGATTTCCTGGTCAACATTAGGACTAGCCAGTGCGAATCCTACATCGGGATTGGTGGTAGACCGCGAGAACACCACTCCGATCACCTGTCCGTTCATGTCGATCAGCGGACCGCCGGAATTTCCAGGCCTGACTATTGCTTCGATTTCGTACACCAGCCTGGTTGTCAATCCCTTGCCATAGATGTCTCTACCGGTAGCATTGAAAGTAGCCATGATCCCCGCAGGTCCATACGTTAGAGGGCCGCCGCCTGGATAACCGAGCACAACTGCATTCGTATCCCTGTAAAAGGTTTGAGTGGAGACGCTAAGGCTCGGTTCCGTGAGCCCGCTAGCTTTTAGAAGTGCAATGTCGAGCTGCGGATCGAAAAATATCGTCGTCGCATTGTGCTGACCACGGCTGTCAATTATGTACGGATGGGCTATGCCAGCCACTACGTGGGCATTGGTGACGACAACGTTAGATGCTACCAAAAATCCAGATCCTTCCTGGATTTGGCCACAGCCGACTCCCTCAATCTTGACCACTGAGGCAGAAGAGGACTTTACTATCTGGCTTACCTGAGCACCGACTGGAAGGCCCACCGGACCTGCAAGCTGGGGCGGCAGCGAGGCAAATACTGAGGGGAACCCCTGGGAATTGACAAACGCCTGGATCCTTGAAAAAACCGACGGGGCTGCCGGCAAAACCTTGTCTAGACCACGGACGATCCTCGAGTTGGCAACCTGCGATGAAAGTGTTGAGAATGGCGTATTCACCAAAATGCTGGCAATTACCCAGATTCCCAACAGAGTTGCAACAACCGCGATTGCAGCTCCGAGAGCAGAATCGACTGCCGCCAACTTGACGCGGCGGATCGATTTCCAAACCGCTACGCCAAGCTTTCTCCCTGCACCGGCGAGGATTGTAGCCGCGCCAAAGAGAATTGCAAGCGAGGATATCGTTCGCCAGATTGGTGTATGGATCGGACCCACCAGGATCGGAGCGGCAATCGCGCCAAGAAACAATCCGAGCCAGAATCC
>SCQM01000065.1 GCA_004298555.1 Actinomycetota bacterium | reverse complement strand
GGATAGAAACCAACGTCGAATTCCTGTCGTTTTTGACAGATGATCCAGCCTTTGACTCTGGAAGGTACAACACCCGATGGGTGGAGGCGAACATAGACAGGTTCCTGCCCGCGTAGGACAGTCTCAATCTGTAGCTATCTATGCTTTGTACAGGGACGTCATCCTCCGATCGATGATCGCTTCCAATTTCACAAAATTTTCTGAAAGGGGTAATTTGCAGACTATTAGACAAATCTGGTCCCTGAGTAGTCGTTAATCCCTTCCAAGGTTGCAGCTGCCATTGAGTCAGAGTCCAATTTGATAAAAACACTGATATTTCCGGGTTTCTAAGAACCAAATCTCGCTGCACACACTTGCTCCGGGAACAGTGGCATAATTATCAGCACATCCGGGCATCTGCGAGACAGTCAAAGTGGCGGCAGGCCATTACGCCATTCTGCTTCTCTCAGCCAGAATTAGCGGAGTAAGCAGCCAATTCTGACGCCGCTCAAGCGTAAACCATAACGCATAACCCATCGCTGCCATGACCTCAGGCATGCCACCATAAACGGCATCGGCTGCATTGGATTTTCCTAATCTCAGAAATTTACGGGTACAATTAGTTGCCTCGGGAAGTGCGAGGCACTTTATGGCACTTTCAATGCCCGCGAAGGGGGTTCTTGCATGCGCGCACACCGGGATAATCCGGATGGTGTGTCTCAAACAGGCCCCTCTCATCAAGTAGTGAGCTGTATAGCCCCTCGTTCAGCCAGCGCCTTTATCTCAGGTGCCGGAAGTGCGCTCAGATTATCAAGCTGGCCTGGGATGACAGGGTAATTCTATGAAGATCTCTGAGCAGGAATCCGCTTTGATGTCTCCGCAGGATCGCGGACCACGACGTAACTCAGGGCCTCGTCCACCCTTTGCATCATGTCTGCTGAGAGCACAATGCCGCTGGCCTTTACGTTCTCGACAATCTGCTCAGGACGGGAAGCCCCAATAATTGCTGACGCCACATTGTCGTTTTGCAGAACCCAGGCAATCGCGAGCTGAGCCATCGTAAGATCGAGTTCTTCCGCGATGGGAGTCAGCTGCTGGACATTGCTCAGAATATCATGGGTCAGAAATCTGCCGATCAGTTCGGATCCGCCCCTTTTATCAGTTGCGCGCGTACCTTCGGGTATCTTATGTCCGGGCAGATATTTTCCGCTGAGAACGCCCTGGGCTATCGGGGACCAGACGAGCTGGCCTATTCCGAGTTCCTTGCAGGTTGGAATCACCTCCGCTTCAATCGGCCTCCAAAGCATCGAATATTCAGGCTGATTCGAAATCAACTGGATTCCAAGCTCCTGGGCAAGCTTGTGAGCTTCACGGATCTGTTGCGACGTCCACTCACTCACCCCGATATACAGAGCCTTCCCGGCCCGGACGACGTCGGCAAATGCCTGCATCGTCTCCTCTAACGGAGCGAAAATATCATACCTGTGAGCCTGGTAGAGATCCACATAGTCGACTTTTAGCCGCCGCAGAGAACCATTGATCGCCTCAAGGATGTGCTTTCGCGAAAGACCGGTGTCATTTGGTCCCTTGGGATCAGGACCCTGGGGCCAATAGACCTTGGTGAAGATCTCGAGCGATTCGCGGCGCTCTCCCATGAGGGCCCGTCCTAAAATCTCTTCGGCTGCACCATTGGCATAGACGTCAGCGGTATCGAATGTGGTGATCCCGTTTTCCAGGGCGGCGCGAACGCATTTGATTGCGGTCTCTGCTTCGATCTGCGATCCATGAGTTAGCCAGTTACCATACGTTATTTCAGAGATTTTCAAACCAGAACTGCCCAAATACCTGTATTTCATCGGCTCATCCCTTCGCTGGCTATTCCGGTAAAACATAAGCGTCAATCTCTTGCTGACACTTCTGCTTCAAATGCCACACATTTCGTGGATGCAAGTTCCATCTTAATTGGTCAATTGGGAGGGAGACCCCGCTGTTTTGCGGCAGGTAAAAGCAGCACCCGGTATTAGGCCAATAAGTCGTTAATGCTGCCATTTACAGATCGACTCGCAGATACACACGCCTAAAAGAATCAGAAGCACGACTGGAAAGCCCGCTTTTCCAGCAATTGATCAGACAATCCACGACCGCTCACGAAACAGATAGACACAGATATTTGAATGCTTCATCGGCGCCTACGGGGATTTGGTGAAACCGGCCTTGCGAGGCATTATGTCCGCTTCGATGACCGTAGAGGCCCGGCAACGCAGGCGCTTTACAATTCGACGTCTTGGCGGGTTGATTCGGAAACCGATTGCGAAGGTGACAATTGTTCACAATAATTTTGGGCTATAATTGATTTTCACAACAACTAACCTTAGATTTGGCTCTTGGAGCCAGCTCGGTAGGAGAAGTTAAAACTGCGCTCGACATACCAAATGTCGTCAATACCGACCATAACGGAGAGTGCTATGAAGACTCGCAAGCGAAAACGTTGTGCTTTTCAAGCCCCGCAATTCTGTCGATAACGCTTCAAATAGCACTCACATGCTTTGGTTTCAACGCTTTACCATGGAGATCTTCCAGAATCAGTCTTTGATCAGCAGCTGTAGCAACTAATTGCAGCAATCCAAAGGCATCACTTGCAACGAAGGAGAAGGCATGCTACTCATTATTGCACTCGTATTACTAATACTCTGGCTACTTGGTCTTATCGGAAGCGTTGGAGGCAGCTTCATACATCTCCTGCTTATAATCGCCGTGATACTGGTGGTTGTCCACCTGGTGAGGGGCAGA
>SCQM01000064.1 GCA_004298555.1 Actinomycetota bacterium | reverse complement strand
TTCCATGACCCCTTCGACTAGCTACCTGTCCCCCCAAGGTGTCTGACAATGTCGTCTGCAACTGTTGTAGGTCCATCACCAGTAACCCACAATAAAAGGGACATCCCCTCTGGGTCACCCCGCCAATCTGTGCCCGGGGGACTCACAGATCACCAAGCGTGCCAGCCTCCCGCCGTCGCAGGCCAGATCCCCGTCATCTCTTTGATACCGGTTAGTACCGGTGTCGTTCCAAGTTTGGGGCAACTTTCTGCGGATAGACAAACTGCGGTTCCGACCCGCGTACATGAGAGTGGCGGAGGCACGATCCACGATTGGCTGGCACGCCTGGCGAGCACCGGAGCCCGGCCACCACCTGCACCTTGAGTACCCGGGGTTGCGTAGCAGCCGCCACCCCGGCGGTCATCCATCCCTTGCCTTGCTGGAGGTGGTTTACCTTGAACCCCAAGACTCCCTCGCCTGCTCAGTTACGACATTGTGAAACGGATCTTTGATTCATCACGCCCTAAAACCTTTTCAAAACAATTAATTCGCAGTACTTGACAAGCCGTTCCACATGAGAGATGGGACCGTGAACGTGTGTGCAATATGTGCATTGTCGACTGAGGTCACAGGAGAGCCATCGACTGTCTCGGCTCCACCTTCCACGGTGTTATACGGCATCATGGGCCGCAGTGGAGTGTTCATATCGTCAAACTCCCTTATTGTGAGCACAACTCTCGCTCCATGGGGGACCGTGAAGTTCGCCGGTGCAAGTGCCGGCCATCCGTCTTTACCGGTAAACGTACCGGGAGTACCAGACGTGGCATCTATCTTTCCGATCAGCGAGACATCAACCGTGTTACCTTGGGCATTTGTTGGCGAAGCTTGCGTGCTTGCTCGTGTCGGAGTCTCATTGGCCCCGGTTGCCGATCCAGCGGATCCGTTCCCGCATGCTGCGAGGCTGAATCCAAGTGCCGCCAACCCCGCCAATCCAAATGCCTTGACCTGCGGGGTCAGTGGAAGTCCCTTTGTGTCTCCAATGAATTCGCTCTTCCTTGTCATGTTTATACTTCTTTGCCAAACCAATTGTGCAGTGCTTATACTTTCCTGGGCCTAGAGTTTGAGCAGCATCCACCGTGATGGTAGGTCCAGATATTTCGGAGGTCTACCGTGAAAACTGTCCCAGGGGAGGCGCAATTGTACGGTACCTTGCTACACGGTGTTTGGGGCTGATCTACCTTGCGTCTAACCAGCAAAATGGGTCGCGTAACTGATGATGTGCGAAACTCCGATCACCTGCTGCACTCATTCGATAGATCTTTGTGACTGGCTTCAGGTGCACTTGAAGGCCGAAGGTGGTGAACAACGACGACTTTGCCATTAGTCAGCACCACTGGCAAGTTGTAGAGGGATATGCCTTTCGAAGCGAAAATGGATTGATGTGAACTGCTGCAGGCAAACGCCTCTCATGCGATTCGCTTTAAACAAGAATTTTATTTTTTATTTTTTAGCACATCCCCGCGAAAATTTTACCTATAATTTTGATTTGCCTAAATGGTTCTTGGCGGGGTCATTTTGGGAGCTGTTTTTAAGGCATATTTCAGCATTGGGACAAACCGGTGTTGGGCTGACTTCGAGGTGTGTTTAGAGCCCACTTTTCTAAACCAAATTTGCCAATAGTACTTAAAGCCAGATTTTGTGAGACAAGGTTCAGATTGTGTCAGAGGGGTTCTGGAGATGGATGATGTTTATGACAATGCAAACATCGGATCGCGTTCTTCCTCGAGTCGGCCCGCGCAGGTCCTCCCTTTCACGGATTTTTCCACCGCATCGAAAGCTGCAGTCAGTTACCTACGAAGGTTGACGGGATTTGAACTATGCGCTGTAACGAGAATAGATGGAAATGAGTTTCTTTTTCTTAGCGTCAATGAGTCTGCTTATGGGATCAAGCCTGGCGACAGCCTCAGCTTGGACAGGACCCTATGCGCCAGAGTTCTAGATGGCGAGTGTCCCAAATTCGTCAGCAGCACTTCAGCCTGCATTGATTCTGAGGCGCTGTCGCACATCGGGGCAGGTCTCGGCGTCGAGGCTCATATCGGAGTACCTTTAGTGCTGGCAGATAATAATGTTTTCGGAACCATTTGTGCAATCAACCCCGATCCGATGCCTGACCTTGCTCCTCTCCAGGTAGGCGCCATAGAACTTACGGCCAGGATGTTGTCCACGATTCTTTCACTTGAGCTGCAATCTTTAGATCAAAGGCGCAGTTATGAGCGGGCAAAAATGGAGTCTGAAAGTGATGAGCTGACCGGCCTGCTGAATCGCCGCGGTTGGGATAGGGCACTTCGTGAGGAGGACATCCTGTGTTCGCAGTATGGTTTTTCAGCCTCCGTGATGGTCATTGACCTTGATAATCTCAAGATTGTGAATGATACGCAAGGTCACAAAGCTGGTGACGATCTCATCCGCAAAGCTGCTGAAATTATCCAGCAAACCTGCAGGTCCGACGATGTTGTTGCCCGAACCGGGGGAGACGAATTTGCCGTATTGACAAAAGGCATCAGTCAGGAGGGGCTCAAGGCCTTTGCCCGCCGAATCCGCATTGCATTGATGGTTACCGGTGTCTCCGCTTCAGTGGGAACTGGTACGCGGAGCTTGGCAAAATCTCTCACTGATGCCTGGACTGAAGCCGACGAGGCGATGTATGTGTCAAAGCGGTCTAAGTTCATAAGCTAATTTGAGCTCGTGAATTTCGCTGAACTCTCTGTCAATCGAAGATGACAAAACAATCTCATATTTCAACAGCTATGATCACGTTTTAGAAGTCATACTGACGAAAGAGTAAAACACGATAGATTTTGAGGTGTCCCAAGTGAGTTTCCGACCCGTATTTGCGGCTATGTTAGCGGCTGGCGAAGGTACGAGGATGAAGTCCTCAAGGCCTAAAACTTTGGCGAAAATATGTGGGAAACCTATGGGGATGCATGTTATTGATGCACTTTCGCGCGCCGGCGTAGAAGATACTGTAGTGGTGGTTGGTCACGAGGCAGAGCGCGTAAAGGCGTCCTTGTCCGAGTCGGCGCCATCAGACATGAAGATCCGGTTTGTTGAACAGACTCAGCTACTCGGCACCGGGGATGCACTGAGCGTGGCCTTGACTGTTTTGCCTGATATTTTGGGCTATAGCGGCAGTGAGATTCCGATTGTAATAGTCGTGCCCGGTGATACGCCCCTTATCACGCCAGAGACCCTTAGAAGACTAGTTGATGCCCATGTCGAATCCAGAGCTTCTGCAACCCTGGTTACGGCGGTGCCGGAGGATGCTTTCGGTTATGGCAGGATAGTGCGCGGCAAGGATGGACAGGTTGTAAGTATCGTTGAGGAACGGGACGCCACCAAAGAGCAAAAAGGAATCAAAGAAATAAACACGGGAATCTACGCTTTTAATCTGGATATACTTGCCCCGACTCTTCGACATATTTCCCCAAAAAATTCTCAGCGAGAATATTACCTGACGGATTCGATTTCGATACTTTCGGAAATGGGGTATTTGGTGGCAGCTTTGCAAATTGATGATGCGGTCGAAGCGCTAGGGGTCAACGACCAGATGCAACTTGCTGAAGCCGAGAAGCATTTTCGCCAAAGG
>SCQM01000063.1 GCA_004298555.1 Actinomycetota bacterium | reverse complement strand
CGCCCTGATAGGCGAGCAGCTAGGTACGTTGGTGAGCTGATGGAAGATTCAATTGTTTCAGAAAATATAGATTCCACTAGGGAGAAGATGGCCAGGGCGATTAGCCATGCCCAGCAGGAGTTTGCTAACGTTCGGACTGGTCGGGCCTCGCCTGCGCTGGTTGAGAGAATACCGGTTGAATACTATGGTTCTCACGTCCCGCTTCAGCAGATTGCGGGGATATCCGTCCCAGAGGCAAAGGTTCTTCTGATCACACCCTATGACAGGGGGGCACTGTCGGCCATTGAAAAGGCTATTCAGACTTCCGATATCGGCATTAATCCTTCGAATGATGGTCAGATCATTAGACTAGTATTTCCAACACTGAATGCAGAGCGACGCAAAGAGCTGGTAAAGGTTGTGCGCGCCAAGGCGGAAGATGCAAGGGTGGCAATCAGAAACCTTAGGAGAGCATCGCGGCACGAGCTTGAGGTTGCACAAAAGGACGGCAAGATTACCACCGATGACCTGGATCGTGCGGAGAAGGACTTGGACAAGGTGACCTCTGAGCACATTGGAGAACTGGACAAGATGCTGGCTACAAAAGAAAAAGAGCTGCTAGAAGTCTAGGGATAGCTCGTTTTGCATTAAGTTACGGGGCTGGAGGATGCATGGCAGAATACGGAGGACCGATCGATTCAGAGGACGACAAGCCCGAAACCTCTGGAGGCCATCGATTTGAACCGCAGTCCATTGAGAATTTAGGCAATGAAGGGTTTCAGTTGCCGCCCTGGACCGATCCTCCGACCGGAGAGATTCCGGTGGTGTTGTCTAACCTGGATGCTGATGACACTTCACTCAAGTCCCGGCTTTCCTCACTGAGGCTGTCCTCAATTTTCACCGCAGCGAACGGGCTGAACCTTTCGGAGAAGGATGAAAGCAATTCTGCCGGCTTTTCCGAGAGAAACCTGTCCTCAGGGAGTCCTCGCTCAAGTCGCTATTTTCAGGAGAATGATCCCGACCAAAGACCTTCGAAGAAGATCAGCGGCCCTGCGGCACTTAGGATCTCGTCTAGAAATAATTCGTCAGGCGGCAGGGTTTCGAAGCCGGCTCCTAAAAAGAACAGTCATGATGAGGTATTCAGCCCACCCGACGAGATCATCCTTCCAGATAAGCGGTTCACTCTGTCTCTGCCGAAGTTGCAGGGCGTCTCGAGAAGGAAATCCGGGTTATCCGGCAACGAAGCTCCATCGGCCAATATTGTCGATAGCCAAGAGGATATGGCTGCTGCTTCTGTGGATGCTGGGATTCGGGATGCGGGGCGATACGTTCCCAGTTCTTTTGAATCCCGTAAAGAGCGGATTTTGAGAGCCAAGAACGAATCCGGGGCGCCCAGGCGGCGAAGTCCTGTCTATATTCGAATAGCGACGGGTATTGGGCTTGGTGTTGTCGTTCTCCTGGCCTTTCACTTTGGCGCACCCGCTGTACTTGCAGTCGTGGCGATAGCCATTCTTCTGGCGATGATCGAGTTTTACGATACCCTTCGTCGAGCCGGGTTCAGGCCTGCTGCGCTTTTGGGTCTTGCTGGAACCCTGTCGCTCTTGATCACGACCTATGAAAAAGGTGCAAACGGCATTGCTCTCGTCTTTGCATCAATGGTTGTCACTTCGATGCTTTGGTATCTGGTGGGAGTGATTCGGGGTCAGCCGACATTGAACATATCTGTCACTTTTTTGGGTTTCATCTGGATCGGCGGGCTTGGTTCCTTTGGAGCCGCAATCATCCGGCCCCAGGAGTTTCCCCACGGGCACGGTGTTGCCTATCTGCTGGGTGCATTGATCGCCACGGTCGCAAATGATACTGCAGCCTATTTTTTCGGATCTTGGATCGGTAAGCACAAGCTGGCAAAGGAGATAAGCCCTACAAAATCCTGGGAAGGATTAATCGCAGGCGCTGTCGCATCGCTCTTGGTGAGTGCGGTGATTGTTTCACAGATATCGCCATGGACCGTGTCAAAGGCAGTCATCCTTGGAATCGTCGTGGCCGTTGCTGCGCCACTCGGCGATCTCTCGGAATCGATGATCAAGCGCGATCTCAAAATCAAGGACATGGGAAAATTATTACCTGGCCATGGTGGTATGCTCGACAGAATAGATGGCTTGTTGTTTGTCCTGCCAACTGTCTATTATCTGTTGAAAATCCTGCATCTCAGCTGATATGCGCACTTATTGGAGTTCAAATTGGTTCAGGTAAGCATCGCTGGGTCAACCGGTTCGGTTGGTACGCAGGCACTTGACGTAATATCAGCCAACCGAAGCCAGTTCGATTTATCGGCCATTTTCGCAAACTCCAATATCGATCTGCTGGCCAGCCAGGCCAACTCGTTCCGGCCGGGGATTGTCGGACTTGGCAAAAAAGATCTCGTCAATCAATTAATCGAGAAGCTAAGTTATTCTCCACAAGTCGTGGCCGGCGACGAGGCTCTCGTAGCAATGGCGGAGGCGGGAGACGTGGTGCTGAACGCGGTGGTTGGTTTCGCCGGTCTGCCTGTCACCATTTCGGCTTTGGAATTAGGCAAACGTCTTGCGCTTGCAAATAAGGAGTCTCTGGTTGCCGCCGGTGATCTGGTGGCGAAAGTGCGCGGGTCAAGCGGCGGTGAGATCATACCGGTGGACTCGGAGCATTCGGCCATACATCAAGCTTTGCGCTCCAGCTTTTTTTCTGAAACTGAGGTTTCCAAGATTGTCTTGACTGCTTCCGGCGGGCCTTTCAGAGGCAAGGGTCGTGAATTTCTTTCTCAAGCCACTCCTCAGCAGGCCCTGGCGCATCCCACATGGTCAATGGGGCCAAAGATAAGCATCGATTCCTCAACCCTGATGAACAAGGGTTTGGAGGTGATTGAGGCGCACGAGCTCTTCGGAATCGGCTTCGACAAGATTGAAGTTGTTGTGCATCCTCAATCTATAGTCCATTCAATAGTTGAATTCACAGACGGTTCTGCGCTGGCTCAGATCTCAGGTCCAGATATGAGGCTTCCAATTGGTTATGCACTTGGCTACCCGTCGCGCCTTAAGCAGCCTTTTGGAGCTTTGGACTGGAGAGAGTCACGGATATTGGAGTTTGAGGCTCCCGATCTCGAAAACTTTCCCTCATTGCCCCTTGCATATGAAGCGGGACGCCGTGGCGGAGGAGCGCCAGCCTGGCTTAGCGCGGCCAATGAAGTCGGGGTTGACGCTTTTCTGGTGGGGGAAATAGGGTGGACAGACATTTTTAAGGTTGTAGAGGCTAGTTTCGAAAAATATGAAGATGCCGGACTTGATTCAATCGAGGATGTGTTGGAAACAGATTTCGGAGCGCGGAGGGCCACCCGGTCCATTATTGAGAACTTATGACTGACTTTGAAAACAATGACCTGGCAAGATTCGGCGATCGTGACCAAGTCGATGACTCAAATCTGGAAAAGTCTAAGCAGGTCAAATCGATCATCAAACTGATCGCTTTCATCGTTGCAATTGTAGCCATTGGATTTTATACGAATTCGATTGCCACGATTGCGGTTATCGCTGCCCTGGTAGTGATTGTCATGGTCCATGAGCTAGGCCACTTCATCACTGCCAAGATTTCAGGAATGAAAGTGACAGAATACTTCCTCGGTTTTGGGCCCAGAGTCTGGTCAATCAGAAAGGGCGAAACGGAATATGGGATCAAAGCCATTCCTGCTGGCGGATATGTTCGAATCTTAGGGATGAACTCTCTTGATCCAGTCGATCCGGCTGATGAGCCGCGTACATTCCGTCAGTCGTCTTTCCCCAAAAGGATCATGGTTGCAGTGGCCGGGTCATTTATGCATTTTGTGATGGCATTTCTATTGCTATGGTCGCTGTTTAGTTTCATAGGGGTTCCCAATACCTCCAAAGTGCAGATAGCGGCACTGAGTAGTTTTGACGGTCGCATCACCCCGGCTGCGCAAGCAGGGCTTATGCCAGGAGACCTGATTGTTGCCGCCGATGGGCATGATATTACCAGTGCTTCGGAGCTCGCTTCGATCGTATCCGGTTCTGTCGGCAAGCCCGTTTCGCTGGAGATTTCGCGCAATGGCCACCTGATCAGCAAAACGGTCACTCCGCTCAACGCCGGGGAAGTGACAATCTCCGGACAGCCCGTTCAGCCAGTAGGAAAACAGCCGGCTGGGGTAATCGGAGTTGAGTTGGTGGCTCCTGTGCAGGAGGTGAATCCACTGGCAGCCATCGGTACAACATTTACCAATATGTGGAGCTACTCGATTGAGACGATTTCTGCCTTGGTTAGCCACTTTTCCCCGCACGGAATATCGGGCTATGTTCAGCAGCTGCAGCATCCATCGACGCAAATCAATTCACCGGGCGCATCTTCGCGTTTCGAATCTCCAGTAGGCATCGTGAGGCTGGCATCGCAAGCGGCGCAGTCTGGAGCAGGCCCTGTCCTTTCACTCCTTTTCTCAATAAATATTTTCTTGGGAATTTTCAATCTCGTCCCCCTGCTGCCTCTCGACGGCGGACACGTCATTGTTGCGGTTTATGAGCGCCTTCGTTCAACCAGGCACAAAAGGTACCATGTCGATATCATGAAATTGATGCCGCTCACCTACGTGGTGGTGACTTTGATTGTCTTGCTGGGCGCTACAGCTCTTTACCTGGACGTGACCCATCCTCTGTCGAATCCATTCGGATAGGAAGACGACGAAACTTTTGCACCGATTTAGGCTTTATCCATAGAAATAGTTTGATGGCTTGCTGTAATTGCAGTCACATAGATTCGAAGGTTGCCCAAAATGGCTAGACAGACAGGGTTTTCCAAGCCGAGAAGAGACTCGCGCCAAATCATGGTTGGCAAAGTTGCGGTTGGAGGTGGCGCGCCGGTATCGGTCCAGTCGATGACTACTACAAAGACTTCCGATGTCGAGGGCACCCTAGCTCAAATATATGCTCTTTATGGCGCAGGAGCCGACATAGTTCGTTGTACCTGCAATGATGCAGAGGCGGCGGAGGGGTTGGCCCGTATCGTACCGAGATCACCCGTTCCAATTGTGGCGGATGTCCACTTTCATTATGAGATGGCTCTGGCCGCACTCGAGGCTGGTGTTGCATGTTTGAGGCTTAATCCTGGGAACCTCAGAAAGCCGGCCGAGATCAAGCTGGTCGCTTCAGAGGCGAAGGATCGTGGCGTACCGATTCGCATTGGCGTCAATGCAGGGTCCTTGCATCCAGATCTTTACGAGAAGTATGGCGGCGCGGTACCGGAGGCGTTGGTCGAATCGGCACTTTACGAGCTGTCACTGTTCGGGGAGGTTGGGTTCGAGGATGTAAAGATTTCCGTTAAGGCCTCGAGTGTTCCGCTGATGATTGAGTCCTACCGCATGCTCGCAGAAGCCACAAACGTACCTCTGCATTTGGGAGTCACCGAAGCGGGGCCGCCACCGGCGGGCCTTATAAAGAGCAGCGCAGGTATCGGCACCCTTTTGGCAGAGGGTATCGGCGACACAATAAGATATTCGCTTACCGCCGATCCGATCGAAGAAGCCAAGGCGGGCAGGCAGCTGCTGGAGGCGCTAGGACTCAGAGATCGAGTGGGGCTGGATCTGATTGCTTGTCCAAGCTGCGGCAGGACTGAAATTGATGTGATTTCGGTTGCCCGCCAGGTGCAAGATGCGCTGGAGAAGTTGAAGCTCCCCATCCAGGTGGCGGTCATGGGTTGTGTAGTCAACGGCCCAGGCGAGGCGCGGGAAGCAGATCTGGGGATTGCGGCCGGCAAACATAAGGGCCACCTGTTTATCAAGGGAAAGATAATTAGAGTGGTCCCGGAGGAGCGGATGGTGGAGGAATTGGTCAGGGAGGCACAGAACCTGGCTAAGGAAGGCGTGGAGGCCCGACTAGCCGCCGCTGATGAAAATGCCGCGCGGGAAGCTGAGATGGACAGGGCCGAGCTTCTCGAACTTAAGGGATCGGATGTGAACAACAGCGAAACGAAGGTCAGTCTTATACGAAAACGTTTAGCTGAAGAGGGCAGCTGAGTCATTCGTATTCCGATTTGTGTCGGTCTTGGCTGGGATTTCTGCGATTTCGTTGTTAGGGCTTGCCCCAAAGCAAATAGCCTTGACGCATGCGCATGACAAGGTTGGCATTGAAAACTCAACGGGAAGCTCCGGCGGACGCCGAGGCGGTGTCTCATCAGCTATTGGTAAGGGCCGGCTATATACGGCGACTGGCATCGGGAGTTTATAGCTTCCTTCCACTTGGGCTGAGGGTCATGGCCAAGCTAAATCAAATCGTCCGTGAGGAATTTGATGCAGCCGGGGCCCAGGAGCTCCTGCTTCCCGCACTCCATCCTGTTGAACTCTGGGAGCAAACTGGCAGGTTGCAGACTATGTCGGACGTCTTGATGACCGTTGAGGCAAAAGGGGGGACTTTTGTGCTGGGTCCGACCCACGAGGAAGCGGTGATAGCTACAATCAGTCCGGATCTTGAGTCATACAGAGATCTTCCCGTGACGGTATATCAGATTCAAACCAAGTTCCGCGATGAGGCTCGGCCCAGGTTCGGACTCATGCGGACCAGAGAGTTCATTATGGCTGACGCTTACTCGTTTGATGCTTCCGCGAGCGGTATGAAGTCGTCATACTCGCGGATGTATCAGGCATATCTGAATATTTTCGACCGCTGCGGCTTGCCGTATGTTCCGGTGGAGGCTGATTCAGGGGCGATAGGAGGGGATGTGAATCACGAGTTCATGGTACCTTCGCCCATTGGAGAAGATCACTTTGCGCAGTGTCCGAACTGCGGTTATGCTGCCAATATCGAAGCAGCCAAACGCGGAGAAGCTGCTGGCAAACCCTCTGATGCCAATGCCCCGGAAATGACGATGCATTCCACACCTGGTTCGACGACTATCAGTGAGGTAGTGGAGGCCCTCGGATCGCAGGGAATTGAAGTGGACAGTTCATCTCTGCTGAAGTCGCTTGCTTTCAAAGATGCCAATGACGATGTGACGCTCATCCTGGTTCCGGGAGACAGGGAAGTAAAGGTGCCTAAAGGACTAGCGCCTCTGACCGATAACGATTTCGAGTCAAATTCGTTTTTGTTCAAGGGGTATATAGGTCCTATGGGAATGAGCGATCAGGGCGTGAGAGTCCTTGCGGACTATTCAATTCTTGAACGATCCGCATGGTCCGCCGGCGCCAACCTGGTGGGTCACCACGTGTCCAACGCAGTGCTTGGCAGGGATTTTGAGGTGGATGAGTTCGGGTCCTTTGTTGTGGTGGGAGACGGAGATCCCTGTCCGAATTGCGGAGATGCCCTTTCCCTGGTGCGTTCGATAGAGGCAGGCCATACCTTTGAACTTGGGCTTTCCTACTCAAACAAAATATCATCCGCCACCTTCAAGGCAGAGGATGGAACCGACCAGAAATACTGGATGGGTTGCTACGGGATCGGTATGAGTCGCCTTCCCGCGGTCATTGCCGAGCATTTTCACGACGCGGATGGGCTTCGATGGCCCAAGAGCGTGGCACCATATCAGGTGGAGCTGTTGACAATTACCCCGGCCAGGGCGCCAGAGGCAGTAGCTTTTACGGATGACATATACGGGCAGCTAAGGGAGAGGGGTGTCGAGGTCCTTTATGATGACCGGGACCTGACTCCCGGAGTCAAGTTTGCCGATGCCGACCTCATCGGCGTTCCGATAATCGCAATTATCGGCCAGCGTGGCATTGCAAATGGAGTCATCGAAGTCAAGAAGAGGCTGACCGGTGAGCGGATAGAGGTAAGCGTACCCGACATTGTTGACTATCTCTCAGAGAGCGGATAATGGCTGGTAAAGGTATTTGACTTACTACCTCCCGCTAATACTCAATTCATACTTATCTGGGAAGAATTTCCCCTATACTTTAACCACAGGCTCTTACTAGTCGTTCCAGGCTGGACCCAAGAGTTACATTTGGTATGCGATTGAGATAAAGCGTGGGCGTCCAGCCCGCGCTTTTGTATCTCTATAACGTATGGATTTTAGAGGAGGTGAGTGAGACGCCGCAGAGGATTGAGGATAAGCTTCGGGCATTAGCCGAGGAAAGCCTGGCTGACCAGGGTTTAGAGATATTGGACATAGAATTCAAGGGCGGTGCTCTGCGCATCACCCTTGACGGTGAAGCGCCTCTCGATCTGGACAGGATTTCGCATGCCTCAACACTCATCTCCCACCTGATTGATGACTCGGTTGAATTCGATGATATGGGTCAGTTCACCTTGGAGGTCTCCAGCCCTGGCCTTGAAAGGACGCTGAGAACCGAGTCTCACTTCAAACGATTTATTGGCAGCAATTTAAGCTTGAAAATGAAGCCGGAGTTTGACGGACCAAGACGATTCACGGGAGCGCTAAAGAGCGTTGATGCTGGTTCGATAGTGGTGGTTTCCGACGACTCCTCGTCGATGCCAAGCACTGAGTTCGAGCTCAGGATTGACGAGATTGAAAGAGCACACACGGTCTTTGAGTGGGGACAGTCGAAGTCGCCCAAGATCAAATCCGGCAACGGATCAAAACGGGTGGGTAAATCGAAAATGACAGCGAACAAGACAGCGAAAGACTGAGGAACGAGATGGCCAAGACAAATTTTGACTTTCTAGAGGCATTGCAGATGATTGCCAACGATAAGGGCATTGCTGTTGACACCTTGTTGGATTCCCTAGCTAACGCACTGGTGGCTGCATATAAGAGAAGGCCTGGAGCAGCCGAAGAGGCCGTCGTGACTATTGATCCCGATACCGGGGAAATTCGTGTGTTCGGCCAAGAACTCGATGACGATGGGAATGTCATTAGAGAATGGGATGATACTCCAAAGGACTTTGGCAGGATTGCGGCACAAACTGCCAAGCAGGTTATGTTGCAGCGGATCAGAGAGGCTGAAAGAGACCTCAAGTATGAAGAGTATGTCGGAAGAGAGGGTGACATTGTCACGGGTATTATCCAGCAGAGCGACAATCGGTACACGCTTCTAGATCTAGGAAAGGTCGAAGCGCTGCTTCCACAACAGGAGCAGGTTCCATTCGAACGGTACGAGCATGGAGCCCGGGTGAAGGCATACATAGTGGAGGTCAGAAAGACTAACAAGGGTCCCCAGATTGTGGTTTCCCGAACCCACCCCGGACTCATTAAGAGGTTGTTTGAACTGGAAGTCCCTGAGATCAACTCCGGAATTGTCGAGATCAAGGCTGCCGCAAGGGAGCCAGGCCATCGTACAAAGATCGCGGTTTGGTCAAATGACCCGAATGTGGACCCTGTAGGGGCATGCGTTGGTGCCAGAGGTGCCAGGGTGCGAATGATAACCAATGAGCTTCGGGGAGAAAAGGTTGACATTGTTCCTTTTTCGGAGGATCCGGCCGAGTTTGTGCAACGGGCGCTTCAGCCTGCAAAAGTCAAGGAAGTAAGGCTGGACACCGATACAGGATCAGCAACCGTGATAGTCGACGACTACCAGCTTTCTCTCGCTATTGGAAAAGAGGGCCAGAATGCGCGCCTCGCCGCGCGACTGACCGGATGGCGGATCGATATCAAGTCTGAGAGCGAAATCGCCGCCGAGGAGAGTGGCTATGCTCAGGAGTGGGCTGAGGGCGAGTGGATTGATAACGGTTCAGGCGAGCTCGTATGGTATCCCGCCGAAGGCGGAGAGGAGATAACTGCTTCAGACTATCAAGCTGAGCAAGACTAGGTTTTGCTTGGTGATGCCACTCCGTAGGTGTATCGGTTGCCGCACCGTAAAGTCAGCCGACGAAATGGTGAGGATTTGCCTGACTGAGAACGACCGCCTCATTGCATCTGCTGAATCAAGAGGCCGGGGAGCTTGGATCTGCAAGAATGAAGGTTGTTTCAATGCGGCATCGTCAAAAGGAAAGCTTGCAAGGTCGCTGAAGGCCAAGCTGCTCCCAGACGTGCAAAAGCAATTATCAAGCGTATATGAGGAGCTTGGCTTCTAGGATAGATGTTCGATAGTTTTTTTGATTTATATTTTTTGCAGCTAAAAATTGTTAACCGATTCATAATGACGTAGTGTGGTTTGGTTTTCAATCAACGTGGGTATCAAATTTTTGTGGTCGCTGTTGAGGCCAAGGAGAGGACTGAGTTAGCAGTTGGCTAAGAGAATAAGGGTTTACGAGCTGGCCAAAGAGCTAGGACTAACCAACAAGGAGGCTTTAGATCTTTGCATTGCGCTTGGGATTGGTGTCAAGAGCCACTCTTCCAGCATCGAAGATGCACAGGCGGATCGGGCACGTAGAAAAGCTGAACGCGAGGGGATGGTCCGTGCAGAGCAGCCCCAGGAGGAGCCCGTAGCACAGCCGAAAAAACAGGAATCTCCATCTGCTTCACAGCCAAGGACGCCGCAGTCGGTTACAGCTATTCCAGAAACGCCTGTTCCAGCGAAGGCGGAGAGCAGAATTGCCGAGAGCGTGCCACAACAGCGCAGGCCTATCCCTGAACGGCCCACTACCACAGCAGCGGCACCTCAGCAGCCTCGACCAAGCGCCGCTGGCGCAACGAGCCAGGGGCGAAGGAGCGCTGGCACTACCGAGGCCCGGTCAGCTCAAGCCCCAACTTCTCAGGCGCCGAGAGCGGCTCAGCGGTCAGATCCACAACGCAGTGAAAAGGATCGTCCCGAGCGAACAAGGCCGAATGACCGGGCAGCTGATCAGCGCAGCACAAACGGGATTGTTAGTCCGGCCGCAGGATCTGGATCTGGAACGTCTAGGGAGCCCGGCAAAGCTGTCAGGGCACCGATGTCGTCGAGTGGCCGTCCAATTCCTCCTCCTCCCGGAGGACCTCCGCGCTCGCTTTCGGGCCGTCCAATTCCTCCTCCTCCTGGAGGAGGTCGTGGGGCCGGACAGCAGCGGCAGGGTGATGCAGAGCGGCCTCGTCCGGCCCAGCCGCGTTCTCAAGGCACCGGTCAGAACAGAGAATCGTTTTCAAGGCAGAGTTCCGGTCAGACTGGAAGCAGGCCTAACAACTTCCCGCCGCGTCAAGGTGGCGTGCATCGCCCGGGAGGCACCGGGGTGCCCAGAGGCGGGCAAGGTGCGGGACAAGCACCCAGACCGGGACAGGGCGGATCAGATCGTACTTTTGTTCCTCGAACAGGCTCAGGATTCCCGCCACGTCAGGGCGGAGGAGGCTTTAGCGGCAATCGGACGGCTGGAGCAGGCGCACCAGCTGGTGCATCATCTCCGCCGCGTCAGGGCGGAGGAGGATATTCTTCCCGCGGAAGCGGTGCAGTTCCGCCGCCCCCAGTTTCCACGCGAGGTGCACCGGGAAGAGGCCGCCCTGCTCAAAAGCAGTCGAAGAAGCGGCGCCGTCGCAACATGGAAGAATTGGAGCCAACGCAGCTAACGGCTTACGTCGCCTCGAATGCTCCCGTTCCAACGGGAGAGGTCATCGTTGAACGTGGCAGTTCGGCACAAGAGGTCGGTCCTAAGCTCAACCGCACTGCAGGAGATGTGGTGAGATTTCTCTTCCTCCAAGGAGAGGTGGTAACTGCTACACAGTCGTTGTCAGATGACATGATCGAGCTGTTTGCGGCCGAGCTAGGCGCGTCAGTCAAGCTTGTAGATGCTGGCCAGGAACAAGAGGCCGAGCTTGTGGCGAAGTATTTCGACTACACAGAGGAAGATGCTCAGTACGAACTCGAGCTGCGACCTCCAATAGTCACGGTCATGGGCCACGTCGATCATGGCAAAACCAAGCTGCTCGACCGTATTCGCGAAGCGAATGTGGTAGCCGGAGAAGCTGGTGGAATCACCCAGCACATAGGAGCCTATCAGGCAGAGGTAAATGGCAGATACGTTACGTTTATCGACACGCCAGGTCACGAAGCTTTCACGGCTATGCGAGCACGCGGTGCCCAGGTAACTGACATTGTTGTTTTGGTTGTTGCGGCAGATGATGGTGTGATGCCTCAAACCATTGAGGCAATAAATCATGCGAAAGCTGCAGGAGTTCCAATCGTGGTTGCGATCAACAAAATTGACCGTGATAATGCTGATCCGGTTCGTGTCCAGCAGCAGTTGGCTGAACTCGGCTTAGTTCCCGAGGCCTGGGGCGGCGACACCATTATGGTTGAGATCTCGGCGCTGCAGAACTTTGGCATTACCGAGCTTCTTGAGCAGATCGCTGTCCTTGCAGAAGTCATGGAGCTTTCGTCAACTCCCAAGGGCAGGTCCAGGGGCGTCGTTCTTGAAGCAAACCTGGATGTTGGCAGGGGTCCTGTTGCAACTGTAATCGTGCTTAGGGGGACCCTGAAAGTCGGCGACCCAATAGTGGCAGGTCCTGCCTGGGGCAGGGTCAAGGCTCTAATCGATTACTTAGGCAATAATGTCAAAGAGGCCGGTCCCTCAATGCCGGTTCAGGTGCTTGGATTTTCCGAGGTGCCTTCCGCGGGGGATGAGTTCAGAGAGACCAACGATCTTGCGACTGCGAGGATGATCGGAGAGGCAAGGGCCCAGAGATTGAGAATGGCAGGTTACGCAAATCTCGCAGCCGCCACGCCAGGTGCAAAACTTGAAGATCTTTTCGAGCAGATTCAGCGCGGAGAAACTGCAACTCTAAATCTCATCATAAAGGCGGATGTCCAGGGGTCACTGGAGGCAATCGTAGAATCGTTGCGCAAGCTTGAGCGTCCCGAGGTAAAGCTTGCATTTATTCACAAGGCGGTCGGTGGGATCACCGAGAATGACGTAGGCCTGGCAACTGCTTCGAACGCCACGATCATAGGCTTTAATGTGCGTCCTGATAGGCGTGCCAGAGAACTCGCAGAGGCGAATGATGTCGAGATTCGTAACTACGAAATCATCTACAAGGTTATCGAAGACATTGAGTCTGCCATGGTCGGTATGTTGGCGCCAGAATACGAAGAGGTGGTTACTGGCGATGCCGAGGTCCGGGAAGTATTCAGGGTTCCCAGGGTCGGGGCTGTCGCTGGATGTTATGTGCGTAATGGCGTGATAACCAGGGGTTCCAAAGTCCGCTTCCTCCGCGATGGCGTTATTATCTGGAAGGGTACCATTACCTCCTTGAGGCGCTTCAAAGAGGATGCCCGGGAAGTCCAGTCTGGTTTCGAGTGCGGTATTGGACTGAGCGACTTCCAGGACCTGCGTGCAGGTGACATAATCGAAACCTTCGAGGATCGCGAGATTCCAAGGTCCTAATCGCCGGCGGGTGAAGGAATTCCCGCTGAAAGAAGGAGTTTGAGGTGTCGGTGTCTCGACGTGGGAGTGGTCGAAATGCCCCTAAATATCCTCGCACGGCTCGAGTAAACCAGCTTCTGCACGAAGTGATCGCTGAGGCCATTGAAGAATATTCGCAAAGCGACCCGCGACTGGAACTGACGACGGTCACTTCAGTCGAGGCCGAGCCGAATTTTTCAAATGCCGTTGTGTGGATTGCAAATCTGACAACCGAGAATGCCGGGGCGCTTGAGGAATATCGGAAGAAGATTCAGGGTGCCGTGGCTTCCCAGGTGAGGATGAAGCGCACTCCTCATCTCAGGTTTGCACAGGATGAAAGCATTTCGTATGGGAGCAGGATCGATGAGATTCTCAGAAGGATTTCTTCTGGTGAGCAACCTAACAGTGACGGGGACTAGAGTTTGAAAGCCAATTTGTCGCGAGGCCTGGTATTGGTCGATAAGCCGGCTGGCATGACCTCTCATGACGTTGTATCTCGGTTGAGGCGTATTTACGGCGAAAAGAGGATTGGCCACGCCGGAACTCTGGACCCTGGGGCTACCGGCTTGCTGGTGCTGGCAATAGGCAATGTCACAAGGCTGCTCGACTACTTCCAGGCAAAGACAAAGAGGTATGTTGGCGAGGTAGTCTTCGGCATTGAGACTGACAGCTACGATTCCGATGGAACCGTCATCTCGAGGACCGAGGTTGCGCGTCTAGATTCCGCCAGGGTGCAGGAGTCCGTTTTGGCGATGACCGGTGAGATCAGTCAGATGCCTCCAGAGGTATCAGCCATAAAGGTAAAAGGCAAAAAGCTCTACGAGTATCATCGTGAGAATCTTGCTGTGGAGATAAAGCCGCGTCGGGTGAGAATAGATTCCATTAGCTACTCGATGACTGCGGAGGCGAATGTGATCCGTATCGATGTCGTTTGCAGCCCGGGCACTTATATCCGTTCAATAGCTCACGATCTCGGAGCTGCCCTGGGGACCGGCGCCCATCTTGCCAACCTCAGGCGTCTGGAGTCGGGAAGCTTCAATGTCCAGGAGGCGTTTCCTCTCGAAGAAGTGGTCTCTGGAATGACACTGAGCCCAGCTTTGGCATTCCGCGATTTTACCGTTGTGAGCTTGAATGGCGAACAAGCTGCGCGGGCTAGAGTTGGTTCCAAGGTCGTGATTCCGGACCAGACAAGCGACGAGATTCTTGTTTTCGATGGCAGCGAAGGACCATTTGTGAACTGGGATCAGCTGATTGGCTTATACCGGCGGGATAACGGCGACAGTTATCGTGCGGGCATCATTTTGCCAGTAATCAACTAGTTTCGTCCATGATGAAGATTTTTACCGATGCCAACCCCAGTGAATATCCGAATGGCTCTGTGGTCACAATTGGCGCATACGACGGAGTGCACTTAGGTCATAGATATTTGATTTCAAAGACTATTGAGATAGCTAAAAATATTGGAGCCAGCTCGGTAGTTGTTACATTCGACCGGCACCCTGCATCCGTTGTGCGTCCTGGGTCAGCTCCTCTACTGCTAAGTGATTTAGGCCAAAAGCTCGATTGTCTTTCTCAAACTGGTGTGGATTCCGTATGTGTAGTGACATTTGACCAAAGCAGGGCCAATGAGAGCGCGGTCGATTTTGTTGAAGAGTTCCTTGTGGGAAAGCTGAATGTCAAGATGGTGGTGGTTGGCAGCGATTTTCATTTTGGACATAATCGACAGGGCAATGTGGAACTCCTCGAAAAGTTGGGTCAAAAGCATGGATTCGGGGTAATTGGTGCGCCGCTTAAAGCTCCTCGAGGGGGCGGTGGCGAGGTGTTGTCATCGACACTGATTCGCCACTTGATTGCTGCAGGTGACATGGAAAAGGCGCAACAGTATCTGGGACGCCTCTACGAACTAAGGGGGCGCGTCGAGCATGGAGACAGCAGGGGTGGCAACGAACTTGGTTTTCCCACCGCCAACGTCTCATTTTCCAATCTCATGGCGACTCCACCCGACGGCATCTACGCCGGATGGGTGATATTGGAAAATGGGGAGCGCTATATAGCGGCGATTTCTTTAGGCACAAGGCCGACATATTATCCGGGCGGTGGCGAGCGGCTGCTTGAAGCGTTCATTCTGGGCTTTGAAGGCGATATCTACGGGAATGGCATCAAAGTGCTGTTTGGCAAGAAGATTCGTGACCAGGAACGCTTTAGCACCAGCGATGAGCTGAAGGCTAAAATTGCCGAAGATATTGACCGCGTTGAGGTGTACTGCACCTCTCACAGCTTGTAGTCTGGTCGAATCCTACTAGTATCACACTGTTTGGTTACAAGGGACGTTATGAGCAGATCCGACTGGGTACTCTCACATAGGTCTATAGGACAAAGGTTTGCATGCAAGATAAAGAAGCAATCATTTCTGGATACCGCCTACACGAATCCGATACCGGATCTCCTGAGGTTCAGATTGCACTACTTACGAATCGAATTACTCATCTGACTGAGCACCTAAAGATGCACAAGGGTGACCACCATACTCGTCACGGTCTTATGAAGCTGATAGGCCACAGGCGCCGATTGTTGGATTACGTCCGTGATAAGGATGTGGAGCGTTACCGTTCACTGATCGGTCGGCTAGGCATCCGCAGATAATTTTGTAGTTGTTGTGTTTATGGCCCACTTCCGCAAAGGGGAGTGGGCCATAAAAGTTTTGGACTGTTTTGAGCGTATACTAAACAGTAGGAAGTGTTTTGCGCATTTCGCCTAATGTGGAACATGCAGGCTTGGCTTGGCAGGTACATAAGAAATAGGACCGCGACTTTGGCCCCCAGCTGCCAGTCGCTAGCTCCCAAGCAATTGGTGGTTAGCGACTGGGAACTACCAAGGTCGCCAAAAAGACATTAAGGAGACAAATGGCTGAGGCCGTTGTCGTTTCGTCCCCAATTAGTGGGACAGACAAAACCCTTTCATTCGAAGCAGGGAAGCTTGCTTTACAGGCCGACGGCGCAGTAGTCGCTCGGCTTGGCGACACAATGGTGTTAGCTACGGCTACCGCATCGAAAACGGTTAAGGAGGGGATTGACTTTTTCCCGCTGACCGTCGATATCGAGGAACGAATGTATGCGGTAGGTCGGATTCCCGGTTCATTTTTCAGGAGGGAGGGTCGCGCTACTGATGAGGCGACGCTTACTTCACGGCTAATAGACCGCCCGATCAGACCTTGCTTTGCTGACGACTTCCGCAATGAGGTCCACGTGGTTGGAACCATACTCGGCGCCGATTTGATGAATCCACATGATGTGCTTTCCATCAATGCCGCATCAGCTGCCTTGATGATTTCCGGCATCCCGTTCCAAGGACCGATAGGAGCTGTTCGAATTGCCTTCAGTGCAGAGGGCAAGTGGATTCCACACCCGACCTACCAAGACGGAGACTCTTCAAGCTTCGAACTCGTAGTGGCCGGCCGTGAAAACTCCGATGGTTCTGACATAGCGGTCATCATGGTTGAAGCAGGTGGAACCGAATCCAGCTGGGACAACTACCAGGAAGGTGCGCCTTTCGTGACCGAAACGGTTATCGCAGAGGGGCTAGAGCTATCCAAGACCTGGATCAAGGAGTCGATTGAGCTCCAACGAAAACTGGTTCAAGCACATGGTTCAAGGCCTCCCCTGGAATATCTGCCACAGGCTGATTACTCTGATGAGATCTATGCCGCAGTAAAAGAAGTGGGTACAGACCTGCTTGCCAAGGCCAATGCAGTCTTGGGAAAGGCCGAGAGGGACGCAAGTCTAAAGGAAGCTTCGGCTGCTATCCAGGAGCAACTCGCTGCAAGGTTCGAGGGTAGCGAAGGGCAGATCAAGAATGCCATCAGGGCGGTCACCAAATATCTTGTCAGGAAGCGGATCGTTGAAGACCAGATAAGAATTGACGGAAGAGATCTGGTTACCATTAGGCCCCTGTCAGCAGAAGTTGGGTTGATACCAACCGCACACGGTACAGGTCTTTTCAATCGCGGAGAAACCCAGGCTCTAACATTTTGTACTCTTGGTATGCCAAAAATGAACCAGATGCTGGACTCGATTTCCACTGACGAGTTTAAGCGGTATATGCACCATTACAACTTTCCACCGTTCTCGACCGGAGAAGTTGGATTCATGCGAGGTCCAAAGAGACGTGAGATCGGGCACGGCCTCTTGGGCGAGCGGGCTCTGCTTCCCGTGATTCCCCCGCAGAGCGAGTTTCCATATACCTTGAGATTGGTATCTGAGGTGTTGAGTTCGAACGGTTCAACTTCGATGGCATCGGTTTGCGGCTCGACTTTGTCGCTCATGGACGCCGGCGTACCGATTAAGGCACCTGTGGCAGGGATTGCAATGGGGCTGGTCTTCGCCGAAGGGAAGTATGTAACCCTAACGGACATTCTCGGTGCCGAGGATGCATTCGGAGATATGGACTTCAAGGTTGCCGGGACATCGGAATTCGTTACGGCTCTTCAGCTTGACACCAAGATCGATGGAATACCTGCAGAGATCTTGGGTCAGGCTCTGAACCAGGCTAAGGTTGCAAGGCTCCAGGTTCTGGACGTGATGAATAAGGTAATTTCCGAGCCTCGCGACGCAGTCAAAGGCAATGCTCCGAAGATCATCTCGCTTGAGGTCCCCCTGGACAAGATCGGTGAGATCATCGGTCCAAAAGGCAAGAACATCAATTCCATGCAGCAGGAGACCGGCGCTGAAATTGGAATAGACGACGATGGCCTCGTAGGCACGGTTACCATCGGTGCAAAGGATGCCAACGCCGTAGAGGAGGCTAGACGGCGCGTACTCGAGATTCTTGATCCGCCAAAGGCTGAGATCGGTGCCGTCTATCGCGGGAAAGTTGTATCGATCGCCAAGTTTGGCGCTTTTGTCAACATACTTCCGGGAAGAGATGGCCTGCTTCATATCTCCAAGCTAGGTGGAGGTAAGCGCGTCGAGCGGGTTGAGGACTACCTTGAGTTGGGTCAGGACCTGATTGTTCACGTCGATGATATCGACGCGGCCAATAAAATTTCTCTCTCCTTGGTTGTTGAAGGCGGTTCGCAAGAAGCTGCGAAAGAAGCAGCTCCGTCGTCAAGTGAGCTGAGTCCCGAAACAACGACTCGTTCCAAGCCCGAGGCGGATGAACTGAAATCTTCTCAAGAGTCATCAGTTGTGTCATTTGAAGCTCATTTTGATGAGGAACTTAGGTCTCAGTATGGAGACTTGGGTCCTGGACCATCTCCGTCCGGCAGGCCCGTGGAGCGTGAAGGCGGACACGGCAGAGGCCCGAGAAGAAGTGGCAGACGCGACGGTCGTCGATAGATAATTGGCAGATTGTGTCAAGAACGACTAGGTTTGGCAACGGTCTTCAGATTGTTACCGAGGCAATGCCTCAAGCATCCTCGGTGGCAATCGGCGTCTTTGTAGGAGTTGGATCCCGGGACGAAACGCAGGATCAGCACGGAACATCGCACTTTCTTGAGCATCTGGCGTTCAAAGGCACCCGCGAAATGTCCGCAAAGGATCTTGCCATTTCTGTCGATTCCTTTGGCGGTGACATGAATGCCTTCACCACAAAGGAGCTGACCAGCTTTCAAGTCCGTCTGTTAGGTGAAGCGACGGATTTGGGAGTAGACATCCTGGGAAAGATTCTCACCGAGCCGGCCTTCAATGTTTCGGACATTGAATCCGAACGAAATGTAATACTCGAAGAAATTGCGATGGCATACGACGAGCCGTCAGATTTCGTTCACGAGCAGCTAGGCGCTTCTGTCTACAAGACGCATTCTCTTGGTCGTGAAGTGCTTGGTTCTCGCGAGAGCATCCTGGGAATCAATCGCGATGTAATCAGCGATTTCTTTTCCACGTACTATGGCTCGGCAAATATGGTCATATCTGCAGCAGGCGCTTTGGAGCATGAGCAGATAGTAGAGCAGTTCTCTTCCAGTTTGGGCCAAATCTTACCCGGTAAAGTCCCAGAACGGGATGCGTCGCATCTTTGGTTTTCCGAACCGGTGGTCAGCGAGCGTGAAATCGAGCAGGCTCATGTTTCAATTGCATATCCTGGCATACCGAGAGGTGACCGGAGACGCTGGGCAATGGCCGCACTGGACCACGTTTACGGAGGCGGTCTATCTTCCCGGTTGTTCCAAAAGGTAAGAGAGGAAGCCGGACTGTGCTATTCGATATATTCGGATCGGGTGTCTTATCAAGACTCAGGTTATTTGGGAGTGTATTTTGCGACCAGCCATTTCCAGCTCGGCAGAGCTTTGGATTTGGTAGATTCTGTGACAAAAGAGTTTGGTTTGGCTGGTATGACTGAAGAAGAGTTAGCCGTTGCCAAACGTTATCTGCGGGCTCAGGTCCTTCTGGCTAGAGAGGATACGGCTTCGGTGATGTCCCAGTTGGGGTCTGTGCTGGTTACAGGTCAGCAGATCAAATCGATCGAGGAAATTTTGGCTGAAATTGAACGGGTGTCAGTTGATGAAGTTGCGGAGCTTGCGGCAGAGGTTTTCGCTGGTTCCAGACAGATTTCTGCAGTTGGGCCTGTTCCAAACGGGGTTTTTGACTAGGGGGAATTATGCGGATTGGAGTGTTTGGCGCTGGTGGTCAAATGGGTACGACTGTCTGCAGGGCAGTTGCGGAGGACCCGGAACTGACTTTGGTTGCGGCAATTGATCCACGGCTTTCCGGTATCGATCTATCTCAGGTAACCGGGATAAACGGCACCGGGCTGGAAGTAAGCGGCTCCAAGGAGTCCCTGACTAGCGCCAAGGCTCAGGTAGCCGTGGACTTTACCTCGGCGAAAAGCGCATTTGAGAATATGATGTGGTGTGCCAGGCACAATATTCATGGAGTGGTCGGAACTACCGGTCTTTCGGACGGGCAGATGTCGCAACTCACGGACGCCTTTGCAAACTCCAGAGCGAATTGCATTATCGCTCCAAACTTTGCAATAGGTGCAATTTTGATGATGCGCTTTTCCGAGATGGCCTCGGTCTTTTTCGATACAGTGGACATAATCGAACTGCATCATGACAGGAAGGTCGATGCTCCCAGCGGCACAGCGATGGAGACTGCCCGGCGACTTACAAAATTCAGAGACAGCTCGCGAAACCCATTCGCCGCCGATCCAACAGTTAAAGTTATGCTGGAGGGTGCGAGGGGCGGACGGTTTGAACAGGGCGTCCAGGTTCACTCGCTGCGGGTAAGAGGGATGGTTGCGCATCAAGAAGTTATTTTTGGAACCTTGGGCCAGACGCTTACGATCAGACATGATTCTTATGACAGGACCTCTTTCATGCCTGGAGTGATTTTGGCGATAAAGTCAGTGACAGCTTTATCCGGTTTGGTTAGAGGTATTGATGAGCTAATTGATGCGAGACTTGGGCTCGATCACAGCCAGCTCAAAAGTGAAGGTGGTGGCTCAAAGTGACTATTGGCGCCTCAACTCGCTTTGGCAGGGTTCTAACTGCCATGGCTACTTCGATGGACGGGGACGGAGAGGTCGATTTGGATCGCACCGTCGGCCTTGCTCGGTGGCTGGTCGATAATGGGAGCGAAGGTCTGATCGTGACCGGGACAACCGGCGAGGCACCGACTTTGACTGACGACGAGAAGATCTCGCTATGGGAGGCGGTGGCGGCGGCGGTTTCGGTCCCGGTAATCGCCGGATCCGGATCGAACGACACACTGCACTCTATTCATATGACCAAAAGGGCAAAAGAGGTTGGCGTTGCGGGAGCGTTGATTGTGACTCCCTACTACAACAGGCCGCCCCAGTCGGGTCTGTTGTCCCACTTCGAAGCGGTTGCAAATGCGTCAGATTTGCCAGTAATAATTTACGATATTCCCGTTCGAACGGGTCGTAAAGTGGAGGGTGGCACCTTGTTGGAGCTGATTCAGCGATGCTCTAATGTGGTTGGCTTGAAAGATGCTGCCGGCGAACCTTTGGCCACATCGAAGCTGATCCCGAAGTTGCCCGAATATTTCGAGGTCTACTCTGGTGATGACGGACTCACTTTGCCTCTTTTGGCCATTGGGGCCGTAGGCGTGGTGGGCGTTGCCACACATTGGGCAGCATTCGGATATCGGGCTCTGATTTCAAGCTTTCTGAGCGGTGATCATTTGCGGGCTATCAAGATCAATCAGGCTCTGATGCCCTCGGTGGATTTTGAGTCAAAACCCGAAGCGCCGAATCCCATTCCGGTTAAAGCCATGTTGAATGCATTGGGGCTTGAAGTAGGGGAGACCAGGCTTCCGCTTGGACGCGCGCCTGAGAATCTCAGCAAGGAAGCGCTGCAGGTATTCGATGAAACAAATCAAAGCCTTAGCGCTTTGGGCGTGGAGGTTGCTATAGCAAAGAAAGAGATTCGTGGCTAGTGACGTAAAAGTAATTTTTCTTGGTGGACTTGGCGAGATCGGTCGCAACTGCGCCCTGATAGAGCAGGACGATCAGATAGTAATTCTTGACTGCGGTCTGATGTTTCCAAATCCGGACATGCCCGGCGTTGATTTGGTGCTGCCAGATCTCACATATGTTAAGGAGCATCAGGAAAAGGTGGTCGGATGTGTCCTAACTCATGGGCATGAAGACCACACTGGAGCCTTGTCGTTTCTTCTAAGGGATATCGACGTGGTGCTCCCTATATACGGCTCCGAACTAGCCTTAGGCCTGGCTGCTAATCGAATCGACGAAGCTGGGCTTTCCGACCGGTGTGAATTTATCGCAGTTTCGGACGGTGAGACTCTTGAGGTTGGTCCTTTTCGGGTCGAGTTCATCCCGGTTACCCACTCGGTCCCGCATAGCTTTGCCCTAGCCTTCTACACCGCGCAGGGAGTAATTTTCCATACCGGTGATTTTAAGATTGATCTGAATCCGGTTGATGGGCGGCTGACGGATTTAGGGAGGATGGGGGCGATTGCCTCGAATCACGGAATCCGCCTACTACTGTCCGACTCCACAAACGCCGAGGAGTCAGGCCGGTCTGAGTCGGAATCCGAAGTCGGTAAGACGCTTTCTCGCTTATTTAGCGTTTCCAAGGACCGGCGAATTGTTGTAACTTGTTTTTCTTCTCACATTCACAGGGTCCAGCAGGTTGCAAACGTGGCCGTGGCTTCTGGACGACGAGTATTCACGCTTGGACGATCGATGGGAAAGAATGTAGCGCTTGCCAGGCGCCTTGGTCTTTTATACATTCCTGATGATCATATTTTCGATATAGATCAGGTATCGAAATATCCAAGTGAGGAGGTGTGCATTATCTCAACCGGGTCTCAGGGCGAACCCATGAGCGCCCTGTCATTGATGGCTGCCGGTGAGAATAAATGGCTGAAGCTCGAACAAGATGATCTGGTGATTATTTCTGCAGATGCGATCCCTGGAAATGAGACTGCTGTCGGGAATGTTATTGACAGTCTTTACCGGCGCGGCGCCTCAGTTGTACATCCCGGTATCGAGAAGGTGCATACTTCGGGACATGCTAAGGCCGATGAACTCAAGATGCTGCTTTCGATCACCAAGCCACAGGCTTTTATACCGGTGCATGGTGAATTCAGGCACCTGTTCAATCACACGTTGCTCGCCAAAGAGATGGGTGTCCCTCAGGAAAATATTCTTCTTGCAGAGGATGGTGATGTTGTAGTCGTTTCCGATTCCGGCATTGAGTATGGTGGTGAGGTTCCGGCTGGCTATCTCTACGTAGACGGCGTCGTTGGGGACGTAAACCGCGGGGTGCTAAGGGACCGGAAGGTGCTCTCGGAAGAGGGGGTGATAGTTGCAATCGTGACAGTTGATATGAAATCGGGTGAACTCGTCACCGGGCCTGAGATCATCACCCGCGGCTGGATCCATGCCGACGAGGCGGAGGGGCTGATTGAGGAGGCCAAGGATGAGGTTCGAAGGTCGATCGCCGCTGCGACACTTCAGGATGCCCTGGATCTTGAAACATTGCGGCGCCATGTGCGGACTTCTCTTGGAAAATATGTGAATAAACAGACCAAACGCCGGCCAATGATCGTACCGGTGGTTTTGGAAGCTTGAGTGATAGATTTCTGCCCCATTTTCTGTAATGATTATTGTTAATTACAAATTGGTAATTTAGTCTCAGAATTGGGACGAATTCTCCCTATTTCTGGCTAAGTTCATTTTCATGAGCCAAAGAGTTGGTAGTTCAGCTAGGAGCGGTGCAACGTCGGGTTCTCGTAACAGAAAGACAACTTCCAGAAGGCCATCTGCGAGTATCAGGAAATCGGTACCCAACCAGAGAACGGCCCGACGGCCGATTGTCGAGCACTTGCGGACCATGGATGATTCGTTTCGTGGAGCCCTGTACGTGGCCGTGGCTGTACTCGTGCTCGTATCGTCCGTCACTACCTTTTTTGGCCCCTTGGGCACCGACCTAAAAATTCTTGCGGAATCTATCTTTGGGATTGGGATCTTCGTTGGTCTGGTTGCTCTGTTTTTATGTGGTCTGGCACTCATGTTTCCCGAACGGGTCATCTTTGCCAGGCACAGGGCAGTTCTTGGTGTTTTGTCCACGCTGGCTCTCGCTGGCATGCAGGGTGATTTATATCAGAGCTTTAGCGGTCCTGAGATTCGTGCCAAGGGCGGGCTGCTTGGCTATTTGATTGGCCATAATCTGAGTTTGGCAGCGGGTCGTTTCGGAGGGCTGGTCATTCTTGTCATACTTCTTGTGCTCTTCGGGCTTGCATTTTTCAATATTGGACCTCAACGCGCGGCGGTCTATGTAGTCGACCATCTGAGGCGTTTTGTCGTGGCAGGCAGAAAGGATGGTCCCCAGGAAACTCTTACTGATGAAGAGTTCCAAGAGAAATCCCCGAAGTGGTGGGCAAGGAATCGCGGCGGACATCGGCAGGTATCCAAAGATTTCGAGGATCCTAATCCGGCGTTAATCGCAGATACCAGCTTCGACAAGACTGATCCCATGGTTACTGGGATTACAGAACATGTCTTGGATCCTCCGGAGACAACTGCATCCAAGCCTTCGAAGGTCCGGGACCCGGATTCAGTGGAGATGAGCGTTGAGAGAGTCAACGGTTTATGGAAGCTGCCCAGCCTGTCTTTGCTCAAGCGTGGCGCCACCAGGAACTTGGACAAGGAAGAGCTGGCAATGCGAGGGCGGGTTTTGCAGGGTTCATTGGCTACTCATGGAGTGGTAACCAAGCTAGTGGGAATGACTGTGGGTCCCACGGTGACGAGATATGAGCTCGAGCTCGGTGAAGGGGTGAAGGTTTCTAAGGTTACGTCACTCAACAAAGACATTGCATATGCCATGGCTGCTGCCGATGTGCGAATTCTTGCTCCGATTCCAGGAAGATCTGCGATCGGTGTCGAAGTGCCGAATCAAAACAGGCAGATTGTCACTCTTGGAGACGTACTTTCCTCTCAGGAAGCAAGTGCTGCAAAGCATCCTCTCGAAGTCGCGCTTGGGCGTGATATTGCCGGCCGGTCAGTTATGGTAAATCTTGCTGAAATGCCACATGTGCTGATCGCAGGAGCCACCGGAGCTGGGAAATCCTCCTGTATCAACTCGATAATAACCTCTATATTGATGAGGGCGACGCCAGACGAGGTGCGGATGATACTGGTCGATCCCAAGCGGGTTGAACTTGGACAGTACAACGGGCTGCCTCACCTGTTGACACAGGTGGTCACCTATCCGAAAAAGGCCGCCAATGCCCTTGCCTGGGCGGTCAAGGAGATGGAACGCCGATATGACTTGTTGTCTGAAGTCGGTGTTCGGGACATAACTGGCTACAATCAAATGGTTGCCGCAGTATCCTCTGAGACTTCCAATGGCAATTCTGCACCGCGCTCCTTGGTGGATGAAATACTCGACGATTCGCCTCTTTTCAACAACGTTGGTGATCGAACCCTGGAGCATTTGCCATATATCATCGTTGTCGTCGATGAACTGAATGATCTTATGATGGTCGCGGCAAGGGATGTTGAAGAATCTATCTGCCGGATAGCTCAGATGGCCAGAGCGGTGGGCATCCATCTCCTGATAGCGACTCAGAGGCCGTCAGTCGATGTGATTACAGGCGTAATCAAGGCAAATGTTCCTTCCCGAATGGCTTTTTCCGTGTCCTCTCTGGCCGACTCCAGAGTCATATTGGACCAGCCTGGTGCCGAGCGGTTGGTAGGCAAAGGGGACATGTTGCTGCTCAATGCGTCATCGAACGTGCCGCGACGTATTCAGGCACCATGGGTATCGGAGGCCGAAGTTAGGGCTGTTGTTGGTCATTGGCTTCGGTCCTCAAAGCCCCAGTATGTCGATGGCGTGGAAGGTTCAGATGATCACAATGAGCGAGGATTTGATTCTGGCGATTCCGATGAATTGTTGGAGCAGTCTATCGAGCTAGTTGTCTCATCGCAATTAGGTTCGACGTCAATGTTGCAGAGAAAACTGCGTGTCGGCTTCGCACGAGCTGGTCGCTTAATGGACCTTTTGGAATCAAGAGGCATAGTCGGTCCCCCAGAGGGATCCAAGCCGAGAGTCGTTCTAATGGGAAAGGAAGAATGGGAGAGTCACAAAGAAGAGGGCTACTTCTAATTACTTCCACATCTAACTTCACCTATCTTATTCGTTAGAGTTTTCCCGTTCTGAGACATGCTAATCATGCACACATCAATGTTGGAGGTTTTGCGGAGTGAGAAAAAATGACTCTTGGTTGGGTCCCGGATCTGGTTCAACATTTTCTCGGGGCGGCCACTACAGGGATTCCCGGTCCTCATTGGCAAGGCTCTCCAGAGTCATAGTGATTGTGGTTGCATTGATTGTGGTTGTCTCGGCTATACAGCTGATCAGGTCAGTGCCTCTTCCAACTGCAGTGGGGTCCGTTGGGGATACGGTCATTCCCGGTGCGCCGCCATCACTGCCATGGCCCTCTCAGGGAGGAGGCACTGTGACGATTGATGGAGTTGGCACTGTCGCCGATTTCAATTCAAATACTCAAATTCCTCTGGCCTCGGTGGCTAAGATCATTACAGCTCTGGTAATCATTAGGGATCATCCATTGGCGACTGGCAACCAAGGACCGACCCTGACCGTGACTCCGAATGATGTGGCCAACTATCAGTCAATGTTCAGGCAACAGGATTCTGTGGTTCCAGTTGCCAACGGCGAAAAGCTCACTGAATATCAGCTGCTTGAGGGCCTTCTGGTTCCTTCTGGAGACAATATTGCTCAAATGCTGGCGACATGGGATGCCGGTTCCACCCAGGCATTTGTAGGGAAGATGAACTCCGTTGCCAAGTCCCTCGATATGACGAGATCGATTTTCAAGGATCCTTCGGGCCTTGACAGCGGAACGGTGGGGACGGCGCATGACCAAGTTCTTGCCGCTATGGCATTGCTCAAGAATCCTGTGCTTGCCCAAATCGTCGGTGAAGCGCAGGCTACGCTTCCGGTTGCTGGGGTGGTCTATAACGTGAATTACAATGTCGGCCATAATGGTTTCGTGGGAGTCAAGACGGGGTCTATGGGCAGCGGTGGAAATCTGGTATTTGCTGCAACTCTGGCGGGATCGAAGAAACTTATAGTTGGTGCCATACTAGGCCAATCCGGAGTGCAGCCCCTCATAGCGGCTCTGTCTGAAAGTACAAAATTGGTAGATGCCGTCCGCAAAGTACCAGGTCAGTTCAACGTCTTGAAGCAGGGCCAGATAGTTGCAACGTTAAAGGTTGCTGGCGCGGCTCCCGTTGGCGTGGAGGCAGCCAAGAATGTTTCGTTTATGGGTTGGCCAGGCCTGCGCGTTAGTTACAAAGCAAAATTTGGCAAGCTGGGCCACAACATTGCCAAGGGTTCCCAGGTGGGTACCCTAACGGTCACACTCGGAGATCAAACATCTTCTGTTCCGCTAATCACCACAAAAGCCATTCAAAGTCCGTCTTTGTCTTGGCGCCTCAAGAGGTTATAAGGAGTACCGATGATAGCTAGAGTCCCTGCTTCGTCAGCAAACCTGGGTCCCGGTTTCGATACCCTTGCTCTTGCGCTGTCTTTGTACCTTGAGGTCGAAGCGGAAGAATCCGACCGGTTTCAAGTCTCGGCGTTCGGTGAAGGGTCTGAGCTGGAAATAAACGATGAGCATCTCGGAGCTCGGGTTGCGCGAAAGGTTTTGGGTCATTCAAGGGTCCATCTAACGATACGGTCTCAGATTCCTCTGGGTAGAGGTTTGGGGTCGTCTGCGGCATTTGTGTCCGCTTGCAGCGCAGCTCTGGGTGCCGAGGATCCGTTCTTGGTTGCTGCGGGTTTCGACGGCCATCCTGAAAATGCCGCAGCTTCAGTATTTGGGGGGTTTGTAACCGCTACTGCGATTAATTCGAAATTCGTCAGTCGCGGGCTTGATGTTGATCCGGACCTGGCTGCGGTAGCGGTTATACCATATAAAGAGCTGGCCACCAAGACAGCCAGGGGCGTTCTTCCCAAAATGGTGAGCTTGGAAGATGCCACCTTTAACCTTGGCCGCATGGGATTGCTCGTGTCAGGTCTCGGGGATTTGGGGACTTTGGTGGCTGAAGCGACCCATGACAGGCTTCATCAATCCTACAGATCTGCTCTTTTTCCAGAGTCTGCGGAGATCTTGTCGGCACTCACTACGGCTGGGGCTATTGCCAGTTGCTGGTCAGGTGCTGGACCGACGATGATTGGTTTTTGCCGTTCATCGCGCGCTCCGGAGGTATCCAAAACTTTGGAGCAGTTGCTCAACGGGAGCGAAGTATCGTTTCGAATTGAGAATCTCAATGTTGATTATCACGGTTTACGCCTTGCGAAGTCTTACGGACCAGATTTTCAACCGCTGGAAGTTGCTAGTTTGTAATAGATGAATTCTTCGTACTGGATCGAAACTCTCGGCTGTCCTAAAAATAAGGTCGATTCCGAGAAACTGGAGGGACGGTTAGTTTCGCAGGGCCTTGTATCGGCGGCGAATGCCAGCACGGCCGATCTAGTGGTGGTGAATACTTGTTCTTTCATAGAAGCGGCGCGGGTTGAGTCCATTGATACCGTGCTTGATCTGGTGGAGATTAAGAAGCGTAGTGCGAAGGTTGTCGTAACTGGATGCATGGCGGAACGCTACGGCGAGGAACTTGCAATCGAACTGCCTGAAGTTGATCTCGTGGTGGGTTTCGGCAAGGATCTGTTGGGTTATGCGCCAGCTTTGCCAGAGTCGGTTCCAGTAAAGATCAAAGGGCGGCTCAAGCGAGGGCTGGGGAGCCGGGACTTTGATTTGCTTAATCTGCCGAGACCGAAAGTCAGCGCTTCCTGGGCCTACTTGAAGATCGCCGAGGGTTGCGATAGAGCCTGTGGATTTTGCGCGATACCCTCATTTAGGGGCAAGCAGCAGTCAAGGCCGATCGAGTCGATCGTCGAGGAGGCTCGTGGTCTAGATGTCCGGGAGGTGGTTCTCATTGCTCAGGATTTAGCCTCCTATGGCTCCGACATTTACGGCGCGAAACGCCTAGTGGACCTGATTGGGCGACTTTCCGGACATCTCGACCGTGTGCGTCTTTTTTATATCTATCCCTCTGAATTGACGGGGGCACTCATCGATGCCATTGTTGCTACCGGCATCCCATATTTCGATCTCTCACTACAGCACTCCTCCCGCCAGCTCTTGCGCAGGATGAAGAGATGGGGATCTGGCGAGCGGTTTATGGACAAGATAAGAGCCATTCGTGCGATTGAACCCAATGCGGTTTTCCGTTCCTCGTTCATAATCGGGTATCCCGGGGAAACGGAAGAAGATCAGGATGATTTGTTAAGGTTCATTGAAGAGGCGCAGCTCGACTGGGCTGGATTCTTTACCTTTTCCGACGAGGACGGTACCTATGCCCATACTTTGGACGGCAAGGTAGAGCGGTCTCTGATGCTGGAAAGGCTCGCCGAGGTTTCTGAACTCCAAGAAGCTATTACGCAAAAGAAGCGGGTTGACCTAATTGGAACCAAAGTCAATGCGCTGGTCGACGGGCTTGGAGTAGCGAGATCGTACCGTGAGGCGCCGGAAATTGACGGGATCATTAAAATTGATGCTGGAATCCCCTCAGGTGGCTATGTGGATCTTGTAATCTCGGGTTCAGAGGGTCCAGATCTTTACGGCGAGTTAGCGGATTAGGAGGGCCACATGTCAGCGGACAGCACATTTGGCCCCAGCGCGCTGGCCACGCCATCAAATTTCATAACCATTATCCGGGTGGTTGTCACGCCGGTTCTAATGTATAGCGTTGCTGAGCATGGCTCTACGTGGTTTGCTTTCATCATCTGGATGATCCTTGCTTCCACCGATAAGGTTGACGGCATGCTGGCACGGCACCAGGGAGCCACTCGGTCAGGTGCGTTTCTGGACCCGCTGGCTGACAAGCTGATGGTATTTGGCCTTTTTGCAGTCCTTGTGGCGAGGAATGAGATCTGGTGGCTTCCGGTCCTGGTAATGGCAGTACGCGAGACTTGGATGTCGCTTTACCGCAGCATACTGGGCAGAAAAGGCATTTCAGTACCTGCTAGACCTCTGGGTAAAGCAAAGACGTTTGTCCAAGTCATCGTGATTGGCCTAGTTTTGATACCCGGAGTCTACGGCACCGCCAAAATCGAAATTGGGTTTCTCGTATGGTTGGCAACCTGCCTGGCTTTGGTGAGCGGATATTTTTATTACGCCGACGGTAGGGTCCGGAATTCAGCCTAGGCAAAAATGGGGGCAGACTGTGCGAGTTGAAATTGTAGCCGTTGGCACCGAGCTGCTGCTCGGCCAAATTGTTGATACAAATTCCGCCATCATTTCCCAAAAATTGGCCGAAGTCGGTATCGACTGCTTATATCAAACTCGCGTGGGGGACAACCTGCAGCGAATTGTTTCTGTTTTGAATCTTGCATTGGAACGCAATGACGCCGTGCTGGTTACTGGCGGCCTTGGGCCTACTCAAGATGACATTACCCGCGAGGCAATCGCCGAGGTTATGGGGGTGCCGCTTCAACACAATCCGGAGATAGAGGACAAGATTCGAGCTATGTTCTCCTCGAGGGGCCGAACCATGAGCGCCAATAACATCAATCAGGCAATGGTGCCGGCAGGTGCGCGGATCATCGAGCAGAAAAAGGGGACTGCACCTGGTCTGATATGTCCAATAGGAGCCAAGGTGATATATGCGGTGCCTGGTGTTCCATACGAGATGCTCGATATGGTGGACCGGGTGGTAATCCCGGATCTGATTTCCATGGCTGGGGTAACCGGTGTTATTCGCTCAAGGACGCTCCGGACTTGGGGCCTTTCAGAGTCGGCGCTGGCTGAGCTGGTAGCACCCAGGTTGGAGGCGCTTGACGCCGGTGACGGCAGGACTACTATTGCTTTTCTTGCTTCCGGAATCGAGGGTATCAAGCTGAGGATAACTGCCAAGGGTGGGTCCAGCGAAATCGTAGATGCGCTTTTGGACGCAGAAGAAAAGGAGTTGAAAAGCATCCTTGGCGATATTGTGTTCGGTGTTGACGAAACATCTATTGAAATGTCGGTCGTCAACGAAGTCGTACGACTTGGACTGACTTTGTCCGTCGCAGAATCGCTGACCGGCGGGTTGATTTCATCACGCCTTGTAAATGTGCCAGGAGCATCGAGTTGGTATAGAGGCTGTTTGGTTTCGTATGCCTCTGAGGTCAAGCACCAGTTGCTTGGAGTCAGCGACGGTCCCGTTGTTAGTGAAAGCGCAGCCATTGAGATGGCTCAAGGTGTGAGAAAGCTGCTGGGAAGCGATCTTGGTTTAGCCGTGACCGGTGTGGCTGGCCCGGAATCCCAGGAGGGCAATTCTATCGGCACTGTTTTTATCGGTGCATCTTCCAGCATGTTTGGAGACAGGGCTTTACAATTGAGATTGCCTGGAGACAGGGATCGGGTCAGACAGTACGCCACCATTTCAGCTCTCGATTGGTTGCGCCGAATGCTTTCCGGCAGAATTTCTGCAACGGGTCTCGACTAAGAAAGTTTTATAATCTGCTGACAAAGCGAACATATGTTCGTATAATTGTTTTGATAAGCCGCA
>SCQM01000062.1 GCA_004298555.1 Actinomycetota bacterium | reverse complement strand
CTTCAAAACTGGCTGAGACGGTGCTGCTCGCGCAGCGGCTCGATGCTCTCGCTGCAGACACGGTTCGCAGGCTCACAGTTGCAAGCGCTTCAATAAATCCGGATACCCGGGACATCCTTGAACAAAGAATTGAAGATCTCCTGCCCAACTACAGAAATAACCTCAGCTTTTCCGTTTTGCAAAGTTCGAATCTCGTCACATTCCAAATTCATCTCAATGACTATTCTGTTTCGATCTGGCCTGGACTTAGTTCCGGTCCCTACACCCTGTCAGCGGCCGCCACAGCGAGATCGGAGAGTTGACAGATGAAATCATCTCTCCGATCCGTATCAAATCACGAGGACGGGGTTGTGGAGAACATCTTTGTAATGGCAACAGTTGCAACCTCGCTGATTACGATCGGAACCCTAGGGGTATTCGCTGTTCAAGCGCAGCGTTACCAGAACGGCCTTGATCTGGCAGTGCACTCGGCCATCAGGGACATAGTGGCAGACGACTTCACCCAGAATCCCACGTCGCTTGCCCAAAGCGACCTGACAACGACCTTTTACGAAATGGGGCTCGATCTCCAGAAAACCTCGGTTTCAGTGGCTAGCAGCGATGGGCGTTGCGGATCGGTTCAGGTCTCGGACCGCAAAACCTTGGATTTCTTCTGGACTGGCGCAATTTCCATCCAATTGTCGTCAGTTCAGAGGGAACCCTATGATCCATTATCTTCCGGCCTTGGAGGTGTTGCCACATGCCTCGGCTCGTGAAACAGTGCCTGCATCCCGACAGTGAGCAAGGCTCAGCAATATTTCTGGCTCCATTGGTGGCCCTGATAATGGTTTATCTGGCAGGATTCTTTGTCGATATGGGTGACGCGGTGACAAAGGCCGACGGTCTTGATCAGGCCCTGTCGCTTTCCGCGGCTGCGGCAAGCACTCAAATCTCAAGGTCAGCATTCTACGGGGAGGGCCTAGTCGTGCTCGATCCCCCGGCATCGCAGGCAGCCGCCGTATCGCAGCTCATGAACTCGATGCCCAAAAGTACCGTCCTTGAGGGGGACCCGCTGGTTGAGGTGGACCAGGGAGCGGTATGCGTAAGGGCACGCGAACTCATTAAAATGCCATTCTCCCTGATTCCAGGGATAGACCCATACATTAGTTATTCAAGCAGCTCAAGCGCTGTTGCCAAAGGGTCAGGCACAAGCACTGCGCCGCAATGCTGAATCTTCCGCGATTCGATGACTTCGATTAATCAACTATCTTTTAGATAACGTGACAAACATAGATTTCATCCCGATAGCGGTAAAATCCGGACCAGACCATTACATGATTGCCCATCAGCTTGCGGAACCGGAACTGGCAGGTTGGAACACCAAATCGCCGGCATCGCAGTTCATGCTGGAAGTAAGCACCCTCAGCCAGGACAACTGGACTCCGCTCGGCGAAGTATCCGTCGGCACACCGTTTCAAGTGCCCAAGGGCTTTGGACCTGTTCCTCTTTTCCGGACAAAACACAATGGAGTCTACATACATATCGGCGTCCGTAAAATTGAACTCGAAGGGGCCTCGAACTTCCGCGATATCGGAGGATACCTGACCCTCGATTCCGGGCAGCTCCAATTCGGCAGGATATTCCGCTCCGACAACCTTGCAAAACTGACCAACTCCGATTGGCAAGTCGTGGAACAGCTTGACGTGGGCTCTATAATAGACCTGCGCCGCATGGACGAAAAGTTGAGATCACCTACGGTGCTGCCGCCATCTTCAAACATCGAGATCATAGAGATTCCAATCGATGTAGAAATACTTGGCAAAGGCGAACTCCTGCAACATATCCTTTCCAAGGAAATCAAGAAAATAACCCACAAGGACATGGCGCAAATGTACCAGGACATCCTCTCTAAATTCCGTCCCGAACTCACCCGGGTCGTGTCTATTCTTCTCGACCCTGCCCGAAGGAACAAAATCGTCCACTGCACCGCTGGCAAAGACCGGACAGGTATCAGCGTTGCTCTCGTGCAGTCTCTTTGCAATGTCCCCAAACGGCAAATAATGAGCGATTTCCTCCTTTCTAACTCCTTTAGAACCCCGACCAGAATCGCCGCGTTGTCGGAAAGACTGAAATCGCATCAAGTGGACATCGAAGATATCGTTCCTTATTTAAGTGCCTCGCCTACTGCGCTGCAGCGCGCATTTGAGATTCTTCATGATCAGTATGACGGGCCTTCTGACTACCTGACCTTCGATGAAACTTCCTCTTCCCTGCAAGGCGACTGGCAGAGTCATATGGTTAATCGATTGGCTTCCTGAAACAGGTTCTCAATTTTCTGATCCCTTTATAAATACGTGTTTTTCCATTTGAACCCTTCATAGACAACGTCGATGCAGTAACATTCTGTTAACAAGTCAGATTCTCAAAAAGCGACGTATCAGCGCCTTTGACAAGGGAGATTTCGGATGGCAGAACGAAACGAGCCGTCGGCAACCATTGAAGCTCTGATGAATGAGCAAAGAACCTTTACCCCGCCTTTAGAATTCGCGAACCAGGCAAATATAAATTCACCCTCCATTTACACCGAGGGTGAGGACTTTGAAAACTTCTGGGCAAAGCAAGCCGAGAGTCTCTTATGGAGGAAAAAGTGGACCCAGACCCTCGACTGGTCTAATGCGCCCTTTGCCAAATGGTTCATCGATGGCAAGCTCAACGTTACGGAGAGTTGTCTCGACCGGCACCTGGCCGACAATGGTGACAAAGTAGCTTATTATTTCGTCGGAGAGCCAGGCGATGAAAGAGCTGTTACCTACCGCCAGCTCTACGAGGAAGTCTGCCAATTGGCCAACGGGCTCGACTCGCTGGGCGTTGCCAAAGGCGACCGGGTGGCAATCTATATGGGGATGGTTGTCGAGCTTCCCATTGCGCTTCTGGCATGCGCCCGCATTGGCGCGACGCATTCCGTGGTTTTTGGAGGATTCAGCTCGGATGCGTTGATGGACCGGATCAATGACGCGGAAGCCAAGGTGCTAATTACCTGTGACGAATCCTGGCGAAACGGCGGCAAAATTGCTCTGAAGGGCTATGCGGACGCCGCAATTGCCGAGGCTCCTTCCATCGAACATGTGGTCGTTGTCAAAAGGACGGGATCCGAAGTGCCGATGAAGGAAGGCCGTGACATCTACTACCACGACCTAATCAAGGGCCAACCCAAGGAACGCGCCGCCACCGAAACTGATTCCGAGGACCCGCTTTTCATTCTCTACACCTCCGGCACCACGGGAAAACCAAAAGGCATTGTTCACACCACCGGTGGCTACCTCCTCGGCTCCTCTTATACGCATAAAGCTGTCTTTGACATAAAAGATAACGACGTCTACTGGTGCACTGCCGACATCGGATGGGTCACCGGGCACAGCTACATCGTTTACGGCCCGTTAGCAAATGGAACCACCTCGGTATTGTACGAAGGGGTTCCAAACTACCCCGACGAAGACCGATACTGGGAAATTATTGAAAAATACAAAGTGACCCAGCTTTATACCGCACCCACGGCGATTCGCACCTTCATGAAATGGGGAACTGAATTTCCAGAACGCCACGACCTCTCATCTCTAAAACTGATTGGGACCGTCGGCGAGCCAATCAATCCTGAGGCATGGATTTGGTACAACAAATACATAGGCGGGGAAAAGGCCCCGATTGTTGACACCTGGTGGCAGACCGAGACAGGACACATAATGATTTCGCCCCTGCCCGGAGTCACCACCACCAAGCCAGGCTCGGCTACGATCCCGCTTCCCGGAATAGGTGCGGACGTCGTCGACGAGGAGGGCAACAGTGTTCCCTTTGGTGGAGGCGGATATCTGGTGCTCACCCACCCCTGGCCCGGGATGCTGCGCACAATCTTCAAGGACCCCCAGCGCTTTGCGGATACGTATTATGGGCGGTTCTCCAAGCCGGAAGAGAACCATTGGGTCTACTTTGCGGGAGACGGGGCTAAGCGCGATAACGACGGCTACTACTGGCTGCTTGGCCGGGTCGACGATGTTATGAACGTTTCCGGACACCGAATATCCACACTTGAGGTCGAGTCAGCCCTTGTCGACCATCCCGACGTTGCTGAAGCAGCTGTGGTGGGTCGCAACGACCCCATTACGGGACAGGCAATCGCCGCCTTTGTCACATTGAAGGGCCACGTAGTCGGGACAGAGCAACTGATTGCCCAGCTGCGAAATCACGTGGCTGAAAAGATCGGCAAGATTGCCAGGCCTGCATCAATTGTCTTTACCGACGAGTTGCCAAAGACGCGGTCCGGCAAGATTATGCGCAGGCTGCTAAAAGATATTTCTGAACAAAGAAAGCTGGGGGATGTCACAACTTTGGCTAACGCCGACGTAGTGCATGACATAGCGGCAAGAGCAGCCGCATCCACCACCTCTCAGGAGGATTAATATTTCAAAATTCTCGCCTTATGAGTTGGAATATGCAAATTGGCCGTTTGAAGATCTCACCCGAATGCGCATCGGCGCAAAACTGCCTGGCACAGGTTATCTATGCCCGGCAGACAGCAATACACTCCCAAGACAGTCTTGGTTGAGGAACGACGAAAGGAATCACTATGGCGGATAATTCCCCGGCCATTGCAGACCCGGCCTCGCTGGGCTTGGCTGGGTTTGGAATGACGACATTCGTTCTCAGCGTCTTCAACGCTGGAATCTTGGATGTCAAACTCGAAAGCGTAGTTTTCCCACTTACCATTTTTTATGGAGGAATTGCCCAGCTATTGGCTGGCATGTGGGAATTCAAACGTGGCAACGTATTTGGTACTGTGGCATTCACCTCATACGGCGCATTCTGGCTTTCATTCTATTGGTATGTCCACGCGGTGGCAGGAGGCCTGCCGGCTGCCCAAGCTTACAAGGCGACTGGCTTGTTCCTGTTGGCGTGGACCATTTTCACAGCAATAATGACCATTGCCTCATTTGGCCTGAATGGCGTCATTAAAACTCTGTTCGTAATACTTCTCATAACCTTTATTCTCCTCACAGTCGGAGTATTTGCCACAGGAACTGGCACATCACTCGATATCTGGACCAAGATTGGCGGCTGGGCAGGAATAATCACCGCGCTAGTGGCCTGGTATGGGGTCATGGGCGGGGTAGTCAATTCCGCATGTGGAAGAGAAGCGATACCTATGTTTGCAAAGAGGAAGAGTTAAGAAAGTCCTCTGGGAACGACCCCTCATCAATTGAGGGGTCGTTTGTCGCGTACCGGCCTTCCATCGTCGTCAAATAGTGGCCTGGCTGCCACTTCATAAGGAGTGGAAGCGACCCGCTGCTCGAGCAGACGCTTAGCTTCGAGGCTGCCATTCGATCGCATATAACCGGATATGGCATCGAGAAGCCCCAAATTCACACCAGCCACATCCAAAGCCTGGGCTTTTTCGAGAAGCTTCCCCGCCAGATCATCGTTGCCGTCCACTAAGGCCTCGAGCAGCTTGAAGATGACATTCACCGCTTCACGCTGAGATCTTCCCCTTGAATCCATGACCAACCCTCCGTGCAGTGCGAATTGCTTATTTCGCTGATGAAATCCCGGCCGAATCGCAATTGCGGATCTCCCCCTTTTATCGAGGAGGTTGGAGTTGCAAATGTCCGATACGGTCGGGTTTGACCTTTGAAGGATCGAGACGCAATGCGACCTGGTTGGCAAGCAGACGTCCATCCAGGGTCAGAGTCGCCATTCCATTTGAATCGGTATATAGAAAGTCGATCTGATTCCTGTCACCAAGCGTTTCGGTGGGAATTCCAAGGCTTGTTCTAAGCAACAGCTCCAGAGCCTCGCTGGCTCTGACCTCCCCTGTTATATCCTCGCTGCCCGCAACGGGATCAAGGCCGTCTTTGACGGCGGAGATGTAGCGGCCCATATTGAAGACGTTCCAGGATCGCCTAGAATCCCGGTGGGAATGTGCGGCGCATCCAACACCGACGTATTCGCCCTGCATCCAGTAGTTCCAGTTGTGGCGCGAATAATACCCCGGCTTTGCCCAGTTTGAAATCTCGTACCAGTTCATTCCGGCATCGGACAGCATGTCGTCGATCAATCTGTAAGCATTGGCCTGGTAATCTTCATCAGGGTGGCGGACTGTGTCTTTGGCCAGCCTCGTGCCTGGCTCGACGCTGAGAGCATAGGCGGAAATATGGACTGGTGCCGGCGACAATGACAGTACCTTGCTGAGGGTGTCCTCCAAGATAGACTCCGACTCCCCAACGGCCCCATAGATAAGATCGATCGAGTAATTGTCGAATCTCGCTTCTCCAATTGCTTCAACCACCGGAAAGATGTCCGCGGGGTCATGGGACCGGCCAAGTGATTTGAGAACCAGGGGCGAGAAGCTCTGCAGACCCAAAGAAATTCGATTAACCCCGGAATCCAGGTAGATCCGCAGCTTTTCAATATCTGTCGATTCAGGATTGCATTCTACGGTGACTTCAGTTCCAGCCCGAACACCTGCCTCGTCGATCACTCTCGATATGTGCCGGGCTGGAATGTAAGATGGGGTGCCGCCGCCAAAGTAGATTGAGCCTGGGATCTCTGACCAGCCTCCTGAGCGCCGGAATCTGAGCTCTGAAATGACGGCGTCCATATAGGCCTCGATATGGTCTTCCATACCCTCCCAGGTCGCAAATGCGCAGTAATCACATCTTGACACGCAAAAAGGTATATGAACATAAAGGCCGGGAGCAGCTGGCACTTTCACAAGCCTATCCTGGTTGACCATCAGGGGAAGCTCCATAACCGGACTGGCAATGAAGTTCAGGTTGTGATCAGCAGGCTAAGCTCGTCGAGCCTTCTGGCCATCTCCTCCGCAGTAAGTTCAAAAAGACACGCCAGCACTTTGAGATCCTCATGGCGAATGGTGATCATGCGGCCGTTGAAGTCCTGCCGCTGAACCTGGATCATGGAGAGGTACCTGCGCAACAGCTCTTTTTCAGGACCCTCCATCAGATTCAGCCTGATAAGGTCGACCGTGACTTTGAGGCTTGGTTCAACTATTGGAGTTCTCCGCTCGTCAACTGCGTTGACCGCAAAAGACTCGACGATCTCAGGGCCTCCATTTGCCGGGACGGCGAAATTTACCAAAGGTATAATTGGGGTTTTTGGTGCCGTCTGCTTTGGAAGCAACTGATCCACGGGGACATCATAGAGTTCTGCAAGCCTCTGGAGCCTGGGTACAGAAATAGAGCGCTCTCCGCGCTCGTATGCACCTAAAACACTTGCTTTGAACTCCTGATTGGAGGCCGTCTCAACGGCATGCAGAGACAAGTGCTTCTGCTTACGCACTGAACGAAGCCGCAAGCCTACCCTTTGGGCATACCCTTCTGAAACTTCTTCATCCTCATTCACAGCCACAGTTCTAGCCTATTATCACTCTCAGTTCAAGAAATACACATATTGGACACTTTCGGTGACAATATAAAAATTAGCCCGATTCACAAAAGCCCTGATCGCTTCATGGCAAGCACTCCGGTGATTAATACGGCAGCAGTTTCAGACCGCAACACATTCCTGCCGAGGGAGTATTTTCGGGAGAATAATTCCAGCTCAAAATCTGAAAATCCTCCTTCCGGGCCAATGACTACCGGCTCGGAAGCAATCAGTGCGCTCTCGCCACTATAAGTGCACACCCCACACTTTGGGTACATATTGACAAAATTTTCAAGACTGTCTATCGGCACAATGCGCGGAAGGTACGGCGAACGGGACTGCATGGCGGCTTCGCGAACTACGTCGAGAAGCTTTTCGTATTCGCTCCCCCCGGCCTCAAGGCCGGACCTCCTCGTTGATGAAAATGTCGAATACAGCAGATGGACGGTATCAACCCCAATTTCAGTCATCTTTTGAAGAGCCCAGCGTGCCCTGTCCAATGATGGCAGGCAAAATCCAGCCACTATTTCCGGCGACAGCCGGGCCTCTTCAAATATTTCACTCGAAAATTCGATGCGAATGCCGCCTCTGTTCGAACCCCTGGCATCTCTGGCCAATATTGCGGTCCTCCAGCGGCCATCGCCATCGCCGACAGTTATGGCGTCCCCGGTTCTCAGCCTGCGGACTGTGCCCAGATGATGCTGAACATCTTCGGAAAGCTCAGGAGCTAAAAGGTCTTGAGCGATAACGTGGGCAATCCCCGATTCCGCAAGCACTGGATTCGCGGGCTTACTGGTCATTCAGCTATTTGAATGCCGACTTGATCTTTGAAAAAATGCCATGGTCCCTGTCGGCAACCTCTTCTCCGCGAAGATCGGCGATCCTTCTGAATAACTCGTCCTGCTGTTCGTCAAGGTGCTCAGGTATCTCGACAACAATGGTGATCACGAGATCGCCGCGTCTGCCGCTTCCGCGCACGTCGGGGACTCCCTTTCCGCGCAGCCGGAACTGGGTTCCCGACTGCGTGCCCTGGGGAATAACAAGTTCTTCGACGCCGTCCAGAGTCTCGAATTCGAGCGTGGCGCCAAGCACAGCCTGAGTTAGAGGAATAGCCAGCTCACATCTGAGGTCGTTGTTCTCCCGCCTGAATCGTGGATGAGGCTTGACCCGTATCTGAACATAAAGATCTCCCGGTAATCCCGCCCTCGGGCCTGCCGGGCCCCTGCCTGCCAATCTGAGCGTAGACCCGTTATCCACTCCGGCTGGAACCTCAACAGAATAGGTCCGCTCCTCGGTGCGCCGGCCCTCTCCGCGGCAATCCTGACACGGGGTGGTGATGATTGTTCCCGCTCCGCGGCACCGGTCGCAAGTGGCGGTGGTCACCATCCGGCCCAAAATCGACTGGGCAACTTTCCTGACCTGGCCAGTACCGCCGCAGACGGAACAAGTGCTGGCAGTGGTGCCTGGTTTGGCCCCGGACCCTGAGCAAGTGGAGCAAGTCACCGGCAATCTAAGCGTCACATCTTTCTGGACGCCGAACACAGCTTCGGTGAATGACAGATCAATGTAAACCTCGGTATCCGCCCCCCTCTGGGGTCCTCTGCGGGCCTGGGTTGATCCGCCGGTAAATGCCGATCCAAAGAATGCGCCAAAAATGTCATTGATCCCGGCACCGAACGGGCTGGAGTCGCCCATTCCTCCGCGCAGACCCTCTTCGCCATATGTGTCATAGATCCGGCGCCGCTCTGGATCTCTCAGAGTCTCATACGCAGTGGTTATCTCTTTGAATCGATCCTCTAGATCCTTGTCGCCGCCGTTGGCATCAGGGTGCAACTCTCTTGCAAGGCGGCGGTATGCCTTTTTGATTTCGTCATCAGATGCATTCCTTGAGACGCCCAAAAGGCTGTAATAATCGTGTGCCACCTAATCCCTATCCCTCACTCAGCCTCTTTCCAAGACCCGTACTAACCAAATTTACCGCGGCCAATACCTTCGGATAATTCATACGGGTTGGACCTACCAGACCTATAGATCCTAGTTGCTCGCCTTCCACTACATATGGAGAAACCACAACAGAGCATTCTGCCAGCGGCTCGATACCCAGTTCTGAGCCAATTGCGACCTTTTGCCCCTTCGACAATACGTCCCTGATCAGGGAAACTACCAGAAAGTGCTGTTCCAGGGTCGCCAAGACCCTTCTGACGGTGTCAACAGCATCAAAAGCGTTTGCCACCTTTGACGCACCCTCGATATAGACCGCTTCACTCTCACCCTGGAATTCCTTCAAGCTTTCCACCGTGAGTGTGCAGAGCTGGTCGAGGTCGGGGCTTCCTGTTGATTCCGGCTCGCAGAGCGATCCGAGAGGAAACCCGCGCAGCTTCCTGGTCAGCATGTTGGAAACTTTTTCGAGGTCAGCTTCGCTGATCTCGTTCGCCAGTTCCATCACCTTCTTTTCGACTGCCCCCTTGGAGTCAACCATTAGCAGGAGAACCCGCCTGGAATCGAGCGAAACAAGCTGGACTGACCGAATAAGGATCGTCTCCGGACTCGGCCCGGTCACCACTGCCGCGTAATTAGTCATGTTGGTGAGCAGCCGCGAAGTATCGCTGAACATCTCCGCCAATGCGCCGTGTGCCTTGGTGAAAAACTCCTCCACGCTTTTGAACTGCAGGACATCAGAATCATCGACCTCGCTGGCAAAGGTATCGACGTAATACCGGTATCCTTTGTCCGTTGGAATTCGACCGGCACTGGTATGCGGCTGCGTCAAATACCCTTCGTGCTCGAGAAGGTTCATATCATTTCTAATTGTCGCAGAGGATACCTGAATCCCGGAAACACGGGCAAGATATGATGACCCAACGGGTTCAGCAGATTGAACATATTCATCAACTACCGCTCGCAAGATTGCGGCTTTTCTTTGGTCCATCGGCCCTGACACTTTATCCGCCTTTGACAGATTCTCTTAGCACTCTATTCTATCGAGTGCCAGCGGAAGTAAAATTCATTTAACGGCAACCTGAGTCAAATTACGGACACTTTTTGCCGTTTGCAGGCACCACAGGTGGCTAAAGTACCCGTTTTGCTGGGAAACCTGCAGGAACTCCTACACCACCAGCTGAGGACCCGCCATATCCTTTAGCGCCAATGACCCGTCTGTCTGCCAGGACGCCGACAATGGGTCAGCCAGGTGTCCCACGAAATTCC
>SCQM01000061.1 GCA_004298555.1 Actinomycetota bacterium | reverse complement strand
GCACCATGCCTATATCAACAGGAGGTAAGCCGCGCGCGTAGTTGTGTGGCAAGTTCGATTTGCGTAACCCACCCATTGTCAACGAATAGTAACCAAGCACTTCATTAGAGTCCGAAACAAGAACATATACACGGGAAAGGTCCCGCTTTTGGTTCTCTAAGCCATGATGGTGAAACCAGTCATCAAGGGGCTTCACTCCTGATTCAAATAAGTTGACCGAGTGGTTTTGGGAGAGAAGCTCGACGCGCATTAATCGGAGTGCTTTAGCAGTCGAGATTTCTTGAGCTGCATGACAAGCTCAGCTGGAGCACTGGAGGCCTGGTCGAGCGTGGCCAGAAAGCGCTTGTACGAATCCGAATCTAAATCAATGTTACGATGTCGTTCGACGAGTTCCTCGGCATCTTGTATTGCCTTACTCAGCAAGAATTCAGACACACTCACTCCAGCCAGTCCGGCGGCCTCGACCAACAGATCTTCATCTTGTGAAGTCAATCTCACTTCCCGACGTTTATTTTTAGTGGTCATTTTAATCCTTATTCCCTCACTGTACGTACGATTGTACTGGCAGATTTGTATTTGTGTCAATACCACCGACCAGCAAGTAGCCAAGGAGCTATTGCCGTCTAAGGCCTCTTATCCTGGACCGCTACGCCATAGAACATTCTCCGGATACGGCTTTTCCCCGCGTCAACCATAACGTATGGAGGACCTTGAGTAGAGCATCCTTCGTCGTACTCCCGGACCAACAAGCCCGGTTTTGGATCCACGCCCATATTTCGCAGAAAATACGCAACCACAGCAGAGCTTTCAAACTTTCGAACTTTAGGTCTTGCGGGGGGCTCATCCGTGAGTGTCCGAGACTGTGCATAGACCCCGTACCCAGCACGATGACCGCGGCCTAGCTTTCCCTTTCGCTGCATTTGCGGCGCTAGACCAGGCCTACTGTGCAGCAACGTGGACATTGGAAAGTCCAATAGGCAATCGACGCGATAGGGCACGATCCGTATTTTTTGGCACTAACTAGTCAGGAAGTTGAACCAGTCGTGGACTCTGGGTTGTTTACTCGTGAAACGATCTGTTCTCTAACCTGCAGGGGCACGAATCTTTGAGCCTGACTCATGCAAATATTCGTCAAAAACTGGACATGGAACAAAATTGTGCCTAATCTTAAACCTTCAATGGTTAGAGTTAAGTGTCAAATCAGCCAGTGTTGGCGCCTTGGCACCAATAAGTCCTCTAGGGGGAAGAATGAATTTTTCGATGGGTAAGATCCGCGCAAAGAACCGGCCTTACAGGTTCTTATTATTGGGTCTGGCAAGCACGGTTGCGCTCGCTGCTTGCGGCTCAAGCAGCAGCAGTTCAGCTTCTGCAACAAGCTCTGCCAATAGTGCTTCTCAAACAAACGGACCTGCTTCGGGTACTCCATACGTGATTCATGCAGTTCTTTCCGAAACTGGTGTTGCGTCAGAACTTGGCACTCCTGAAGCCCAGACCCTGAAGGCTTTGGCCGCATATGAAAATACTCAGGGCGGAATCAACGGACATCCAGTTCAGTTCGATATCCAGGATAACCAGTCAACTCCGTCGCTCGCGGTTTCACTTTCCACCTCGTTGCTCGCACATCACGTTAATGTTTTGTTGGATGGCTCCTACGGGGCTACAGACATTCCGGTAGACGGGTTGGCCGGATCAAATGGACCTTTCATTTCTGACCTTGCCCCTACAGTTCGCCCAAAGGCTGGAAGCATGGTTTTCCGAACTGGGACACCCATGCAAGAGGATTTTCAGGTAATACTGAACTATCTCAAGGCAAAGGGGCTCACCCGAATTGCTGCCATTACTTCGACTGATTCAGATGGCACCTTAGGATGGACTGACTTGCAAAGCACGCTTGCGCAACCTCAGTACTCCTCGTTCAAGGTCACAGCCCATCAGGTATTCGATCCGACTGCCGTAAGCGTCGCGACGCAGTTATCGGTCCTGAAGGTTTCAAATCCACAAGCCATTCTGGTCTGGACTGTTGGCAGCCCATTTGGCACAGTATTGCAGGGCCTGTCTTCGCTGGGCATGGGTAATATCCCAATATTCACCTCCAATGGCAACGCCGATTACGGGCTGCTTGGCCACCTATCGTCTGTAGTGCCAAAGTCGCTTTACTTTATCGGCGAAGAACTCTACATGCCCCCAAGCGAGATTAAAAACGCAGCTGTTAGGGCGCAGGTCCAAGCATTTGATACGGTCATCCAGGCAGCTGGAGGCAAACCAGAAGCCGGTTATGGACTTGCCTGGTCTGCAGGAAGCCTTGTGATCGGAGCTATCAAGAAGCTCGGAATTCAGGCGACTGCTCCGCAAATTCTTCAATATATGCAAAGCCTCAACAATTCTGCCGGGATATACGGGTTGCTGAACTTTTCAAAAGACAATCATGATGGCATATCCACGCAGTTCATGCACATCTTTCATTTCACGGGCACATCGTTTCAGCCTGTGTCTCATGGCGGTGGCGCACCTCTAACATCTGCAAGCTCACCTAGCTAGAACCCTTCAGTGAGTGGCATGGATCGCTAAGTCCGTCAGGGCACAGGCATCCATGCCACTTATTCGTTCTGGAGGCTCCTTAGGGCTTATTGGCTGTTAGTACAGCTGCGCACCAAGCTGGCGTGGTTCTTTTTTCTCGCGCATATGGCTTGTCGCGCAGATCGGTTAAAATACCCCCGGGTCATCCGTTGCCTCCGCCTCGGCCGCAATTTCGACTTCTGTTCCAAATAATGAAGCGGCTTGTTTTGGGGGCTTCCAGTGAAAAAGGATCCAGAAAAAGGCGGTATTGGCGCACTGAAAAACCGCCGCCAGTTCAAAGGGTGCTGCCAGGCTAACCTCGTCAAAGAGATAGCCGGCAAGAGCCTGGCTTCCACCCATTGTGGCCTGCAGCGGCAGGTTTGAAAGAGCGGCAAGGCTCGACCGCTCGGCCGGATCGGCCATGTCCTGAGTGAAGCTTTGGCGCAGAGGCATGCCCAGTCTTTGAGAAAGCATGCGGACAAAGTACAGCGCACCGGCGACAAGGAAACTCGGAGCGAGCGCTATTGGCACCAGAAGCAAGGCGCTTATCGCGCGCACGATGGTGATGGTGTTTACCGTTCCCATCCGGCGGGCGATTCCCGCAGCCGAAAGAGAGGATACGAGCGAACCAAAAGCAATGATGGCAAAGAGAAGTCCGATTTTACCGGGGCCCGCCCCAAATCGGCGGTTGAACCAGTAACTTATGAAAGGTCCGCTCAGTCCAATTGCAAATCCGTTTACGCCGTTGGTTATCCAAAACCGCCAAAGCACGGGCCAGGAACGCCTCGGCCAGTGGAAGTTGGATTTGCCGGACTCTTTTGGCCTTAGCGCTTCATTGAGGCCAAGTGCCAGCAGCCCTGCCGTAAGCGCCAGCAGTGCCGCCGCCAGGAAAGCCGGATGGTAGGCGCTCGCGGCTTCCACGGCTCCCATTCCGGGACGCCCGTGAGCCAATCCTGCGAGCAGCCCGCCAAGAAGCGCCCCCAGCGAGGAGGAGAAGGCAAGCCGTCCAAACGCATCGGCGCGGTGTTTCCCGGGCACTCCTTCAGCTACAAATGCTGACTCGGCTGGCTGGTAAGGTCCCACCCCTGCGCCACCAGCCCCAGCTCCTCTGCCAAGACTACCGAGGGCAGCAAAAATGAAGAGCATGGCAGGTATTCTCACCGTGCCGAAGACTACCGCTGCCGCCGCGGTCAGCAATGGAACTGCGACCAGGAATGGCCTGCGTCCGACCCGATCGGAAATCAGCCCAATCGTTATCGACATCGTGGCGGAGGCAATGGTGACGACCACGAAAAGAACGCCTATTTCAACCCCGGAGAATCCCTCCGAGCTCAAATACAACGCAGTGATTACTCCTGCGACCGCCCGGGATGCGCTCATTGCAAGCCGGGCTGCCAGAAGTATGTGGAAATTCTTGTCGGCCCAGCTAGGTACTATTGCACGACGCCAGCGGGTGATTATTGCTCCTGCCAGGTCGTGGCTGTCGCCTGTGGCCGTGCTCTTTTCAGCGTCTCCCTCAGACCGTTCCTTGCCGTGGGTTACCACGTTAGAAAGACTTGTCTGGGAAATTGTTCATCATCCAGATTCATCATCCCTTGGAATTCTCAGTTGCCCAATCCGCAGCCGAAAGAGTTGGCACGGAACCGAGCGCGACAGCGAAGAATGCCAAAAGACTGCCCCAGGCATCGCGCGCCGCCTCCTGCCGGTAGCTAGGGCGCGTATCGTTGAAAAATGCATGAGGCGTGTCAGGGTAGATCCGCAAGTCATAATCTATTCCGGCCTTCTCCAGCTCCTTGGCAAAGCCCGGCAGTCCCGAGACTATGTTTGGGTCGTTCTGGCCGTAAAAGCCTCGGATTGGACAGCGGATTTGGCTTACCTGATCTGCTCCGGGTGAGGCTCCATAAAAAATTGCCGCAGCATCGATGTTTGCGTCGCTGCAGGCCAGCTGAGCAGAGAGACCCCCACCCATGCAAAACCCAACTACGCCGATGGAGCGGCCTTCGCATGCTGGATGCGAGCCCAAAAAGCCTACCGCGGAAACAAGCGTCTCCAGATCATGGGAGGAGGATCCGCGGGCACGACCGAACAGAGTGCCGATCGTCTCTGCGACTTTTGCGCCTTCACCATCTGGCAGCTTGGCCAGCTCTTTGTTGCGCAGAGTTTCGTCACTTAACACCGTCATCCACTCGGCTGGGGGAATCGAGTTCATGAACGCCTTGGCCCCATCGATCCTGCTGGCTTCAAGGGCCGGAGGCCTGCCGCTTCCGGCAGAATAGAGATCTGGTGCCAATGCAAGATAGCCAGAATTCGCAAAACGTTCAACAATATCTTGAATATGTTGGTCTACGCCCCAAATCTCCTGGATTACGACGACGGCCGGTACCGGTCCACTCGCACAAGCAGGCCGGGCCAGGAACGCAGCAACTCCCCCAGTGCTGCTCTCGTAATCAGCCCATTCTCTAACTAGCTCCATCAAATAGCCTTCCTTTTGAGATGCTTCCTGGTTGTTCCAAGGCCCATATTGGACCTGAGAGGTTTTCGGTGCTGGCCACGGTTGTCCGGTGGCGATGGCCCGCCATTTGGATGCCCGGTTGAAGTTTTGGTTCCGCCCTAACTTCCAGCCCGTTCACTTTCCCCGAGCGTGTCTGCGTTTAAACTGCCGGCACCTCCGCGTGGTTGCCCAGCCATATCCTCTTGGATCCTGTCCCGACTCCCATCTGCCGCGGTGAGACTGGCGTTGCCTGCTTCCTCGAGGTCGGATGCGTCTGAGGAATCACCATTTTGTGATCGGGGGGATGCGGGTAAAACCCCATTGCCGATTGTGGAGCCGGCCTCCTCGTGGACGAAGCGCTTGCCGCGTAGAGCGGATGCAATCGCTGCGATGAGGCTCATAATTGCCGCGAAGGCCAGGACAAGGACCAGGCCGTGCTTAAATGCCGGGCTTATGAGCTGGGGGAAGAATGCCCTGCCGGTTAGAGACGCCTGCTGTGCGGCTGAAAGCTTTGACAGCACGCTCGGTCCAAGCAGACTTGCGATGGGATTGTAGCCCAAAAACGCCGCAAAGAGATAACCGAGCGGGGGAAGGTGGGAAAGCCCGGTAGCAACCGAAGAAGGCACTCCGTGGCTGATGAGACCGCTATACATAGCAGCTGGCACCTTCTGATTCAGTCCCACAACCATCAATGAGAAAAAGAGTCCCATGGAAAGTGGCATTCCTGCACTGCCGAAGGTAACGCGCATTCCAGATCCCACTCCGCGCTGCCTGGCCGGAATCGAATTCATGATTGAAGCGGTATTCGGTGATGCAAACAGCCCCATAGCGATCCCGCTGACCAGCATGACAATTGCAAAGGGGAAGTAGGAGAAATTAGCCGGGAAGGCCATCATTGCCAAATACATCGCGGCGGATAGGACCATTCCTGCGGTGGCAAATGGCCTGGCGCCATAGCGATCCGAAAGTTTGCCGGCGATCGGTCCCGAAAGGACGAATCCGCCCATCCAGGGGATCATGTAAATTCCCGACCACAGCGGCGTGTCAACGAACGCATATCCATGCTGAGGAAGCCAAATGCCCTGGAACCAGATTATGAGCATGAACTGCATGCCGCCACGGCCGACGGATCCAAGAAACTGCGCAAGGTTCCCAGCTGCAAATGCCCTGTTGCGGAAAAGGCTCAGTTCAAACATCGGCTCAGGCACCTTCAACTCGATGACGACGAAGGCGACCAGCAACAGCAGGCCGATGATCACCATCTCCAGCACAAAAGGATTTCCCCATCCGGTCAACGAGTGTCCATATGGCTTTATCCCGTAGGTGATGCCGACCAGCGCCATTCCCAAGCCTCCGGCAAAGGTGATGTTTCCTAGCCAGTCAATCTTGGCTCTTATATGGATACCGATCTCCTTGAGCTTAAAGTATGCCCATACGGTGCCGAAAAGCCCTACGGGGACATTTACTAGAAATACCCAGCGCCAACCGACCTGCGAGAGGAGGCCGCCTGCCAGAATTCCAAAGAAGCTGCCAAAGATTGCCGCCACCATATTCGTGCCCAGCGCAAGTCCCAGTTGCTCCGAAGGAAACGCGTCTGTGATGATCGCAGCCGAATTTGCCATCAGGAGCGCTCCGCCTATCGCCTGAAACATCCTCAGGAAGACAAGTTCAAGCGCCCCAGCCGACCCGTGGCTCCACACCAGCGACAGAAGTATGGAACCAAGGGTAAAAACTGCGAAGCCGAGATTATACATTCGCACCCGTCCGTACATGTCACCTATGCGGCCGACCGTCACGACAAGAACTGCGCTCACAAGCATGTAACCCATCAGTATCCATAGAAGATAAGGGAAGTTTGCCGGATCGAGCGGATTAAGTTTAATGCCCCGAAAGATCACCGGGAGTGCGATGATAAGGCTGGTGCCATTCATGGACGCAAGGATGACACCGATGGTAGTGTTTGAGAGAACCAGCCACTTGTAGCGTGGCCCGACTTCTAGGGTTCTCTCAGCCGACATGACGCCGCGTATGCTCACTATTCACCTCCAAAGTCAGTTCTTGTTGAGAAGTTCTGATTGCTTATTCACGTCCAGCGGGTCGTCATCTAGAAGTGCCTCGAGTATCCCAATTGCCTCAAACAATGTTGCAAGATCACCTTTACTTAGCGATTGCAGATGCTGGGCAAGTCTCGAGTTGCCTCGTTCTCGATGGTGTTCCAGGACGCGCCGCCCCTTTGCTGTGGCGACAAGATTCACGCCCCGCCTGTCGGTGGGGTTACGTTTTCGTGCAATCAGGCCGGCCTTTTCGAGGTGATCCGCCAAACGCGTGGCTCCTGACGATGGCAGCTGTTCAAAATCGGCCAGTTCGCCAATAGATACCTCCTCCTGTCCTGCAATTGTGGCGAGTGCGGAATAGAGGGAGATGCCAAGTTCCGGAGGATCATACCGTCGCAACTGGCGACTCAGGCGCACCATAACAACTCGCAAACGACCAGCCACGATCGCCGGTTCGGCGCGATCTTCCAATTGTTGGGAGCCCTCGGGAGTCTCGAGCTGTTTTTCTCCCTTGGTCATAAATTCTTCCCCGTCTCCACGAAAACCTGTATCACATGCACAATGTATATAACAAACAATATATTTTACACACCAATTTTCGTCAAGGAAACTGATTTGGCGAGCTGTCATGCTCTCACGCAACTGTGGGGAAGAATGGGGGAGTTGCTTCTCGCCACCGCCATGAGATGGAGGGGGCAAGCGCATGAAGTACGAGGAGCGATGCCAGCCAACAAAGCATTGACGCAAAGGGGAGGAGTGGTCCGATTGGCGCTGAGGACTTGAGTGCATCTGTGGCCGGGATGACAGATAGGGGCGGTGGGCGTTGGTTTAGTGGTGGTGACAAGGGATTAGTTTGCGCTGCAAGGCAAAGCCTCGCAGGTGTCGGTTCTGCCTTCTCCTGCTCTTACACGGTCACTTTAGGAACCTGAAGTAGAATGCCACGAACACTAGAACAATTCCAATGTTTGCAATCAGCCGTTCCAAAACGTGATTCCTGAAGAACAGGATGTCCACGCCGACTACTACAACAACCAGTGCGAGCAGGTAAAGCACGGCGACAGCCTTTATTCCCATCGGGCAATCCTACTCTAAGCTGACAATGAACTCAGGAGATCTACCAATATCCTCTTCGAAAGAGAATCGTATTATCAGGGCTTATAGCCAGATGTTGTAATTGTTCTTGCTCCGCCATCTTCGGCAGTCCGGCTGGGACAATTTTCAGTTCTTGGGTATCGGCAAATTCGGTCAGATAACACTGAGCCAGCAACGAATTTTGGTCATGAAGCTTTCGGAAGCTTTTAGCTCTTATTAAAAACGAAATAGTCTAATCAGTTTTCAATTTCGGAATCTGCTTCCTGGCTGGCCTTCTTATCAAACTCTATTTCCAAATAAGCAACGATGGCTCCCTTGCAGAGACCACGCAGTTGGATGAGAATGGAGTTGCCACCCTGTGAGGTCGGTTCTCTTTGGTGCAACCGAGCCCGTAACTAAACATGACGCAAAAACCTCGGGCTCTTGGATGTTGCTTCGAGGATGAATCGTACAAGCAGCCCGGTCTATAGCCGTCGTCCGCCGAGAAGGCCTACAGGGAATTGCCATCCAGCCAGGGCAGGTTTGCAGTCTAGTCTGTGGCTAAAAGTCATCTCGGCGCAAGGTGTCGGGGTGAACGCCCATCTCTCGATCAGCTACACTAATTGGGACGAGCGTTAACATATGGGTGTTAGACCACGAATTATCTACCATTGCGTATCTGCCAGCGTGCAGTTACTTTCCCATCATAAATTTAGCTACGTCAATCTTGACAGACAGGACAGGGGGATTTTTGGCTGCGGACGAAGCCGGAAAAGACGCCCATAAGGAGTTCCGATGCCTGTTTGATCTAGCCAAGACTTACCTTTAAGTTATTGCTTACGAATCGAGGATCGAGGTCGAAGTGGTTAGAAGATTAATCGGTATTGTCTATATTGTGATTGGTTTGATTGTCGCCAATTCCCACCACTATTTTTCCAGCCTTAATACGATTAGGCTGATCATTTCGGCAGTCCTAGCGGTCCTATTGTGGCCACTCCTCCTACTCGGAGTCAATTTACACCTTTAGCGACCTGTCGAGAGTTAAGCTAACCAGTGTTACCGCATTTTGGTCGGGTCATGGGACCTCTGGGTGGAAATGTTCGGCCCAGGCGAGCGATGCGGGAATTGTTATGCATTAATTCGTCTACTTTGGTCTCGACTGTCCTGCGCGATACAGACCGATTTGTTACCAATAGGCGGTGTTGCCCATAAAGTTCTCGGTCCGCTTCGCCACGGTCAGTGGGTTCCACCGTGCTCTGGAGCGGCAAGAGTCCCGACTCGTCTATCAACCTGTCTACGTAGCTGAGGATCTTACGCACCACCAACGCAATTGAGTCGACTTTCTCAACGCTTAGGCCGATCTTAAGCCCAAATGACGACAGAAACCATATGCAATCAGGTGCTTCGTCAAGAACTGCTGTAATCGTTCTGCCTACTTTGCCCGAAGAGTAGTTGGGATCGGCGCTCCAATGAGTTCAAATGCTCGCCTCTGGGTAGGAGTTGGGACGGAGAGCTTTTCAATGGTTACTCCCTTTGCGAATACAACGGTATTGCGGCTGAG
>SCQM01000060.1 GCA_004298555.1 Actinomycetota bacterium | reverse complement strand
CCCAGCCTCAAGCATTGACAATATTGGCTCAGACTGCCGAACCTAAAGATATCGCTGAATTGGCGCGAGGATTTCAGGTCCGGCGAAAATGGTTAGTGCCGTACCCAGTGCCAGAAACACCGCGTAGGGAATTTGTTGATTGCGGCTCATCCGATTGCTGGCTATGAGTGCGACTCCGACAACCGCGCCAATCAGATTGGCGGAGAAAAATCCTAAAATGACGTAACGCAGGCCTAGCCATCCCAGCCCCAACCCGAGCAATGGGGCAAGCCTCACATCTCCAAAACCCATAGCGCGGGGACTTATCGCGTTGATAGCGTAAAAGACCGTAAACCATCCCACCCCGCAGAGCCCTGCTACTAATAGCCGCCGCCACTCACCAGTTACAGCCGCTGCCAATAAAAAAAACACCTCCGTCAAGATGATGCTTGGATAAACGATTCTCTTTGGAAGTATCAGTTTCTCGAAATCGATAATCGCGAGGGCCAGCAAACTGGAAAGGAGTATCAGGAAGGCCGGCAGATCCCACTTGAGTCCGATGCGGGCGGCAGCTCCTGCGAAGACTACGCCTGCGGTCAACTCGACGAGCGGATAGCGCTTCGAAATCAGCGAATGGCAGTTACGGCATCGTCCCTTAAGGACAAGCCATGAAACAATGGGGATATTATCACGGTCAAGAATTTGCACGCCGCACGCAACACATTGAGAGCGCGGCGAAACTACCGACTGATGCAAAGGCACCCTATAGATCACAACGTTCAAGAACGATCCAACGACAAGCCCTAAAAGGGCAAACAATCCTATTAGCGATACCGGCACTGGTTCAATCCCCTCCGCGGTTTGTCCAGGCAGCAGAGACACACACGGCGCTCACCAGCCGGTTGTCTTGCCGGCTGGAAGGCTGAGGCGGCTCCATACATCCAGCATCTAATGCTGGCCTTCATGCGTTGCCACTCGGAGCGGTCCACTAAAACCCGATTCTCACTTTTCGAATTGATCTCGCGCGGTATCGAATCGCTCCAACTTCTTTGTATCTGCCGGAGCTCTCCATGCCACGGGCTCCCGACACACCCAATTGGCTTACGAATCAGCAGCACTCCAGTTATTTTAAACATATAGTTTGCGATCACAATAATTTCGTGCGTGAATTAGATGTATCTGCTGCTTACCGTCCATGTACTCGACCCAAAGGCATAACCCATTCTGAAAACCTCAAGACAGGCTCCCACGACAGCGGCATCAAACAGATTCCCCGCTTCCGCACTAATGTGAGCTAGTGTTTCATCGAGCCCCCGCGCCGGGCGATAAGGGCGGTGTTGGCTCATCGCCTCAACGAGATCGGCAACCGCGATAATTCTTGCCGGAAGGCAGATCTCACTTCCCTTGAGCCCCTTTGGATAGCCCGATCCATCCAATCGCTCATGATGCTGCAAGGCAACTTCCGCGATCGGCCAAGGTAAAGAAGCTTGCGCCAAGATATCGCCGCCAACCAGTGTATGGCTCTTGATCATTTCGAACTCAAGTGGCGTGAGCTGTCCCGGACGCGTAAGAATTTCAATGGGAATCGCGACCTTGCCAATGTCATGAACTTGACCGCTTTTTCTTATTAGGTCGACTGTTTCTTTATCAAGATTCAGATGGGTGGCAATCGCAGCACCGAGGGATGCCACTCTGGTTTGATGACCTGCAGTATAAGGATCGCGGCCTTCTGCCAGGCGGCTCAAGGCGGCGAGGGTCCCGTCGAGGGATGCAGCCAGTTGCTTAACCGTCCGGACATGGGCGACTCCAAGGCCGAATTCTGAAGCAATCTCTTTCAAGAGATTTACAGCGGATTCATCAAATGCAAACTTGTCGCGGGCGTAAACAGCCAAAACTGCGGGTTGTGTCCCAATCTTGAAGAGCAGGGAAATCGACGAGCCAAACCCGAACTTCTCGGCGCGTTCGCGCCAAGGTTCATACCCTGGCTGGGTGCTTAGATCATTAGCAACTTGAACCTCGCCGGTCCGCAAAGCCATTCCGGCAGGCCCACGACCCGTAGAGTTCGAATCTGACCATGAGAACATGCCGTCGTAGACATAATCCGTAGCCCCGGAAGCATAAGCCACACTGATGCTGCGTCCCGGATCATTTTCGCCAAAGCCGATAAGGGCCAGCCCGTAACCTCCAATCTTCACAACGCTGTCACACATGTTTTGCAACAGAGCTGCCTCGTCGGTCGTATGAACTACCGAGTTGTTGAGGGCAACGAAAAGACTGGCTGCAAGATTTGACCTGCGATATTCAGAAATATCAATAAAGGAACTCGAAACACCCAAGGAGCCATCTTCGAAAACAAACCTCTTGGTATGAAGGATGATCCATCTTCTGCTCTTGCCAGCAATGTCGACGCCGAAAGCTTTCATGTAAATGGCATTGCCGGTCCGCAGAGTGTGAGCGTTGGGAAAATCATCGGCTTCAACAGGTCTATAGTCCTCATCAATCAGAGAGATCAGGTCGCTCATTCTATTGCCGAACATCTCACTGTGTTTTAGCCCCAAAATTTCCGAGGCGCTCTTATTCGCGTAGACGATCTCACCCAGGGAGTTGTAGATAACTACGCCTTGCGTCAACGAGTCGACAATTTGGCGATAGGAAGTTCCGAGGGACAGCGGTCCGTAGCTATCCGCGTTCAGATGATCATCGTCAGACATGTTCCCCCTGTGGGTAAATTAAAAGATCCTTGGGACGAGAACCAACCCTAATGCTTAATTTTATCCCGTGCTGGTTTTATACTACGAGTTTACACGGGGCATTTCCCTTGACAAAGTCCTCGCAATGAACTCCGATTTGGTCCAATAGATCAATGATCGCGTGCCTTAAAACTGATGCTAGGCCAACTAAGGTTCGAAGCGCCATCTCAGCGTTGCAAATCGCGGGCAAGAAATCGTGCCACTCAACCTGTCGCTAAAGAAAACCGCTACCGATCCCGAAAACAACGCTGCCGAGGATCTCGGTGCACCGACCTGCAAGCAATCATATATAGCCTTCGGGAGTTTTGATCTCCTAACCCGGTTGCTGCCTTGTGTGCAGGTTCTAAATAACAGCGGCTAATACTTCAGTTCTAAAAATTTCCAATCTCCGCTCTCGCCTGCGCCTACACGGTATAGGCACGCGTCAGAGCAAGGATGTCGTCACCAAAGCTAGCTAATTTCGCCATGCCTATCCCTTTGATTGCCAGCAGTTCTGTTTCATCGACTGGAATCCGTAAGGCAATCTCTTCCAACTGCGAATTGTGGACGATCATGAAGTCGGGGATACCATCAGATGCTGCGCGGCGATGGCGCCAGGCTTTCAGCGCGCCTAAAAGATCTCGCCCGCTTTGGAGGGTTTTCGTGGATGGTCCTGACTGATCAATTGCAGCTTCAGGCTCGATGTGATCGGAAGTGGATTTGGCAAGGTCATCCGAGGAGTGCCTCAACTTTTCGTCGAGCTCGAAAATTTCAGGATGAAGCCGCAAGGCCATAGCGTTCATTCCGCTTAAATACAGACCTTGCAGGCTTCGCAAGCGGGAGAGCGCGACGTAGCCCATGCCTGGAGTGAACGAGCGGCTCAAATCGATTTCCGCAGAGTCGATGCTCATTCCCTGGCTCTTATGGATCGTTATTGCCCATGCCAAACGAAGAGGCAGCTGAACCACTTCTGCGCGGACCTTGTCATCTTCGATATTCTGCCAGGCGTACGGGCCAACCGTGATATGGCGGCCGCTGTTTGCAAGCTCGACCACGGGCCGTCCATCATGGAACCGGACAACTTTCCCACGGCTTCCATTCACGAATGCCCGCGCAGGATCGTTGGCAACAAACATGATCTCTGCGCCTACCTTGAGTTGCAGCAAGCGCGGTGCAAGAACGCGCCTGCTCAGTTGATCCACCGCAGCAGACGGTCCCTTGCTGCCCATCTCAAATTCCATAGGAGGGCCATCAAGCATTGCGATACGTTTCTGATTTATGGCATCGACGTTGACATTATGCGAGTACAGCCGTGTTACCTCAACATCCTCTGGTGGTCGTATTTGCATTCGGCTCTCCAGCAGCTCGATGTGCTTCGTATCGAGACCCCCGTTCCGCATTGCCTCGAGTACGGCAAGTAATCCGTCGTTGCTCTGGCGATGTTGTTCATCGAGGTAGCACACAAGCGGGTCGAGTTCGCTCCACGCCGCTGAATGGTGCGCAAAAGCCTCCGTGCTTGAACCTCGGCTAACGGGCGGGAGCTGAAACATGTCGCCAACAAGGACGATCTTTAGACCTCCAAATGGTCGTTGATCATCGCGAAGAGCTTTGGCCAGTGAATCGAGCAGATCGAGAAACCACCCTGGCAGCATTGAAATCTCGTCAATGACGAGAATATCCGAAGAGCGAAACCGCGCAACCAGCTGTGTCTGCCTTGAAAGCGCGGCAAGATCTCTCGAATCTATCGTCTCCCGTATGCCGATGCCTGACCACGAGTGGATCGTGGTTCCACCAATATGCGTGGCGGCAATTCCGGTAGATGCGGTAACGGCAACCTTGTGTCCTTGTGCCTGCGCAGCACGGACGAACTTGCTCAACACGTAGGATTTTCCCGAACCGGGTGCACCAGTTAGAAAGACTGAATCCGCCGACATCATGACCGTCATTGCCTGCGCCTGCCTCATGGTAGGTACTCTACCGGACCTGAATAAGATCCACTTCGAATTCCACCAATTCCATTATGCAGCCACTTTTCTTGGCCGAGCCCATGAAAATCCATTCCACCGTATGACCAGTTGGAGTCATTTCTGGTAAACGAGGCACCCGTTGTTGAAGCTGTCAGACTTTTTGGCCAGATTACAAAGCAAATCAACAAGCACAAACCGGACGAAAACGAATATTCTACAAATATGATCTTGCCGACAGCAGGCAGTAATGCACTTTCCGGATGTAAAAGGCTGACGCTGAAATCAAAACTACCGTATTAGAGGTGGCGCAATGGCCATAAATGCAATGTATGAGCCAAGTCCGGTGCAGTGGGTCCGTGAGCAGGTGGAGGCTTATGAGCGCTCCGGAGGAACTGAGGGAAACACGCTGAGGGATACCGGGCTTCCCGTAATAATCGTAACCAGCCTGGGTGCAAGGTCAAATAAACTTCGCAAAACACCGGTTATGCGGGTATTTGAGAATGGCAGTTACGTCTTGGTAGCCTCCCAGGGAGGGGCCCCGAGACATCCGCAGTGGTATTTCAATCTCATTACTCATCCGGAAGCCGTGACAATCCAAGATGGATCTGAGCGCTTCGAAGTGAATGTGCGCGAAGTCGAAGCCGCTGAACGCGCATTCTGGTGGAATATCGCCGTGGCACAATTTCCTCCCTATGGGGAGTACCAGCAAAAGACAGACCGTCAGATACCAGTCCTAATTGCGACACGGCGATCATAGATATCAACAGTCGGGACAAACCCCTCCTGCAGATGCACTGCTCGGAAACGCCCTTGAGGCAATAGTCAACCCAGCTGCAATTTCATACTTGCTGAAAGATGCACTCTATTCCGCAGGTTTATTTAGAGTGCTTTGCGCTCTGCTTGAAAAACACTGCTAACGCTCACGTTTGGGGATGGAAGCACCATCTCACGATATGCTCTTACGAACTCAAACTGATCAGCAGCATCTAGTCCACTAATGCTGCTATCCAGCCACGGTGGACCCGGAGACCAGGTCAATACCGACTACCGGGAGAGGCAAGCAAGCCAGGCGACGCTGGCGTGATGGGTGACTACCTGGCCGCCGGGTGGAGCGTCGACGCCAGTGACGAGTGGAGCAAAAGTTAGATGACCGATCCGTTCAGTATCCAGCGCCCGGATCGCTGAGCATGACAGTCCGACACTTCCTTATACAATCCTCATAGTTATGTCACTACAACAAGCTGAGGCGGACCCGGCGCCACCACCGACGTGAGCCGCGGACGGCGGATCGGGATCCTCCTCATCTGCTCCATGAGCCTGTTGATCGTCAATCTCGACGTGACGATCGTGAACGTCGCCCTCCCGTCCATTGGGAAGGACCTGCATGCGTCCGTCTCGGGGCTGCAGTGGACCATCGATGCCTACACGCTGGTGCTGGCCAGCCTCCTCATGCTCTCCGGCTCGACGGCTGACCGGCTGGGACGCCGGAGGACGTTCATCGTCGGCCTGCTGACCTTCGTGGCCGGATCGCTCCTGTGCAGCCTGGCCCCCAATCTGACCACGCTTATCATCTTCCGTATGGTCCAAGCCATCGGCGGGTCCATGCTGAATCCGGTTGCCATGTCGATCATCACGAACACCTTCACCGATCCCCGTGAGCGGGCGCAGGCCATCGGGGTCTGGGGAGCGGTGATGGGGGTGAGTATGGCGCTCGGACCCGTGATCGGTGGGTTACTCGTTGGCTCGGTCGGGTGGCGCTCCATCTTTTGGATCAACATCCCGATCGGGCTGTTGGCTGCCGGGCTGGCGCTCTGCTATATCCCCGAGTCAAAGGCCCCGCGACCCCGGAGAGTGGACGGGGTCGGGCAACTGTTCGTCATCGCCCTGCTGGCTTCCCTCACTTACGGGATCATCGAGGCCCCGAGCCACGGGTGGACCTCACCACTCATCCTCACTGCTTTCGCACTCTCCCTGGGGTCGCTGATCAGCCTCCTCGCCTGGGAACCGCGCCGAACCGATCCGCTGATCGACCTTCGGTTCTTCCGTTCCATCCTGTTCTCAGGAGCCACCATCATCGCGGTCGCCGCCTATGCTGCCTTGGGCGGTTTCCTGTTCCTCAATACGCTCTACCTGCAGGAGGTCCGCGGGCTCTCCCCGCTTCGTGCCGGTATCGATACGTTACCCATGGCAGTGATGACCATGTTGTTTTCACCGATCGCGGGTCGGATTGTCGGCACGAGGGGCGCGCGTATCCCCCTCATCATCGCCGGGACGATGCTCTTGGTGGGCTGCCTCATGCTGGTCGGGCTGAGCGACTCCACCCCATTTTCGTGGTTGTTCACCGCCTATGTGATCTTTGGGGCGGGCGTCGGGTTCGTCAATGCCCCGATCACCAATGCAGCCCTGTCGGGCATGCCCCGGGCCCAAGCCGGGGTGGCCGCGGGCATCACCGCGACATCACGCCAAATCGGCCAAACGCTCGGGGTGGCCGTCGTGGGGGCATTTGTCACGTCCAAGGTAGGCGCAGCAGTGCATCTCGACTTCGCGGCGGCCAGTCATGCGGGCTGGTGGACCCTGGCGGGATGCGGCGCAACGGCCCTGGTGCTCGGGGTTATCGCCACGTCGAAACGGGCCTGGGCCAGTGCACAGCGCACAGCCAAGGATTTCAATCCCGAGTTCCTTGAGGGCAGGGCAGGTGACGCGGCCCGGTATTGACCACGAACTCCTGGCGCGTGAGGCCTGGCAGTCGATGTGCGATCTGGTGCTGGACAACGAGCGGCGCCGGGAGGTGAGCGACGCGCTCGGCCTCAGCTGTTGCAAGAACAGCAACGTTGCGAGCGACCCAGCCCCATCTTTCGGCCTGATCCAATGCTTTTCGTATTATCGCATGCGTCTGCCGCACTGTTGCAGGTGCACTTTCTTTAAGAAGTCTCCCATATAGATCGTTCAAATGCTTCGCCGCCAACTCCGCAACGGGAAGATTGCCAATCGCTGGCACCAGATGTTTTCGTATACGCCATTCATATCCATAAATCGTCGTGTGTGCCCGCCCAAGACTGCGGAGATGCCTCATCCATGCTTCAAGAAGCTTTCCACCGTGATGGTTGTGGAGAGTTGCCGATCGGTTTCGGTTGCGACAAGCATTTGATTCAGAACCATTTCGGCCTGCTTCTTGCTGCCTCGAACAACTTTGGACCCGTATCTCTATTTCCCAGTAGCCGGATCCTTGCCTAAATAAACGCGCAAACGCCATGCGTCAGATTGTCCACGGTGTGCAGTAAGGCTTCCCCTCATCCTGACTTCCGCACTATTCACAAAAAAAGCAGCTTTTCGGGCCATAGAGCTAATCTCATAGACGTTCTACCTGCACGTTTCCCGATTCTTTCTCCTGGTTCTAGGTGACCAATGGTCACCTAGGGTACCATCTGTTTCGTGTTCATCGAGAAGTCCAAGTATCTTTCATCTACCCGAGTACGGATAATGGATAAAGAGCTGGCAGACGGGATAAAGGGATACGTCACCAACAACCCAGAGCTGAGTCCAGAGGATGTCATCTCCCACTACGGGGAACTCTACAAAGTGGAGCAGTCTTTTCGCATGAGCAAGACGGATTTGCGGATCAGGCCGGCATTTCACTACAGGCAGAGGCGCATCGAGGCCCACGTAGTCATCTGCATGCTAGCGCTTTGTGTCATGAGGATGCTCGAGTGCCACGTAAAGCCACTCGGCATGACCCTAAAGGCTGCACTCGAGGAGATCAACTCCACCAAAGCAGCATATGCAAGACTTGGAAAACAACAT
>SCQM01000059.1 GCA_004298555.1 Actinomycetota bacterium | reverse complement strand
TCAAGAAGGTCACCTTTAGTGTAGCCTTCATCCGGCCAATATATTTTGTCCAAATGTGTCAACTTGTTTCGGGTCCGTCTCGTTTTGGCAGCTCCTTTTTCGGCTAGTTCCGAAATTTCCTTTGGCTCTTCCCGCGTAGCCAATTTAGGGTTTTTATCTTCACGCAAGCCGACGAATATTGGCTGTCGCATCCTGCCTTCGGGGGTCCATTCTGCAAAGGTCACTTCGCACACAAGCTTGGGATCAACCCATGTAACAGGTGCATTTACCCTGAAGTTCGAGGAAAATGGGGAGGTCTTGCGCTCAAGCGGATGAAGCCTGTTATAGAGGTCCTCCAGGGTCCGGTTGCTCAAACCTCCGCCGGTATGGCCGACGTAGACAAGCTTTTGGTTTTCGTAGATACCGAGTATCAGCGAACCTAGCTTTATTCGGCTTCCCTTTGGCGCGGTGAAGCCGCCGATGACCGCTTCCTGGCGCTTGTGTACTTTAATTTTTAGCCAGGATCTGCTTCGTTTGCCGGAGACATATTTGCTGGAGGCGTCCTTGGCCATTATGCCTTCGAGATTGTTTTTAACTGCCTCTCGGAACATTTCCGGCATTTTGCCGGAAATGTGGTCGCTGTATTTTATGTACTCCATACCGTTCACTATGCTCTGCAGAGCATTTTTCCGTCTGAGAAGTGTCAGATCTCGCAAGTCATATCCGTTGGCGAACGGAAGATCGAATACGAAGTAGCAAAGATTGCCCCTGCCAGTCTTTTGGTAGTTCTGCAAAGCTGAGAAATCCGATCTTCCCTCGCGATCCGCTACGGCAATCTCACCATCCAAAACACAATTGAAATCCAGAGTGCGCAGCTCATCTGCTACGGGTTTAAAAATCGACGTATAGTCCTTCTCATTTCTCGATCTAAGTTGCACCTCGCCATCCTCCACGAATGCAATAATTCGGTATCCGTCCCATTTGACCTCGCTTATCCAGTCGGGATCGTCGAATGGCTCATATACAAGTGTGGCCAGCATCGGTGAAAAGCTCTTGGGCTGTTTAACTCTTTTTGCGCCCCTCAGGTCCAAGATTTTCTTGTTGATTCTCGGCGCCTTTTGGGTTTGGATTTCAGTGAAGGGCAATCCAGAAAGAACGGAATGATCCTTTTCTAATGGATCGGCGGTAGTTGCAAAACTGTCCTTCTTTTTTATAAGGAGCCAATTCTTGTCGTCGTTGGAACCTTTCATTTTCACTAGAACGAATGCGCCCTTGAGTTTCTTTCCATCGAGGATGAATTTCAGGTCACCTGAACTGAGGCCTTCTTTTAGATTCTTGGATGCTGCAGCAGCAGAACTTTTTTTATAATTCTGGTATGTTCCTTTATCCCACACCATGACGGTTCCGGCGCCGTAATTGCCTTCAGGAATTACACCTTCAAATGTGCGATAGTCCAAAGGATGGTCTTCCACCATTATTGCAAGCCGTTTTTCCCTTGGATCCAGTGATGGACCGTTTGGAATTGCCCAGCTTTTTAGTACCCCGCTGAGTTCCAGACGAAAGTCGTAGTGAAGATGGCTCGCGGCATGCTTTTGCACCACAAAGTGAAGTTTGTTGTTGTTGCCTTTGCCACCCTTTGGTTCTGGTGTATTTTGGAAGTTTCGCTTGGAGCGATACTGTGCAAGCGTCATCGTCGGCCTCCTGCAGCTCGCTTGGCGTTTACTCCTTCGTCCAGACTGGCCTTCAGAATGGCCATTAGGTCCTTGCTGTGGGTCCTTGCCGGCTGTCGGGCCTTTCTGACAGGTCTCTTTCCTTTGGCCTTTTCTTCTATGATCTCTTCCAGTTCATCGGTGTAGGTGTCGTGAAAATCCTGCGGGTTGAAAGCTTCCGTAAGCTGATTGACTAGCTTGAGAGCCAAATCGATCTCTTGAGTACTGACATCAGTGGCTGGTGGAAGTTTCAATCCGTCAGGCTCTCTGATTTCGTCGGTAAAGCGCATCTGCTCAAGAACCAACGCCTGGCCTGCCGGTTTTACGGCTGCAAGGTGTTCCCGGTTTCTTAGCACAAATGTGCAGACGGCAATCTTTCCGGATTTGGCTAAAGCCTCTCGTAGGAGCACATAAGGTTTTTCGGCGCCCTTGGCTGGCTCAAGATAATACGGCTTGTCAAAGTAGCGGATATCGATTTCAGACTCGTTGGCGAACTGCTTGATAGTGATGGTATTGGTTTTTTCCGGATTGGCTTTTTTAATATCGTCGTCTGTGAGAACCACAAAGTCACCATCTTGATATTCGTAACCCTTGACGATATCTTCGATCGGTATTTCCTGGCCATCCTTCCGGCAAACCCTGGCGTACCGGATGGGGGAGAGATCCTTATTATGAAGCATGTTAAATTCAATCCCATGCCTGTTCTCAATGCCGGTATAAATACGCACGGGAACATTTATGAGGCCGAAACTCAGGGAACCGCTCCAGAGTGCACGCATATTGCCCTGTTTTTCTCCGTCAGTCGATCAAATAGATCGTTGCCATCTAAAGATGATCGAAAGTTCAAAATCGATTCTATCAATTTAAAGTTATTTCTGACAACCACCCCTAGCTGCGGTTGCTTTGGACTGGATACAGCTGCACTGACGTTCCCATTGGAATCGCCGGGTAGACCCTGGCGTTATAGATGCCGTCTCCAATATTCCAGGACAGGCCGGTGTGCAGTCCTTTATTAGCTATTTCACTGCCAAAGACCTTTCTCTTCGGGCAGCTGTAGCGCCTTTCAAGACTGGTGGTGATACTGCTTGTGAAGGAAATCCACAATGGCCCGCCGATTCTCGGGATCCGGCGAAATAGCCGTCCAATTCAAAGGTCCAAGTTCCGTCTTGCCGGAGGGCCAAATATGTGAGATTGTTGGACGCTGCAAATGCGGTGACAGCTCTCCGCTTGATAGACACATTGCTGATGTTGGAACAGCCACTCTGAGGATCTGCCTGGAGTCTACGGCGGCTCTCCCCGCGCCATGACCAGAGTAGAAGATTCCAGCAAGGCTTCCGTTAAACGCTGTCATTCCATCGCATGTTTCTGGGCCAATAGTTGGATCATTGATTTTTTGGAAAATTCTCAAGCGGAAGAGATTCACTTGGTATGTGCTGGGAATTGCAGCCACAGTCGCCGACGCTGACCTGTTGCTTAAACCAGGAAGATAATTGGTGCTTCGTTGGGCACGAGTGTTGCGCCCTGGACGATTTTGATGGCATTTTTGATTAGAGGTGGCAAGACCATAGAAGCGGCGGTGGTTAATGTTCCCGATGAGGTAGTCGGAAAGGAGCCGGCCGATTCAGATTGCTGAAGCGTCTAGCTCGGAGGAGCATACTGGATACTGGCGGAAGCGTCGCCATTGCCATACGCATATAGCAATATCGCACTGCAACTGGTCCGGGATTGATTGATCTACTTCGCATGCCGATGTTTCAGGTACGGAATTTTGAAACTCAGATCACGTCCGGCAATTTTCCCTTGCGGATTCATGCACTCTACCTTCTCCGACGCGCCAGATTATGAAGTCCGTTAATGCTGGTGGGTAACCGCCATCAGATCCTCGCTCGTGGCATGGTCATGAACCTGAATCGGCCTGCGGTATATGCACATGTCGCAATTCATTACGCTTTCCGCTGTCTGCGTCTCAGTAACTCTTTGGTTGATGAGTTCGACGATTCGCGGGTCAGGACCCATCTCTCTGGCAAGTTGAACCGAGATTGCCGGATTTGAGTTTTGCCATGCCCGGCTTTGCGAATAGATTCTTTCCAGCAGAGTCCCCGTGAAAAGAAAGTATGGTGCCACGGTTATCCGGTTTGCTCCCAGCAATCTTAACTTATCCAGAGACTCAGGCACACCAGGTTTGGCTAACGAGATGAATGCGGGCTCGACTTGGCCTAGGCGTCCTCTTTCGCTCAGGAGCCTCGCGATCTTGTACAGGTCCGAATTGGCATCTGGATCGCTTGACCCACGGCCAACAAGCAGCGTGAATTCCGGCTGGCTTCTAAGGCCGACTAGTGGCTTCATGTCAGAGAATGGATGCAAAGCCCGATCTTCTACGATGTCGAGGAGCGCGGGAGTGATCGACAGATCCCGTGCATAGTGAAAAATTATCTTCTTATATGCAACCCTGGCTTTTGTGATCCCAAAAGGCACATCGTTTTTAACGTGTCCAGCCGCAAGGAGAAGCAGGGGCACGACTATGATTTTTTTTGGTTTGGCGAGAGCGACCAGGTTTGCCACTCCGTTCTGTATGTCAGGTTCTGCGAATTCTATGAACGCCTGGCCGACTGGAAACCGGGTATGGTCTTTCAACAGGTCGATCACGGTGTTGAACTGTTCTATTCCATGGCGGGATTTGGTGCCATGGCCGACAACCAATATTGCTGTATCTGAATCAGATGTCATCGTTATCCTGACTGGTGGCTAAAGCAAGAAGTGCGTTGAATGCCGCACACGCGGCGGCAGAACCTCCCTTGTCGCCGACGTTGGTAACGAAAGGTAGAGAGGATTCAACAAGTTGCATTTTTGAGTCGGCCGCTCCAACGAATCCGACGGGGAGACCGATGATCAGGGCGGGCTGGAATCCTGGAGAGGTGGCCAGCTCGAGCAGGGCGAACAAGGCTGTTGGCGCGCACCCGATCACGAATATCGCTCCAGTTGGATGCGCCTTGGCGGCCATTGTCATTGCCGCATAGCTACGGGTTGGCAGTCCTGTTTCTCTGGATTTGGCCTGGGATAGATAGCAGGAGGTTGGGTACTTGGTGATTCCGGCTCTCACCATCTCAACGTCGCAGATGACCGGCGCCTGAGATCTGATCGCCGCAACACCATTCTCGACAGCACGGTGTGAGAAGGTTATTGACCGTGCCATATCGAAATCGGCCGTCGCATGGACTACACGCTTGGCAACGGCTTGCTGGAAATTATCGAAGCCGGAGAAATCGAATTGATCGGACAGAATCTGATAACTCTTTTTTTCAATCGGGTGAATCACGGCGATACCTCAAATATCGCATCCCTAGGGCAGACTTCGATACATGCAAAGCAGAAGTCGCAGCGTTCGAACATGAAAACAGGTTTATGCCTTCCTTTGTGAAGAGCCTTAGAATGGCAGGTCCAAAGGCATGCGCCGCACGCTGTGCATGAGTCCGAGATTTCTAATCTTCCCAACAAAAAAGTCTTTGACGTCATTGTCTAAATCGTGTATCCCCGTGGAGTAAAAATGTAGTCGCCAAAGCGGCGCGTCGTGGAGGATCCCACTATAACCAAGGAAGTCATGTCCACCGTGGCCGGGTCAAAGGTTTCTAGCGTATATATCTGCTTCAATTCTCCGTGCCTGCCGACATTCTTGACCACGGCTACCGGTGTAGTCCGGGGACGATAGTTAGAGAGAATTTCCAGAGCCTTGGGGAGTTGCCATGTCCTGGTTTTGGATTGCGGATTGTATATGACAATCGCAATGTCTGCCTCGCCGAAAGCTTGTATCCGTTTTTCGATGGTTCCCCAGGGGGTTATCAAATCGGACAGTGAGAGATAGGCATGATCGTGTCCGAGGGGAGCTCCGAGCAGTGCTCCGGCTCCTAATCCTGCGGTGACTCCCGGAATTACTGAGACGTCAAGGTACTTTTGCGGATCGCATATTTTCTTCTCGTCGCAAAGTGCTTCAAGGACCTCGAAGCTGATCGTGGCCATGGCAAAGATCTCGGGATCTCCGGAACATACCAACGCAACCACGCGCCCCTGCATGGCGTGCTCCACGGCGATTTGGGCCCTCTGGTTCTCCTCGCCAATCGGAGATCTGATGATTAGCTGGTGGGGAGAGAGCAGCTCGTGGCATTGCTGTATGTATGGTCGATAGCCGATAACAATTTCCGAACTGACTACAGCTTCCACAGCCTCTGGAGTTCTCATCATTGCTTCTCCGGGGCCCAATCCGACAAGCTTGAGATGTCCTTTAGCTCTCCTTCGGGCGACGGCGACTGTTGCGACCTTGTTTCTGGCCTTGGTCACAATCAGATCTGTTGAGCCAGATGCCGCTATGGCTGCGGCTTCAGCGACCGAAGCTGTGCCTACGTGGGATTTGACTTTCTGTGAGGGATTTGGAACGGCGATTTGCGATAGTTCCCGGGATGAAAAGTATTCGACCGGCATCTTCTGCCCAGTGATCGCTGGATGGCCGGCCCGTATGTCGATCGTTGCCAGCTTTGCTATGGCCCGGACCTCAAGCCTGTTTTCCAGAAAAACTGAGCGAATTAATTCTGAGACATCATCGACGGATGCATTGCTCGAACAGCCGATCCCCACTACGAGGCTTGGTGGAATAAGTTGGACCGTTGGGGCCGCTTGACTTTCGAGCGCAGTTGTCGAGTCGGAGATGATCACCTTGGCTGGGCCTGTTCCACTGGACAGATGGATGGGTCCGGGCCATGGGATTGCGTATTCGACAACTGGGTGGTTTCCCTCCAGCATGGTCTCAATGACAGCTGCCACGTCACCGCGCGCAACGAAGCCGCTAAGACCGTCGATGGCCGCAATGCCGGCGATATCTGATGAGGTTGTGACTACCGCGGTGCCGTTGCCCCGGCTTGCAAGTTCGTCAGCGAAACGGTTGGCACCTTTATGGCCTCCCAGGACCGGAATAATGAATTTTCCGGATTCGTCGACGGCAATCACGATTGGGTCAATTTCCTTGGAAAGTTCCCGTTTTGACAAGAGTCTGACCGCGATCGGGAGGGCCATGATGAGAACCAGAGTCTTGCCTGAATTCCAGTACTGGTCCAGAATAAAACCGGGCTTGCCGATCTCGACGGGGAGTCCAAGTTTGACCGCAGTCTTGGCGCCGCGTTCATTTAGGGCAATGGCCAGCGTTTCCATAATATTGATGTTCACCCTAGCAAGCCCCAGGCTATAAATACCGGATTTTCTCCCTGGAGATGCCAGGTGCCATCCGGGAAACGCCGCCCGGTCTGAAGCATGATTTGCATTAAATTCCCTAGCTGGTCTGCCCCTTTGATGGCCCGATTTAGCGCCGCAAATGACTGGACAACAAAGGTCGGCTCAGTGAGTCTTTCTTTCAGTCGATCCAGCACCTCAAGTCCGCCCCCTCCTATGAATACGGCGTTTGGATTTGGCAATTGCCAGACCACATCCTGTGACTTTCCGGCAATGACGTTGGCTGTGGGATGTCTGGAAGAGTTAAGTTCTAGGAGCCTTATTTGGATAGGGTCCTTGTCCACAAGAAAGACCTTGAGATTCGGAATCTTCTCGATTGCTGTGAGGCCAATGCTCCCGCTGCCTGCGCCGAGATCCCAAAGGCAGCTTGATTGGTTGGAGAGATGGGGCAGAAGTTTCGATAGGATGACCTCTCTAACTTCGGACTTGGTTATCATCTTCCCGCGATGGAGGAAGTTTTCGCCCGATCCAACCGGTAGAAGGTTTGAAATGGAGGCTTCTTCTCCGGCGAGGTTTCGAATTCCCAGAATGATTGAAAGAGGATCGAATGCCATCTGCGTGATCGCTTCAAGGGGAGCTTCGACGACGGTTTCATCGACGCCTCCCAGGTTCGTGCAGACGAGATAACGGTCGAATGGCGCACCCGCCTCCAGAAAAAGCTGTGCTATAAATTGTGGGGGGTGTTCCGGAGAACATAGTACGGCGATCTTGTTGATTAGATCCCGTGCATCGAGAGCTCTTAGTAGTTCTATTATCACGCTTTGATAGCTTCTGCCGTGTGCGCTAATCACGGCGGCGTCTTCCCAGTTGGTGCCTGCTTTGGCGAACGCTAGAGAGACCGAGGATATCATCGGATAAACCACGAGGTGAAAGTCCGGAAGCTTGCTTCTCAGAAGCCTGACGATCCCAAAATAGCCCGGATCCCCCGAAGCTAGGACAAACAGATTGCCCTTTATCAGCGATATCTCGTAAACAAGTTGATCAATTCCCAGATTCCAGTTCAGCTCCCGGGGAAGCGGCGATCTGCATCTGCTCTGTAAAAGGGTGATCTGTCTTGTCGATCCCAGCACGGCTTGGCTTTGAGCCAGCATTTCCTCAATTTGGTCGTTATCTATCCCGAAGCGGCCTGACCCGTCGATTCCAACTACGAACATCTTCCTAGGCACGGGCGACTACATTCTTGCCCTCGAAGTCCACCATGATCACCTCGAGATCGACGGGTTTCGAAACATGATCTAGGCAGGCTTTCTTGGCCATCTGGCAAAGGATTTCTAGAGGTTGGAGTTCCTTTTCCTCAAGGCATACCTCAAAGAAGTGTCGTGCTGTATTTGTGGCAGTTGCGGCTTCGACTACTGGCGTTGATGCCTTCGCTAGATTTGCTGCTTCAAGCAAGACCTGGTTATTTAGGTCGGAATGGTGGAAGTGCGTCATCATTACTTCGTTGGCCAGCTTTGAGATCTTTCCAACCATCCCAACCCAGGTGACTTTGGTTGCCCCCATTTTCGCGGCACTTTTCAAGGCGATCCCCGTGAAGTCCCCGACTTCGACGAAACAGACCTCATCAAGTCCAGGGAAAAGATCCATGGCGTATTTTTCGGACCTCGAACCGGTTGCCAGAACTATTTGCTTTTCGCCTTGGGCCGCTGCGACATTGATCTGTTGCACCACTGATGCCCTGTATGCCGCAGTCGAAAATGGGCGCACTATTCCGGTTGTCCCAAGGATTGAAATGCCGCCCATTATACCGAGTCTCGCATTTGTGGTTCTTTTCGCCATTTCGATTCCGCCGGGAACGCTGAAGGTAAGCTGGACCCCTTTCTCCGTAATTTCCCGTACCGCCTGAGTAATCATCTTTGCCGGCACCGGATTGATAGCCGGTGCTCCAATCGGCAGGCCCAAGCCTGGCTTGGTGATCGTGCCGATGCCCTGGCCGGCGGCGAATATGAGATCTCCTGAGGGCGATATCTCTTTGGCGTGAACGGTCATGCGGGCTCCATCGGTACAGTCTGGGTCGTCACCTGCATCTTTCACTACGACAGCACCGCCGTCGCCCGAGTCTTCAACAGGGAAGGAAACGGCTTGTCCTGATGGTAGATGGACCTCGATTCGCATCGGAAGTTTTCCGGTCACGAGAAGCACAACCGCGGCTTTGGCGGCGGCGCTAGCACATGTTCCAGTTGTCCAGCCAGTACGCAGTTCTTTGGGCTCTGTTGGACTCACTGCCAATCCTTAATCTCACGCTGACTCGTAAGTTTATTCACGCATCGATAGAAACGCATCAGCTCGAAGACTCCGTGCAGTTCCTCGTCTTAGGGGCGTTCCTTTACCGGGCGGCCTTCAGTGGTGCCGGGTAATGACCGTTTCCGGAATCGGTGCGCATAGTTCGGCGAATAGAGATGCGATCTTTGTGTCGGTCCGCTAAGTACATCTCCCACAATAACCAAAACTGTTCGATTCGCTCCACTGGAAGCCATTTCTTTGGCTAACGACCCTAGCGTTGTCATGATAATCTGTTCGTCGCTCCAGGTTGCCCTTATCACAATCGCGGCAGCGGTTGATTCATTGAAGGCCGATCCCTCGCAAAGTAGCTCGTCTTGAAGCTCCTGCGGCCTTGCGCCGGATAGGAATACCCCTAGAGTCCCACCAATCCGTGCAAACGCGCTTATTTTTTCCTTATCGGGCATGGAGGACTTTGTTTTGCCAGCCAACCGGGTGAACACCACGCTCTGAGACAGTGTGGGAACCGTAAGTTCACGTTTGAGGATCGCTGCGGCGGCCGCCATTGATGACACGCCAGGCACGATTTCGAAACTGATGTCGTGCTCTATGCAGTAATCGATCTGCTCTTGGATGGCGCCGTAAATGGAAGGATCTCCGGAATGAAGGCGGACAACGTTGCTCTCGCTGCTCTTTGAATAGACTTCCAGGACATCCTCCAGGGTCATTCCGGCAGAGTCCATTATCACGGATTTGCTGCTGCAGTGCGAAAGAAGCTCCTCGGGTACAAGTGATGAGGCCCATATGACGATGTCCGCCTGGGCTAGGCGATTTTGGCCCTTTAGGGTTATCAGGTCGGGATCTCCCGGTCCGGCACCTACGAAGCTAATCAATTCGATCTCTTTTCTAAGTTGAATCTGATTTTCAATTGCAGTTCAGAAGTCACTTTCGGGTTGGAGGAGATATTATGGTGGCCAGGTAGGAGATCGATGGGTCTTCCACCTCGGCAAGCTTTATAATCCTTTCGCCTTCAAGGCCAAGCAGTTCTCCGACGGTGGCATCCTCGAGACGCCCAGCATCGTGCAAAGCCTTTTTAATTCTGGCGATTTGGCGGCCACCTTTGTATATCACGACTGCGGCGTTTGGGTGTTGGAGAGACTCTTTGACATCGTCAATCCCTTCGAATGCGGTGACAAGGAACAGCTTTTCGGTCTCGTCCAGCAGGTTCAATCCGCTCATTGACGCGACCTCTTGGAATGCCATTATCCCTGGAATGGTCTTAATCTCTATTTCAGGTGCTAGATCAGACACTTCCTTTGCCACCAGGGAAAATGTTGAAAATACATTTGGGTCACCAAGAGTAACAAAGGCTAGAGTCATTCCTTCTAGTAGCCAAGCCAACAGGCTATTGGCTGCCTCTTTGGCGCCTCTACGCCTAGCCTGAACACCCGTTTCGCCGGGGCTCATGTCAAACACAATTCTGTGACACGTGATTTGCGGGAGTGCCTGTCGAACGATGCTTTCAGCTCTGCCTTGGAAGTCTGCCGCGGAGCATGGGGCGATCACCCGATCTGCGGATTTAAGCGTTTCAATGGCTCTGAGGGTGAGATTGCCGGGATCGCCAGGGCCAACACCGACGCCAATGAGCCGACCAGGGGTATCCTGTTTCTCTGCTGAATTACTCAAGATCTACCTCTGTGAGCTTGCTTATTGCCGATTTTAGATCGAGCCTAATAACCTATCGGGAAACGCAAGGCTAAGCCGTGTTCGAGGTATTTTTCATGCAGGATAATTAGCAGTTGTTTGTATGGCGCTTCAGGCCAAGGAAATGATGGAGTTAGCTACTGCGCAGCATTCGATTGCAAGCATTATTTTGGCGCTTCTTTCGAAACCTCCTGGAGTATGCTTGCGCATTACGGGCATTGGCACCTGCCCGCTGCTCCTGGCCAGTTGAGAAAGGTGACGAAATGACTGTCAACAGCCCTAGCTCCATCGAGGGTCCAGCGCGCAGTAGCTGGTTTCCTTGGAGCCACCATAAACAGCACTTTCACCCTGCGCTTCAAGCTGCTCATGACGACCGTACTCTAGGAGAGCGAGTTGCAGATAACATCGCTAGTTTTGGGGGATCATGGCCTTTCATCTTTATCTTTCTCGGTCTGATAATCATATGGATGGTTATCAATTCGGTCCTGATTCAAAGGGTGTTGTCAAGTCGCCCGTTTGACCCGTATCCTTATATCGCGCTGAATCTAGTTCTCTCCGGTCTGGCTGGTCTTCAAGCGCCGATCATCATGATGAGCCAGAACAGGGCAGCACAGCGCGATGAGATACTTGCAGCTCATCATTACAAGGAGACTCATCAGATTGACGACTTGCTTGAATCGAACACCGCTTTGACCCAGCAAGTTCACGACCTCGCCACAAAGATTCACGATCTGACTGAACAGATTGTGGGACGGACGGCTTCGCCGGGGTCGGATTCCTAAGCATTAGGTGCCTTGCTGGACGACAGATGAGCCTGCCCGGGCCAAGTGAAGGTATTACGCACCTCAGGCAGCTCACGCATCTGAGCTGCGGTGTCGATCCTCTGTATACGGCCAGGTTGCCAGAGGTTTCTCCGCTGGAGGCCCAAGTTATTGACGAAATGAGAATCGGAGCATTGGCGATAGAAGGTTTCTTCTTCCCCGCATGGTTGGGAATACAGTCACTGGCGGATGCTCATACGGTTATCTTAAACCCTGGGAGTGACAGTCCTCGTGGCTTTGCCACGACTGCCCTTGACCCCACGGATCAACCGGAGGGCTTGCGGGCTTATTTCGATCACTAGAACATGCGTAGCACAATCTCTGGATTAAGCAGGGCCGCCCGCGTAGCATGCGGGTTCTTGCCGTGATGGTCGCTCCTTCTGGGAGTTCATTAGGCAATCGCAACCTGGGTCGTTGGTGCTGTCGGATGTGGCATGCCATCGGGTCCGAGTTACGCGCTCCACTAAATTCAGACTTACTCAAAATCATGTGTAGGGATTCTTGGGCGGATGATGACTTGGGAAGTTGTGGTCGTTTACCTGCCCGGGAGTTCATGGCTGGCCTGCCAAATCCCCTCGGCATTGCATGGGGTCTCAATTTGGGATAGAGGGCAACATTTGTGCAACACTTGGAATCACACAGCAAATGTTTAGGCGTAAGTTGCTAAGGGCTTCAAGTGGTAGCAGAATTGGTTTAGGCTCGCGGCACCTTTCGTGGGCCGCTACTCATTGATGCTCTTTCTTAGAGACGCGAGTGAGGCGTTGTGATTACGGATGGATCGGGAAATAATGCCTTCGATCAGGAGGAGTTGGTGCGAGTGAAGGTGACCTATTCGTTCTTCGTTAGGGCAATCAACTCATTATCGAGCTCATTGCGGAATGACTAATAGTTTCGCGTTGCCGCGACCATTGATCGAATCAGGATGCTGCTTTCGCATTTATTTTCCTAGATTTTCCAGAAGACAGCCGCTTATCGCAATTGTAGCCAGGCAGTCTGCCACTGTTTCCAGTAAAGGGAGATTTCAAACTGAGTAATTTCGCTCAGGATGTGGGCGGTTACCTGTGACAAATGAACTGGGGAGGTTAGGTATAAAAAACGTAGGGCGAATGCGCCAATGAGCGGGTTGGATCATTGATCTAGGGGTTATCTGTTCTTTCTTATAAAGGGGTAAGACATGGTTAATGGGAATATCGGAGTGAATTTGGGCATTCTGTTGCTGGATACACCGGACTCGACATTTGAATTGGCGACCCTGGGGGAATTGGGACGACAAGTCGAAGAGGCAGGTTTTTATCGCGTGGGGGTAAGCGACCATCTAGTGGCTTCTCACGTGCGCACATTTGATCCGGTGGTTTGTCTCGCAGCCCTTGCAAGCTCTACCACCAGGGTAAGAGTCGCTGTCCAGGTCATGGTTTTGCCGTTGCGTCATCCCATCCAAGTGGCCCACGCCTTCACGTCATTAGACATGCTTTCTAATGGCCGAATCGAACTTGGAGTCGGAGTGGGTGGAGACTGGCCAGTTGAGTTTGAGTCCATGGGGGTGGATTTGCATCGCCGCGGTGAAAGGACTGATGAGGCATTGGCAGTAATTACCTCACTTTGGGAGACGCAGGAGGTTAATTTTGAAGGGAGTCATTTCAAGATTAAAGATCTAAGGAGCATCTCCCGGCCCGTTCAATTACCGCATCCGCCAATCGTCATAGGTGGCCGTTCCGAGAGGGCACTCCTTCGGGCAGCAAGGTCCGGTAACCGATGGGATGGGCTGTTTCTAGATTCCTTGAAGTTTGCCTCGCTAAAGATACGCCTAGATGAACTCACTGCTGAAACCCAGAGGGATGTAAAGGCTGGAATGGTTATTTGGGCCTGTGTTGGCGAACCGAAGTCATCCCGAAGCAAGTTGTCTGTGGCGATGGAGAAATTTTATCGGCTGCCGTTTGAGCGCTTTGCAAGATATGCGATCTGGGGTGAACCTGAGACAGTCAAGGAGCGCCTGACGGAATTTGTGGAGGCAGGCGCATCTGACATATCGATCATTCCGGTGGGAAACCTCAGTCAACAAGTAGATGCTCTTTCCTTTTTAAATTCCGAGATTTCCCAAGAGGCTGTTAGAGCCTGAACGTCATCGCGCATTTTCGTGATTTGGAGCTGTGCTTTCTTCGCTGTGAAGTCCGCAGACCAGACTGAGCGCTGATAATCTCACGAAATTTAGCTTCCTTAGGACCGTGACCTGGATATTGGATGCCGACGATGGTTGAGGAAGTCTGTCATTCCCAAACACATATTGCAGCAATGGTCAAAGGGTGAGATTCAGCGTATTTTTCACCCTGAGGTAAAATAGGGACTTAAAGCAAGTAAAAGTTTCTAAACCACTGCTCGGAATCTCGCGTCGTTGCAGTGAATACTGGAGGTTCGGGATAAGTGCGACACATTTTGTTACTGGCATCGCGATCTGTTTTGGGCGGCTACTTGGCCGTTCACGGTGCGCAAAAGCTATTTGGATCCTTCGGAGGTCAAGGTCTTGATGCCGCGGCCGTGGGCTTTGAGTCCATGGGCTTGCGGCCGGGAAAGGCTGCGGCTGCTTTCGCTGGCGCCAGCGAGCTGGGTGGCGGCCTTATGACTGCAACAGGCATTGCTGATCCCCTTGGGCCCTTGGCAATTGCCGGTTCGATGGCTGTGGCAACCACAGTTCTCCGCACGAAAGGTCCGCTGTCTCGGGATGGAGGATTCGAGCTTCCACTCACAAATCTAGCCCTTGCTCTAGGTTTGATTATTGCAGGTCCAGGGCGATTTCGTTTGGGATCCAGTTTGCCGAGGCCTTGGGCGCGCTTGGCAGCTCTTGGCGCACTGGTTATATCTGGTCTTTCGATGTCGCAGGTCGTTAGGGCTAGTTCTGCTGTGCCACCAACTTCCTAGCAGCACAGTCAGTCTCTCTATTTGGCGTCCAAAATGGCGTGATTATCTGCTAATGGAGAGCGGCCTCTGCCTTCGCTGAAGTCACCTGCTGAAGCCGCCTTATTAAACGCTTTGCGAAAAAATGGCTTCGCGCGAGCCGCACATCACGAATTCCGCTGGAAGTTTTCGACGGCCCGCTATATGTCAGGCATTAACGAGCCTATGCTCATAATGAGCCTGACTCAGTAAAGAGACCGAGAATTACATGATGATTGAATCCAATAACGTCGCCAAACCTATTGCTGAAGCAGCTCACGGCAGTGCCAACTGCGTACGGCTCTCCGAACTTGTTGCTTACACGGCACGGAAGTTCCGGCGTAATTTCAGCTCTCAGCTCATGCCGCTTGGGATTACATTCGCCCAGGCGCAAGTGCTGCGCATTGTCGCACGGGCGGATGTTCCGCTGCGAATGGTCGATATTGCTGCGAAATTAGATATTGTTCCGAGGTCTGCGACAACCAAAATCGATGCATTGCAGGCAAATGGGCTTGTGGAAAGGCTAAGTGATCACGCCGATAGACGGTCGATCCAGATTGCCATTACTGACAAGGGGCGTATCTTGCTTGCTCAGCTGGATGAGGCCCGCAAGTCGACCGCGGAGGAACTTTTCCGGGGGCTATCTCAATCCGAGTGTCAGGAACTTTCCAGGCTGCTAAGCATCGTCTGTTCAAACTCGGATTCCCCAGATAGTGGTCGCGATGGGACAGGAGTTGCTGTAAGCGGCACAGGAATTCTTTCGCGCGGTGAAGGGGGTATCCGATGAATCCAATGCGTGGAGGAATGGGTAGCTGGGGGATGATGCGTTCCTTTGGCCGGGACGGTTCAGTCAAGCAACAGAAGCTCCCGGCCGGGCTTTTACGCCGCATTGCGGGATTCGCACGGCCTTACAGATGGATGCTGGCGGTTTTTCTAATACTGATAGTCTTCGATGCCGTGGTGACCGCCGCAAGCCCTCTTATATACCGCTCCATCATCGACAATGGAATACTGAAAAGGAATCCTTCGCTGATCGTAAAACTTGCTCTGCTTGTTGGCGTTCTGGCGTTGGTGGACGTCGGGTTGTCTCTTTGGCAAAGATGGATTTCAGCGCGTGTCGGCGAAGGTTTGATCTTCGACATGAGAACGAAAGTATTTGCCCACTTCCAAAAGATGCCAGTGGCTTTTTTCACCAGGACCCAGACCGGCGCATTGGTGAGTCGGTTGAACAATGATGTTCTTGACGCACAGAGGGCCTTTACTGATACTTTCTCGTCTGTGGTCAGTAACTTCATTAGTGTCGCGATCATGTTGGCAGCAATGCTCGTGCTGTCGTGGGAAATCACAATTGTCGCCTTGATCCTTCTCCCATTATTCATTGTTCCAGCACGTTTTGTTGGCAAAAGAATTCAGTCGATAACACGAGAGAGCTACAACCTCAATGCCAAGATGACCAACACCATGACTGAGCGGTTTAACGTTGCAGGTGCAATGCTTGTCAAGCTATTCGGACACCGCAAAGACGAGATCCAGGGTTTCGAGGAAAAGGCTGGCCGGGTTCGCGACATTGGCATTACCCAGGCAATGTACACAAGGATATTCATGGCTTCGCTGCTCCTGGTCGCCTCTCTTGCTACAGCGTTGGTCTACGGATGGGGCGGTGTTCTCGCCGCTAAGGGAGCTTTGGCTGTTGGTACGGTCGTGGCATTGACGCAATATTTAACCAGGCTGTATGCGCCGCTGACAGCATTGAGCAATGTGCAGGTCGATGTGATGACTGCTCTAGTGTCATTTGATCGTGTCTTTGAGGTGCTTGATCTTGTACCGATGATCGACGAAAAGCCAGGCGCAGTCGCAATTCCAAGAGGACCCGCCTCAATCGACTTCGTGCACGTAGATTTCCGCTATCCAACAGCCGAGGAGGTCTCACTTGCGTCCCTGGAATCGGTGGCAGTTCTTGACCAGACCCCCACAAGCCAGGTACTCTTTGATGTCAGTTTTCATGCCGAGCCGGGTGAGCTTGTCGCGTTGGTCGGACCATCAGGAGCCGGCAAGACGACGATGAGCCATCTGGTGTCACGATTATATGATGTGAGCGACGGGGCGATCCTTGTAAATGGGATAGATCTCAGGGATGCAACTCTCGATTCGATCCAAGCAGTGATCGGAGTCGTAACCCAGGATGTTCACCTATTTCATGAGACCTTGCGCTCGAATCTCCTGTATGCGAAGCCGGACGCTACCGATGAAGAACTCTTTGAAGCTCTTCGGTCGGCTCAGATCCTTCCGCTAATCGAGTCTCTGCCAGACGGCCTTGATACTGAGGTCGGGGAGCGTGGATATCGCCTTTCAGGTGGAGAAAAGCAAAGAGTGGCCATTGCCAGGCTTTTGCTCAAGGCTCCGGATGTCGTGGTTCTTGATGAGGCAACAGCCCATCTGGACTCTGAGTCGGAGGTCGCAGTCCAGCTTGCTTTGAAGACAGCGCTTAGCGGACGGACTTCCATCGTTATAGCTCACAGACTCTCAACTGTTCGCGATGCAGACCAGATTCTCGTTATTTCGGAAGGACGTATTGTCGAGCGGGGGCGCCATTTGGATCTGCTTGCCCAGGATGGCCTATACGCCGAACTCTATACGACTCAATTTGCTCCCCAGGCGCGCACCGAAGTTGGACTTTCAGAGGCATAGATCCATTACCTCCCGCTTGGCTTTGACTCGGGCCTCTTGTGCCGCCCTCAAGCCAGCCATAAGAGGCTCCGGTACCGTTCTCATTCGCGTTCCTGTCTGTAAGCTGGGTCTCGACCAGTGAAACCCAACGTGGCCTGGTCTCGGTGCCCCGATTGACGCCAACTCCATCGATTTCCCTTCAGTCAAATCCAGCCGAGCAAAGCAGCATGACTTTTCATAAGTGAAGAAGGATCTTCGAGGTGATACCGCTAGCAAGCTCGTTTGTCCGGAAATTATTTCTTGGCACCCAGCTGCTGGAAAATCATGGCATTTGTCATTTCCTGAACGGGCGCATGATCATCCGTTAAAATGGGCCCTTTGCCGGGATTTGGTGTATGCCAGGTAGAGGCCAGTGAATTCCTGACTTCGCCGAGAAAAGGAGGCAGGGCACTAATGGGGGGCAGCTCAACTCGATTCCGGCTTGCCACGAGCAGTTCATTGTATTCCCCCGGGGCTTTGGCAAGGTATACATGGGGGAAAACGGTTTCAAGAGTGCGCTCGATGGCTTCTAGAAGCGGAGCGCTAGGCGAGGTGGAGTTGACGTTGATTGCCAGGATCCCGTTGGAATTGAGGAGGGTGAGGCATTCTTGGAAGAATTCTTTTGTCGTGAGATAAAATGGTATATAGATTTCCTGGCTGTAAGCATCCACTATCATCATGCTGAATTTTGAATTAGAAGTTCTGACATAAACCCTGCCATCGGCATTTATGACGTGGGCAGCTGCAGGTTTCAGGTCGAAGTATTTCTTTCCAAGGTTTACCAGTTCCTGATCGATTTCGACTCCTGTGACCGGTACCGCTGCACGAAAGGGATCCACGTCCCTGGCGTACATGGTTGGGATCGTGCCGGCAGCCATCCCGATGAGCAGGGTATTAACAGGTTGTTTTCTGGGGAATATGAATGGGAGTATCAGGAAGGCGTCGTAGTACAGGCCGGTTAGGCGTCCTGGAGTATAGATTGACTGGATTCCCGCAGAGTCGTTTACCGACAGCGCTGTATCAACCCGATTGATCTTGTAGACCTCGGCGAACTGATAGGGAGTTTCGACCTCTTTAATAAGTCCATGTACTGGCTTTAGCACGGGAGGGGCCAGCTGGCTCGCTGCCAGCGGGAGAAGACTGAGGATAAGGTAAATCCTGGTGCCCAGTGTTCCAAGTCCTAGCAAAAGAAGTATGGTGGCCGAGATCCAAATGGTAGCCCTCACGCCAAAGGTGGGGATTGTGTAAAGAGTTGGCAGAAATGTTCCCACCAGGCTGCCGAAGGTGGACCAGAAGTAGAGCGATCCCGTCTTGTGCCCTACCATCTCGGTGTTTCGTATGAGGAGCCGCAAGGCGTAGGGCGATACTGCTCCCAATGCAATTACCGGGGGCACGAATAGTGCTGCCGTACCTAGAAGCGACGCAATGACGAGTCCGGAAGGGGTATTGAGCAATCCGCCTGATACTGATGAGAGCAGTGGATTTGCGAGCAGAGGCAACAATGCTACAAAGATGCCGGCGAATACTGTGAGCAATGCCATTCCCTTCGGAACAGGCCACTTGTCTGCTATGCGCCCGCCCAAGGCGTATCCTGCAGACAGTGCCAGAAGGATGAGACCAATAAGGGTTGCCCATACTATCTCGGAATTTCCGAAAAATGGTTCAAGCAAGCGCTGGGCGCTGAATTCCACAGCCATTACCGCCGCACCATTGCAGAACACAAAGAACCTAAGGAAGTTTTGCCTCAGTCTCCAGTTTGAAACCGAATTGTTGGTGCTAGAAGACATTTGGCCAGTTGCCCCCGTTTCGCGCAATAATACAGTTTGCCATCTCATACTTGGGCGCAGGGGGTATTTCTAGGCCGCCAAGTCGCTCGGCTGACCAGCTGGCACAGAACTTCGGGGCTTTCCGGGGATGAGCTGGTTCACGGAGCGGGTTCTGAGATAAAGGGAAAGCGTTCGAGGACTGGCCATGTTGTTGGTAGATCCGTCCTTTAAAACGATCGTGGCTGGATATTGGGACGGCCGCCAAGCAGGATTTGGCATTTTGCATCTAAAGGCTCTGCCATCTGCTCAGGGTTGACTGATTGTGGTGATCAAACCCGGTGAGTTCATCGATGGCCTGGCACGTTGCGTGCCCTTTTCAATTCTTCGATAAAGTCCGCAATTCCGTCGTGCAGGCTGAACTGGGGATGAAAGCCGATTTCACTTTCGGCGGCGCTGAGTTCAAAGGGCTGATGCCGTTCGGTTGATTTTTGTGGTGCACCTTGGGTTTTGGAGCTCAGGAACTCAGCTTTGGGAAGGAATTGTTTCGTTGCGAGAACGATGTCATTTTCGTCAGATAGAACGCCGGATCCAATATTGAGAAGTGTGAAATTCTTTATGAGAGGATGTTCAAGTGCTTGCTGTATTGCAGACGCGGCATCCTTGACATAGAGCCATTCACCAGGTCCATTGAGCGGCTGTGGAATTGACGCTGTGGCACTATCAAGAGCGGCTTCGAGCAGCTGTTGAAACGCGATGCCTCCTGATGATCCGCCGATAAATTCACCGTATCCGAAAATGTTTGTGAATCTCAGTACAACTATCTGCATCCCGAATGCCCTTCCGAATGCCTGCAGCACATGCTCGCTCGATAGCTTCGTTGCTCCGTATACTGATTCTGCCGTTACTGGAGCATTTTCAACAAAAGGTGCCTCGCGAATCTTGTCCAAGTCATAAACACCATGTGTACTTGCGTAGACGATTCGTTTTACCCGCGACAAACGGGCTGCTTCAGCGAGCTCTATTGTTCCCTGGAGATTGGTGCGCATTGCCCCGTATGGATTTGCCCGAGCGTTCCCGCCGATGACACCGGCCGTGTGGACGATCATATCTATGTTGTCGTCTTCATAGTTCGGTTGGAGTTCAGGGATTCCGCGGATATTGACGATATCGCCTGTCCGGATAACGATGTCCCTCTTGGCAATTACGTTGCTAATGTATTCCGCGGGCGGAGATAGGTCGAACAAAACAACATCGTGTCCCGCATCGCTAAGGCGTGCGGCTGCATAACAGCCGATTAGACCTGCTCCGGTTATCAGGATTTTCAAGGCGTCGCCTCCATGTGTGCCGACTTTAGGATTAGGTTTCTATACCTTGTTCTCGTCTGGCATAGATGCTGGCCGCGGCCAAATCGTAGTACTTTTCCAGATAAAAGTCTGCGATTTCATCGCTGGTTGTTAACCAAACATTACGTGCCGCGGCTATTTCACCAAGGATTTTGTCAAGGTATTTGAGGCGGAATGGTTGGCCGGTGACAAATGGATGCACTGCCAGGGACATGACTAAACCACTGGGGGAAGCGGACTCAACCAAAGTCTCGAGCTGGTCCATAACCAGACGGTAGAAATCGTCCCCAGACATGCTCTTGCCAACGAAGAGCGGAATGTCGTTTACTTCTATCGAATAGGGGACGGAGATCATCCGGGCACCTGGAACTTTGAGTGGGAAAGGCTGATCATCACTGCACCAGTCGCACACGTAGGTTAGACCAAGTTCGGCCAGCAGTTTAGGCGTATTGTAGGTTTCGGTCAGAGCGGGGCCCAGCCATCCTTTAGGTGAATGGTCAGTTCCGGCCACTAGAGTGTCGACGACTTGGCACAGATACTCGCGTTCCTCGTCCTCAGTAAATCCAGCCTGGAAAATCGAGTTGTTTTTTCCGTGGGCAAGCCAAACCCAGTCACGCGCGTTGCCAAGTTCAATGATTTGTGGGAATCGGACGCAGACATCCGAGTTTAGAAGCACGCTGCCTCGGACTCCATGTTTTGCCATAACGTCTGCCATTCGCCAGAGGCCTACGCGGGGACCGTAATCTCTCCAGCCGTAATTGAGGGGATCCGGAGCTAGGCCGGCTGTTCCTGGGAAAATGCTCGTCGAAGGCTTGTCAACTTCATAATGTTCGATATTCAGCCCAAGCCAAAAAGCCACTTTCGCGCCGTTGGGCCATTCAATCATCGGGCGGTCGGTAATCGGCCAGAAATCATAAAGTGTGTTATCCACCGAATCTCCTTTCGTTGAGTCATCTGGGGATCTGTACGCTGGGCGGCCCGCTGGTTTGCGCGAGGCGCGAGGCTATTGCTTAAGCTGGTTCAGGATCTCGTCCACCCTCATTACGTCGGCGTATTTCGCTTGGAGGTCAAAAAGGGACTGTTCATGGGCCGAGCTCGAGCGGTCGCCGACGGCCTCCCTGGCAATCATGGGTCTAAATCCGTTCTGCAGCGCATCCACCGCAGTAGCTCTAACGCATCCACTTGTGGTGCACCCAGCAATCACGAGAGTATCAACACCCAGCGTGGTGAGTCTGGTTGAGAGATCCGTGCCAAAGAATGCTGAGGCATACTTCTTGAAAATAAGGCCTTCAGTCGTGATTCGGCCGAGTCTGGGATCGACCTCCACTTCTGGAGTAGATGCCCGCAGAGTCATCAAGCCTTGCATCTTTGAGGCCCAAATTCCGGCATCCCGCAGATCCCGGTCTTCGTAAGCAACAGATGTGAACAGAATCGGGAGGTCTCGCGCCCTAGCAGCTCCCAAAATTCTGTTTGTCTGCGTTATCACGTCCTCGAGAGGCGCCCCCAGGGGTAAATCGGGATTGGTGAAGGCACCGATTAGGTCGATCACGATGACTGCGGGAGAGTTTCCAAAACCTATAGTTTTGCCGAATCCCCGTTGCCGGAACAGTTCTTCGTCGCTGTTTGTCATTGCTGAGCCCCTATGGTTCGACTCGCGGTATCAAAGGTCAATGTAGCTTATGCCGGTTGATTCCACAAGCACTTTGTGTCGGAATAGCAAGGTTGCGGGAAATGATATGATGCCGAATTTCCGTGCCAGGCTCCGAGGATTGTTCTGGCGGCAATCCATTCCTGATGCTCGGGCATCTCAGTGGTTGGGAAGTTAAGGAACCTTGGAGTCACTCGAACTAGATTTGGCCGCCGGCGAGCCGGAAGGTTCGGTTCTTGGCATGATCCGGCTTTCTGAACCAGGTCAGCCGTAAGCGATGAAGAGGGCCGAATTCGACGTTTGTTGTGGCGGTTCAACAAGGTGTCTTTCGTCCTGACAAAATAAGACAAGGGGTTTCTTTGTGAACCGGTCTTTTCTCATGATCTAGTCTCGGCCGTCGTTTTTACAGGGTGGGCAATGCCGCCGTCAAATACCAGGTTCACAATGCCGCGTGCGACGTCCGGGGTGACCGGTCCTCCAGTGACCAGCCGCCTGACGAGTAGTGGGCTAAACAGAAGATCCACCACTATATCAAGGTCAAGGTCGCGGCGAAGTTCGCCGGCATCGATCGCATCCAGTAACAATTCGTGCATCAGATTGCGCCGATTTCGCAAAAAGCTTTGATGGACGGCTTCTCCCAGTTCGGGATGACGCTGTACGTCACCGAGCAGGCTTGCGAGTACCCTGGTGACGGAGAGCAGTTCGGGGTGGGCGGTGAGATTCCACCACTCCTCCATGAATGCAGTCAGGCGCTCGCGCGGGCTTCCCCTTTCTGGCATCTCGGCTTGGTCGGCCAATCTCTCAATAGCCGCGATCACCAGATCCTGCTTGGACGACCATCGCCTGTAGAGAGTTGGTTTACCAACTCCGGCTCGTTGGGCGACAGCATCAAGCGAGGTCCCGTCAAAGCCGTTTTTCGCTAGCAGCTCAAGCGTGGCCACGAGTATAGCTTCGGCAATCAGTGGGTCGCGGGGCCGCCCTGCCGTACGCTGGCCGCTTGGACGAGGGTCACTGGTGGTCATCGAAGCTTCCCCGACAAGTTCCCTGGTTCTCCCAAGGCGTCCGCGCCGATAGGGGAATTGAACTTCGCACAAGGCTGTCCAATTGGCACCTTCCCTTTGATGTTGTGATCCGGTTGGCATATTTTATCGGGTATTTTCCATGGAGAGCGCGTGCCTGGCTCTGGCGAGTGACGGCTCTCCATGAGACGAATCTGGTGTACGCACGATATAAAAAGACCTAAAAGACCCTTTCCTCACATCTCATTACAGCTTCTGCCCGAGTCGTCAATACGCATAAACGCTCCAGTGTTTTAGGTTGCCCAGCAAGCATGGCGAGCCTACTTATTGCGGGACTGCAGACGTTTCGATTGCTCTCACTTGCGTCACCGGTAGGAGGCGGGGCACTAGGACCGCTATTTTCTGAATGGCGTATGCTCCCCGGAATTTAGACGGGACGCCTGTTGCTGCCAGGCGAATCAGTAATAAGCCAGATGTTAGACCGGAGGATTATTTTAATTCCTCCGGTCTTGTCCCCAATTATTTCAGCTAGATGGATCTGGTCTGCATTTTGCTTATGCGGCATGGGGCAGGTGAGTCCCACCTGTTCCAAATGAGTGACCGCCCAACTCGACGAGTCGTACAGCGGAGAATATCACTACTACGGCTCCGACAATCCATGCGTTCCAAGCAGCCTGCGTCGTTGCAGTAAACCCTAAAGTCCAAGGGCCTATGAAGAGCCAGATCCCGGCGATAAGCTGGAGCCATTCAATGGTTCTCACGCGTGGGTAGGCCAGTGCGAGCAATGCGAGAATCGCTATCACTGGTCCCATAATGTAAGCATTTGCCGACGCGGCGTATACGGTGGCGAACAGTAGTGGGACAATCGCCATGTAGACGCCTGCGACAAGGTTGACCCAGTCTTCGCCCCTTACCCACGGTCGTACGTCTCTCATAGCACGCCTCTCTTCTTCGGAAGTTATCCGAATCTTTGAACCCGGTACATCCGGGCATATCGTTACCATACCGTAGCGTTACGATATTGTCAATAGATATTCTGTTCTGGGATTTGTCCACCTGAACCTGATGACGCCAAAGGCGTAGATCGAAAAATTTGGAATTCTTCATCTCGTTGACCCGCAGTACAGGCTGCCGGCCTCGTGGTAGACGAGTGCCATGCACGGGTGAAAGTGCAGCTGCCAATCGCCACACTGGTATTACGCGGTCAGCCTGCCCGAGACTGGCGGATGGTCGTGAGATAATACATGCCGCGCAGGGCATGGCACTTGGACCTTTTTGCCAGGATACGACCTTTGCTCCAGGCACTTCGTGGTGATATTGGAAAACTCGGTGGGGCCTGATCGAGCTGCGATTCTAAAAGGTGGCGACCTGGTCGTCGTATAGTCCCAGATGGCAGGCGGGTAGCTTCGGCACAGCCAATTTTTGTCTGGGATGTAAAGATCCATGATTTTGGCGGTGTCGGCGTCGAACCTCATTTGGGATGTGAATGCCGGTCGATCACTTAACTAAAATAGACACCCTAAATCGAAATTTGCGCTCTATCGAAAACCCTGTTTGTCGACAATTCTTGGATTTGCGGTTCGTCCATAGCGCGCGCAAAGGCAGGGCCACTCTTCAATGATTCTGTCAGCCCAGCCTGCATCGATTGTAACGGTTACCTGGGGGAAGAAAGTCAGGGTACCCACCTGGAAGGTACTTTGTCGCATTATCGAGAGTCCCAGGCAGCGTGTTCTGAATAGCCTTGATTGGGCGGATTTAGGCCAACCGGGGATGGCGGGGCTTTGAACGATTGATGATAGTGGTGGGTTTGGCTTTTAGATTTTAATACTGAAAAGCAGTTGGAATTTGGACCTAATTAGGTTAGGCTAACCTAAGTGAAGGTTCAGACAGTTGTTACGTTGACGATTCTTTTGTTGTCATATTTTTGCACTGCACTGCAGATCTCGTCGAGACGCCTGGCAGGTGGTGCATGATCCCCACTTTTGTGATCTTTTTTCGTGAGGGCATTGAGGCTTCAATGATCGTAGCCATCTTGCTCTCATATCTTAATCGGATAGGACAGCGCCGATATTTCCGAGATATATTTTTCGGAATTGCTGCAGCGCTTGCCCTGGTCATTGGAGGTGGAGTCGCGGCTTTTTTGCTAATCGATCAGTACGATGGCTCTAATATCCAGACATACTTTGAGACCGGCACTTATCTAGTTGCTGCCGGCGCACTGACCTACATGACATTCTGGATGCAGCACCATGCGCGCACAATGGCAAAGGAGCTTCAGCGGAGGAGCGATCTGGCGCTTTCGGGAGGGACCCGCATTGGCTTAGGAGTCCTTGCATTCCAGGCCGTTGGCCGCGAGGGAGTGGAAACTATGGTTTTTACTCTTGCCATAATCTTTGCCAGTACCAAACAGGCAGCTACTCCAATACATGGGAAGTTTTTGCTTCTCGGAGCGGTTCTTGGACTCGTCATCTCACTGGTCATGGCCTTCTGGATATATCGGCTCGGTGCAAGGCTCAACTTACGGAGATTCTTTCAAACATTGGGAATACTGCTGATGGTCTTTGCTGCTGGTTTATTGGCCGATGCGGTTGAGAACCTCCAGCAACTTGGTTGGTTGTCATTTGGCCACGGAGTCCTTTGGAATTCGAGCTCCTTGCTCTCTGAAGGAAGCAACATCGGTGATGTACTACATTCGCTGTTAGGTTACGCAGAGCAGCCCACGATGCTCCAGGCGATTATATGGATAGCCTATGTTGCTATAACTACAGTGGCTTTTATTCGAATCGGGCATCCACGAAAGAGTGTTGGGAGCCTGGAAACCGATAGAGATCCCTTGGTTCAGAATCAGGAGAACTCGACCATGGTAGCCGGTGACAATTAAATGTCCCGAGTCCGAAGCTTCACGGTAGACAGGTACTTGGAGACGATCTATTGCATTGCATCTGAAGGGGAGACCGTCAGACCGAACCGCATTGCTTACTGGCTAGCCGTCAGCGCACCTACTGTCAGCGAAGCTTTGCAACGCCTTGAGAGGGATGGCTGGATCACGATTGCCGCGGACAGGAGCATAACACTGACTGCCACTGGTCTAAAAGTCGCAACTGCACTTGTCCGGCGTCACAGAATATTGGAGCGCTGGCTGGCTGACGGACGTGCTAGGTTTTGATTGGGCCACAGCTGACGGAGAAGCCGATGATATTTCATCAGCAGTTTCCGATTCTGTGGTAGATCGAATATA
>SCQM01000058.1 GCA_004298555.1 Actinomycetota bacterium | reverse complement strand
CCGCTTGAGCAAGCTCTCGAAATTACCTCGAATTATCGTCTCGTCGCTGGAATAGCCGATCATGGCTTCTTTGGAAGCTCCACGAAAAGATTTCTTCGTTGCTAAAAAATTTATGGCTTCGAGCAGCGACGTCTTGCCTTGTCCGTTGTCTCCTACGATGACTGTCGTGCCGGCCGATTTCGGCTCGAATATCAACTCCTTGTAATTGCGGAATTCATGAAGCTCAAGCCTCTTGATAAACATGTCCTCAGCCTGTAATAACGGCTAGAACCTGATTGGCATGAGAAGATAGGTGTAACTGTTGTTGTCGACATTCGAAATGCAAGCTGCCTTGTTCATCTCTGTGAATTCCATTGACACGCTGTCTGACACAACTCCTTCAGCTCCGTCGAGCAATAGATCCGGATCGAATGCGATGGTAAACGGCTCCCCCGTGAATATGCCGTCCAAATCTTCTGTGGCTTGGCCGACCTGTGGAGACCGTACGCTTAGTTTTACCGAACCCTCTTCTATGTCCATTCTGAGGTGTGTAATTTCTCTGTTTTCCTTTGCCATGATTCTCAGCCTTCGCACCGACTCGAGAAATGACTTCTTGTCAACGATGAGCCTTCTCGGGTATGAAGCCTGCATAATTTGACGATAGTCCCGGTATTTCTCTTCGATAAGCCTCGTCGTTAGACTGATCTCGCCAATCTTGAACATCGCGTCTTTACTGCCTATTTCCACAGAAAGATGATCTGAGGGATTTTGCTGATAGCTAAGGATTCTCTCAAGTTCGCTCAAAGCTCGGGCAGGAACGATCACCTCACCATCCGCGCTGAGGACGTTCATGCCGGCAATGTCTCTGATCGCGAGGCGCATACCGTCAGTGGCAACCATGCGCAAGCCATCTTCAACTGCAGAAAAGAGAACACCTGTGTACATAACGTCCCTGGCGTCATCTTTGGCCGCAGCTCGGATTACTTGCCTGAGGCCCTCTTTGAAGCTTTCCTCGTTGACTGTGACCATATCCCCCACCGGGCTTTTTATAAATGGCGGCTCTATGTCAAGAAGAGTTTGAATGATGAACTTTGATCGTCCGCCAACCACTTCGGCGGATGCGTCGTCAGACGAGAATTCCACAGATCCCTCGGGAAGAGACTTTATGAGATTTGTGGTCAGAGCCGAGGGCAATATGACTGTTCCGTCTTCAGTTCCCATCACAGGAAGTGATACCTCAATTAAAAGATCTGAGTCTTTTCCGGAAATCTGGAGCCTAGACCCATCTAGTGACAGTCTTACCCCGGGGGTCATGCCGGAGCGAGACGGAGCTCTCCCTGCTATGTTCAGGGCTTCAAAAAGAGCGTCTTTCTCGCAGTGAAATTTCACAACTCAACCTTTCTTATTTATATAGAAAAATCTAGTAACTGTAATAGGTGCTGTGAATTGTGGAAAAGATACTGGAAATCCTGATGATGAGTGTAAATGAGTTACGAACAAAATATATCTTTTCCACAATTCACACAACTGAGAAACCCGACCTTGTGGAATTGATGGAATAAGTCGATGGTAATCAACAATGAATTCACAGCTTTACCACAAGGTCGTGCACATGGTTATCAACACCGATTAATACCCGCCGCGGATTCGCGACAAGATTTCCGACACCTGGTTGTACACTTCCCTGTTATGAGACATCAGAGTCTCGATTTTTTCAACGGAGTGCATGACGGTGGTGTGGTCCTTGTCGCCAAAAGCCTTGCCAATTGCGGGATAGCTCAAGTCTGTAAGCTCTCTTACCACATACATAGCTACTTGGCGCGCGACAACCAGAGGTCTCTTGCGGGAAACCCCCTTCAGCTCGTCTACCGTGAATCCGAAGGTGGATGCAGTGGTGGAGAGAATTGATGAAACCGTGATTTCATTCCCCTGCTGGGAGGAAATTATGTCGGCAAGAACATCCTGAGCCATCTCAAGATTGATTGGAGTCCCATACAGTCTTGAAAATGCGCAGACCCGCGTTAGAGCCCCCTCCAATTCACGGATGTTATCCTTCACGCTTTCAGCTATAAATTCCGATACGTCATTTGGGATATTGAAGTGGCTGTCTTCACCCTTTTTGCGAATTATGGCCAGCCGGGTTTCTATTTCCGGCGGCTGAACATCTGTAATCAATCCGGATAGAAAACGGCTTCTCAAACGGTCCTCGAGAGTCGCGATAGCTTTCGGAGGCCGGTCGGATGTCAGAACTATCTGTTTCGAAGCGCCGTAAAGGGAGTTGAAAGTGTAAAAGAACTCTTCCTGGAGGCTTTCGCGGTTCTCAATGAACTGAACATCGTCAACGAGGAGGATGTCGCACTCACGGTACCGCTTCTTAAATGATTGAGTGGCATTATTCCTAATCGCATCGACAAATTCATTCAAAAAGGTTTCCGTGGATACATACCGGACATGTTTATCCGGATAGTTTTCCCGCACGTAATTACCTATTGCATGAAGGAGATGGGTTTTGCCAAGGCCAGCTCCGCCGTGAATGAAAAGCGGGTTATAGGATTTCGAGGGAGTCTCCGCCACCGAGAGGGCTGCTGCGTGCGCAAATCTGTTCGATGCCCCTATGACGAATGATTCAAATGTATATCTCGGATCCAAAGGTGAAGACTCGGGATATCTTTGCTTGGTACGCCGGAGAGCATCCGTCTCCCCTGCACCGAACAAGCTGTTGGAGGCAAGGCGTTTTCCCGATGCCGCAACGCTTCGGTTCGTCACGGGCTCCGCAAAATACTGGTCCCTGTACGCCGGGTAATCCTCAAGATTATTGGATAAAACCACCTCGGTCTGCGCTTTTGGAATCGCAGATATTTCGATGAGATAGTTGTCTTCGGCGACCGTGGTCAGTGAATCTTGGATAAGACCCATGAAACGGTTCTGGATTCGTTCCTTCACCAGTTGGCTCGGAGCATTAAGAACCAAGGTGTTGCCTTGCAGCGACACCGGCTCGATCGCCTCAAACCAAGCCTTCCACGTAGATTCCGGAAGTTGTTGTTTGAGCGATTCTGTACAAGTTATCCACAGTTTTGATGCATCATTCATTTCCGAAAACCCCATGATGTTAGTGGGTTGTCCACAGCTTTATCCATACCTGTGTAAAACTTATCCAGAGGCAAATTAGACATCAGATATGAATAACAAGATGGAAATTCCACAAAACTCAAATAGCCCCTAGACGTGAGCTTGAAAATATATGAAGTTGTCATTGGTATTGCAACACCCGCCAAAATATCATTTTACCAGCACTTATAGAAAGTTATCCCCAGCTGGACCCTCCATCATAGACGCGAATTTCTTGTAAATAAAGGAATTCTCGATTTGTTAAAATTTATTTAGTTATGCAAGTGGAAGCATAATAATTCTAGGAAATATGCAACGTGGATTGGCATCGTCCCCCATGGCTATTGATAGAATTTGAGCGATTTTCATAGTTGGTTGCTGATGCGTAAACAGGGCTTGGTTTGGCCGAACGAAGATCATCAGCCGACTAGAATTTTGGAACTTGTATTGCAAAGATCCGATAGAGCCGAACTATTACAGACTATGGGCGTATCGGACCTGATGAGCGGAGCGTAAATGAAGCGTACCTTCCAACCCAACAACAGACGGAAAGCCAAAAAACATGGCTTCAGGCACCGGATGTCTACCCGAGCTGGCCGCGCGATACTCAAGGCGCGTCGTCTAAAGGGTCGTGTTCGCCTATCGGCCTAGGAGTTCAATTGGCTAACTCTGGTGTTGTCGTTTCGCTGAGCTCGAAAAAATCCTTTCGAAAGCTCGCTGATCAGGGGAAACGAGCAAGGTCGGGGAATTTGAGCCTTATTTACAGGCTCGACGAGAGCCAGGGTACTATAAATGTTGCATATTCAGTTGGAAAAAAGGTTGGCAAGGCAGTTACTCGCAACAAGATAAAAAGAAGGCTTCGTTCGTTAGTAAGAGACTATTCCGATCAGCTCCACGGAGGTGATTACCTGGTGATGGTTTCACCAAAGGTGGTCAACTTGCGGTTTAGCGAATTGAGAGATGAGATGAAGGCGATTTTGCCTCTAAAGGGTAGGCCGTGACCTTGGGGATGGTGGGTTGAACAAATGAGTTTGGCTGCGTCTGTAGCTAGGCGTCTTATTCGCTTATACCAACTATCCCGTGCCGGGAAACCTTCGCCTTGCCGGTATTTCCCTAGTTGTTCGCAGTACGCGTTGGAAGCATATGAAAAATACGGGTTCTTAAAGGGGACTTATCTTTCAACGAAGAGAATTGGCAGTTGCAATCCGCTGGGCAGTTCCGGGGTCGATCCTGTGCCTGAAAAATTTAGTTTAAGGAAAACCAAATGAGTGCTCTCGGGCAGATCTTTAATCCGATCTTCGAGGTTGTTGCAGGGCTGCTTGCTTTTTACTACGGCTTGATTCATAACTACGCCGTGGCGATCGCGTTATTGACGATTACCGTGATGATCGTTCTGGCGCCTTTGACGATCAAGAGCACGCGTTCGATGCTCGAAATGCAGAGAATACAGCCTGAAATGAAGAAGATTCAGGCAAAGTACAAGAATGACAAGGTTGCCCAACAGGAGGCTCTATCTCAGCTCTTCAAGGAGAATAAAGTCTCTCCAGCAGGAGGATGTCTCCCGATGCTGGCCCAGTTCCCACTGTTGTACGTTATGTATCAGGTCATCAGGGGCCTCACCAACACCGTAGGCGTAAACCACACTGTTGCTCCAAAGTACATAAGTCACTCCACATTGCTTTACCAGAACCTGATTACTTCTCATGGCCAAATGCAGTCGCTTGGAATAAATCTTACAGAAACTGCAACAAAGGTCCATGGATTTACCAATGCGCTCCCCTACTATCTGGTAATTGTGGTAGCCGTCGTTTTGCAGTATCTGCAAATGGCTCAGATCACCAACAAAAATCCTCAGGCAGCTGCGGCAAATCCGCAGGCTCAGATGCTTCAGAAATACACGCCGATCATCTTTGCTGTCATCTACATCTCGATTCCTGCAGGTGTCAACCTTTATTTCATCGTTTCGAGCTTGTTCAGAATTGGTCAGCAAGAACTGATGTATCGGCACGATCCGGTACTGAAGAAGCATGCACAGGCGAACGCTGAGGCTCGTGCGGCTGGTACGGAGTCAATCGAGCACGTTAAGCCAAAGAAAGGCGCGTTCAAGTCGCTACTCGCATCAATCAAAGATGCCGGTGCAAAGGGAGGCGCCAATCCCAAAGGCAATTTCGGCATAACAGGCCGTGGTTCCAGCAATAATGGTAATAGTAGACCCAGCAGCAATGGCCAGAAACGTCCCGGGCAGTCAAGGCCGAAGGGTCAGGGCAAAAATAATAAGCGGAATCGTTAGAGCCAATACTTGGGGTGTTTTGAAGTTAACAATCATTTGCATAGACAGGTTTAGTTATGGAATGGGTAGAAACGACGGGAAAGACCGTCGAAGAAGCGAAGGAAATGGCACTCGATATTTTAGGAGTAGACCATATAGATGCGGAATTCGAGATTTTGGAAGAACCAAAATCAGGGTTTCTTGGACTTAGCAAGAAATTAGCGCGAGTCAAAGCCAGGGTAAAACCAACAGCTCCACGAGCCAAGGATACCAGAAGGCCCAGGAAGCGTAAGGTTCGCGAGGAGTCTGAGAAGCCAAAGGCTACTGCACCAAAGGCTGCCGCTGCATCGAAAGCAGCAGCTAATGCTGCTGAAGAGCCATCAAACGAGGTATCCAATAGTGCAGCGAGGACCAGCGAGCCTCAGACTGCCCGTGCAGCCGGAAGGTCCGGTTCCAGGACTGCGAACAAGAGTCCGAAGAAGAGCTCAACTGAGACTAATGAGGGGAAAGAACCTGAAATGGAATCCGAATCAATATCGCTCGCAGAGCAGGCGACTGTTGCGCAGAACTTTCTCGCAGGAATCTTGAATGAGATTGGATTGGAGGGGACGGTTGCCGTTGATGGTATCGATGGTGAAACGATAAATATTTCCGTGACCGGTTCCGAGCTTGGACTTCTGATTGGTCCCCGCGGAACTGTTTTGTCGGCAGTGCAGGACATGACTAGGACTGTGGTCCAGCGGAATTCTGGCGGAAGATCAGGCCGGATCGTGGTAGACATCGATGGATATCGCGAGAAGCGCCGTGCTGCTCTAGAAGCTTTTGCCCGGAAGCTAGCAGAGGAAGTTCGGGATACCGGCGTAAGCAAAGTATTCGAGGCTATGAGCTCTTCCGACCGTAAGATTGTGCATGACGTAATCGGCGAGATGTCTGGAGTCAAGACCCGCTCCGAAGGCTATGAGCCACGCAGGTACGTGGTCGTGGAGCCGATGACCGAAGATGAAACAGAAGAAGCACAGGCCGAGTAGGATTGCGCGATCTGTCCTTTGAGCAGCGTAGCTGGTTATTGCGGGCTCAAGAGATTGGTTTTATTGGACCCAAGCCCATTGAATCGGTCTATGAGCACGCTTTAGGTTTTGCAGATTGCATAGATGAATTGTTGAGGACGGGAGCGCTCCCGTCCTCTTTTTTTGCTGCGGATTTGGGTTCAGGAGCGGGAGTGCCGGGCCTTTTTTTAGCCTCCTGG
>SCQM01000057.1 GCA_004298555.1 Actinomycetota bacterium | reverse complement strand
TGAAATTTAGGTTGGGGGACCCTGAGCTCATGAAGTCGGCTCTTCAGAATATCTCCGACGGGATTTTAGTCCTTGATCAGCAAGATCATGTTGTCTGGTTCAACAAGACTGCAATCCGTATTCTGGGGATAATCGAAGCTGAGGCCATAGGCATGCCTTTGGCGGAGCTCTTCCCGGGTTTTGGTGGGGAGGGCTTCATCGGATCGCTTGCAAAAAGTGCCGCTGAGCACCAGATCTTTAAATTCGAAGATTACTATTCGATGCTCGATGCCAATATAGAGTTCATTGCGTTTCCCGGAGCGGCTCTCAGGATTTGTATTTTCAAAGATGTCAGCCAAAGATACAGGGTAAGAGATGCCACGCCTGATGGCTGGCGAAACTCGTCAAAGAGCGAGGTCCAGGCGGACATGTACAGGGCGGTGGTCGATTCGATCGGCGATCCGGTCTTGATTGCTGAGCTCGATCCGATGGACCGGGCCAGGCACCGCATACTTTATGTGAACAAAGCCTTCGAGAGGCGGACGGGTTATCCGCACGAGGAAGCGATAGACGCCTCTCCCGAGATCGTGTTCGGTGACCGGACTGATCTGCATGCCCTGGCGCGAATTGCCATCGCGGTCTACGGAGGGCGGGTCGCCTCGGAAGAAATGGAGTTCTACCGCAAAGACAGAAGCTCCTACTGGGCAGCGATATCTGTCGCAAAGGTATTCGACCGGGAGGATGGCTCTTTTGTGTATGTTGCCATTCACCATGACCTCGACGAACGTAAAGCTCAAGAGATAGCCGCAGCCAGGCGCGAGGAGTTTGTGCGGTCAGTTATAGAGTCACTTCCCGCTGAAGTGGTGATGATCGACTCCAAGTCCAATATCGTCGCCGTAAACAGGTCTGCAAGCCGCTCCGGATGGCACGTTGACGAGAACATCCCGCGATCCTATGTCGAGATCGCCACGCACATCCTTGGGGCTAAAGGGGCGGAGAGAATTGCAACCGGCATTCGTGATGTTCTATCGAGAAAAATTGACAGGTTCAGCGTCGATGTAAATGCCGCCAAGGAAGACAGGGCACGATGGCTTCACGTTGACGTTGTACTGAATGTCCTGGCCAACGAGGAAACCGGGGTGGTGATATCCCACACCGATGTCACCGAGAGGGTTTTAGGCGCACAAAGGCTGTCCTGGGTAGCTGATCATGATGCCTTGACGGGCCTTCCAAACCGGCACCTTTTGATTCGTGAGCTGAGAGACGCCATATCGAACTGCGGGCCCGAGAGTCCCTTAGGGCTGATCTTTTTGGATCTTGACGGGTTTAGGAGAGTCAACGATACCCTTGGTCATGAGGCTGGAGACGAGCTCCTGACTGAAGTAGCGATGCGGCTTTCATTTTCATCCCACAGGAACGAGCTGATCGCGAGGCTTGGCGGTGACGAGTTCGTCATTCTGGTTCCCGATGCTTCAGTAAGCCTGATAAATGGCATTGCGGCGAACATCATCGATGCGATTTCGGAACCCTATACCTCGATTTCATCACAAATATCTCTGGCAATCGCTCAAGGCGTTGCCATAACAAGCGACAAGACATTCCCTGCAGCCGACCTCTTGCGCCAGGCTGATACCGCGATGTACAGAGCCAAAGAGCAGGGCCGCAATAAAGTTGTGTTTTTTGACGAGGAAATGGCAACTCAGCTGGCGACGCGCCTTGAGTTGGAAAGTGCTCTCAAGGTTGCGATCACCTCCGACCAGCTGACTCAGGTTTATCAGCCAATCGTGGAAATTGAGTCGGGCAAAGTCGTCGGGTTCGAAGCACTGCTTCGCTGGAACCATATGACGCGCGGTCCGATTCGCCCCTATGAGGTGATCCAACTTGCGGAGGAGGCAGGGATAATGCCGGCGCTTGGCAAATGGGTGCTGCGCAGGGCTGCTCGACAGGTTCGTGAATGGCTGAATCAGGGAATAAGGATGCCCATTAGCGTCAACGTTTCCGTGAACCAGCTTGTGGGAAGCTTCCTGGATGAGGTTTCCTCCACTGTCGAGGAGTTCGCTATCGAACCGGCACTACTTCATCTCGAGGTAACCGAATCCGCGGTCATGGCGGATCCAAAGTTGAGCATAAGCACTCTCCAGGAACTCTCGGATATGGGATTTTCGATCATGATGGATGATTTTGGCACCGGCCAGTCGACGCTTGCTGCTCTCAAGGGCCTCCCCGTCGATGCGGTAAAGCTTGATCAATCCTTTGTCTCGGGACTTGATGCAAGTGAAGGGCCTGATGCGCAGATTGTCGATGCAGTCGTGCGCCTATCCACTGCTCTCGGATTGAACGCAATAGCAGAAGGCGTAGAGACGGGATTCCAAGCCAGCAGCCTCAGCGCCTCGGGTTGTAGATATGCGCAAGGCTATCACTTCCTTTACCCGAGTTCATCGGAGCAGGCGCTGGCATATGTCCGTGAAAAAGGCATAGCATCCTGGAAGCGCCCTTCAAAGTCCTAAATCGCTTTGCCCCTTTGTCGGCGTTAGATGAAGTTCCCGGCAAGCGATACCGTTAGCATTGCTGATGTGATGTGTGAAGTCGAGCCCGCTCTGTTTGCTACCATTGACAATCAAAGCCGCCTTTCATTTCCTGCAATCGTGTCTAAAAGAGGGCACATGGAGTTCCACGGTATTTACATTGCGGGAGAGTTCAAATGGCGTCGCTAGCGGTAGCTGCCTGCCAGATCAATCCCGTCGTGGGCGACGTAGAGGCCAACGTCAATACAATTTACAGGCTGACCGAGATGGCTAAAAGTGCCGGATCCTCACTTGTGGTCTTTCCTGAGCTGGCTGTTTCGGGGTATCCTCCCGAAGATCTATTGGCAAAGCCGAGCTATATCCGCAAGTGTGAAACAGAACTTCAGCGGCTTGCTGGACAAATTTATGGGATAACAGCTGTGGTTGGCACAGTCGAGTCTGATGGCGCGCTGTTCAATTCGGCTGCGGTGATCGATAACGGCCGGATTGTAAGATACGTGCGCAAAGAGATTCTTCCCAACTACCTAGTGTTTGATGAAAAGCGCTACTTCACTCCGGGAAGCGGCCCCTCGATAATCTTCGAGAAGAACGACGTCCGATTTGGGGTATCCATTTGCGAAGATGCCTGGTTTGCCGACGGGCCAATCAGCAAACTTGCCGCTCGAGGCGCCCAGGTGCTCATCAACATAAATGCCTCGCCATATTCTATTGGCAAACGTCAGGAAAGAGCGGTGATGCTCGAGGACCGTTCCAAGACCAACGGCGCCTCCATCCTTTACCTGAATCAGGTGGGTGGGCAGGACGAACTGGTATTTGACGGTGCATCCATGGTCTATTCTCCCAGTGGCGAGCTTGTGTCACTGGCCGAGTCTTTCGTCGAGGAGATCCTCTATATCCGAATGGATGGCTCTGATGCTGGCCCGCCGCCAGTGAATTCCACCCGAGCCGGTGGCTCCAATGCAGATTTTGTACGGCTCTCATCCAGCGGCAGTGATGGGTTTGAAGAGGGATTGGTGCGTGTTGGCGGGTTCGTGCCCTTGGGCGCGCAATCCAGTACACCCGATCCGAGAGAATCTGCCAAGTCTTTTGCACCCAAGTCGTGGGTGAAAAAGACATTCGTCCCATTGAGCGAATCGATTCATGAATCGATGGCTCTCGAGACTTATCAGGCTCTTCAGCTGGGAACCAGGGACTATGTCAGAAAGAATGGATTTGGCGCAGTGGTTCTGGGCCTGTCCGGTGGCATTGATTCTGCTCTGGTAGCCACAGTTGCCACCGATGCGCTGGGTCCCGATAAAGTTCACTGCGTGGCCATGCCTTCGAGATATTCTTCGGATGGTTCAGTCACTGACGCCAAACAGGTGGCGGCAAATCTCGGTGTGGAGTTTCTAGTTCTGGGAATCGAGAAGGTTCATCAAGCCTACCTTGATACTTCAGCCGAGGTCTTGGGTCAGCGGTTTCTGGGAATCACCGAGGAGAACCTGCAGTCGAGGATCAGGGGCGTGTTTCTGATGGCACTGTCCAACCAGAGAGGCTGGCTGGTGCTGACAACCGGCAACAAATCAGAATTGGCGACCGGCTATTCCACACTTTACGGTGATACCGCGGGAGGCTTCGGGGTCATCAAGGATCTGAGCAAAACTATGGTATACCGTATGGCGAGGCTTAGGAATGAACTTGAGGGCAGGGAAGTCATTCCCGAAGCAATCCTGACCAAGGCGCCTTCGGCAGAACTGCGTCCCGACCAACGAGATGATCAAAGCCTGCCTCCATACGAAATACTCGACCCCATTGTCGAGGCTTTGGTAGAGCTTGATTTCGACTCCCTTGATCTTATTGATGCCGGATTTGACTATGAAACTGTTGTGAGGGTTGCCCGGCTGATCGACCTCAACGAATACAAAAGAAGACAGAACCCTCCTGGAGTTAGGGTAACGCAAAGAGCTTTCGGCAAAGATAGGCGTGTTCCTATCACTAACGGCTACAAGCCTTGGGAAACGGTGAATTAGTGCAGATATCCACGGAAAGGATCGAAAAAGTATTTGGCACCTCAGCGGAACTTGATTCTGGTTTAGGGATCGTTGAAACCGGTGCTGTCGCCGGTGGAATAAGCACACTGTTCTTAATCGGGTTTGAGCTGCTCGGCAGAGCGAGTGCTGAAGTCGAGCCTGACAACCTGGTTATTGCATGCGCAGCGCAATCCCGCCTCATGGGCGAGATGGCCGAAGAATTCATCAAGTATATTCCAGTCATACCTTCGGTCGAGAAGCAGGCAGTTCTAAGCTTTTCGGGGCGGCTGGATAGTTTTTCCGCTGAAGGTTTGTATCAGGAAATAGGTCCGATAGGGTCGATCGACTTCGTGAGGTCGCATCTTGTGAAGTTTCTGGCCACGGCTGTATCGCACTACCTTTCACGATGCAGTGATATTTCTGACAGATCTTTTTCCAGGGTGCTTGGTATTGCCCGTTTGGAGCTCGAGGAGATACTCCAGGTTTTAAATGTGAGTGATTTGGAATGGAATCGCAGCGATTTAGATTTGCCAGGAAATTTGAGTCTGATCAGAGAATTTTTTGATTTGTAGAGGTCGAAGTAGCCGGATTTTTCACAAGACTTTATAGCTTTATTTAGGTGGTATCTAATTTAAATTGAGCAGCTACTGTTAGTGCATGGAAGTGAAAAGTGTCACAATTTCGGGTGTCGGCTTTCATTTACAGAGTTGCGCAGGATAGTAGAAAAGGATGAGAGAGGCTAACTTTTCTCATCTGATTACGAGAGGCATAACATGGCCAAAGAACGCTTGGAGCGGGATGAAGAGGATTTGGTTCGTCTCTATCTCACCGATATCGGTCAATATCCGCTGCTCAATAAAGACGATGAGGTTCGTCTTGCCCAGGACATAGAGCTTGGGTACAAAGCTTTCAGGGAACTCAACTCAAAGAACAAAGAAGTTTCAGCGACGCGACGGCGCGAATTGAAGCGCGCAGTTCGGGCGGGCGAGGCGGCACAGATGACGTTTGTGCAGTCAAACCTTCGCCTGGTTGTGTCGATTGCCAAGAAGTACCAAGCATCGGGACTGCCGCTTCTGGACTTGATCCAGGAGGGAAATCTTGGATTAATGCACGCTGTTGAGAAATTCGATTGGCGGAAGGGATTCAAGTTTTCCACTTATGCCACGTGGTGGATCCGCCAAGCCATTACCAGGGGTATCGCCAATACCGGCAGGACTATAAGGCTGCCGGTACATGCTGGAGACACTCTTGCCAGGGTTCAGAAAGCTCAGGCAAGGCTCGAACTTAAATTGGGAAGGCCTGCGACTCTGGATGAACTCGGATATGAAGTCGAAATGCCTGAGGACAAGCTTATAGAGGCGCTTCGCTTCAGATCCGAGCCCTTGTCACTGTCTGAGCCGTTACGCGAGGATGGCGATGCCGAGCTGGGCGACGTTGTTGAGGACCGTTCTGCGGAGTCTCCATTCGAGGTAGCTGCCACATCACTCCTCCCGGTTGAAATCGCACGCCTTCTGGCGCCGCTGGATGAGAGGGAGCGGGAGATTCTGCGCCTGCGATTCGGATTAGACCGAGGAGAGCCCCGAACGCTCGAAGAAGTGGGTGAGCATTTCAATTTGACCCGGGAACGGATTCGCCAGATTGAGGCTCGCGCCATGTCGAAGCTGCGTCACCCGTCGTCCGACACCGGTGCCAGGGATCTGCTTACCGTCTAATTGGAATCGGCCTGGTGCCACCGGGAAAACTCAGGAAGAAACCTTTATCTGGTCTTCGACCTCCCTTATCGAACTCATTGCAGTTGACCACGAGACCTTCCATTTTTGGGCTAACTGGGCAACTGAAACGTGTTCAATGAGAGCCTGTCGCGCAAGATCCAGCTTGGCGCGGTTGGTCAGGGAGTGTCGTGAACTTACAAATTCTGCGCTTTCAGTCCAGGTGACCTGGGGACAATCCGAGTTTGTGCAATTCCAAACTCTTTTCTTCCACAGAAGCACCAAAGGTCTGTCGCCAATGGGCAGGTCGCGAATCGTTGATGTTCGACGGTCCTTCGGCTCTGCCACAGTGCCGCAGATGGGGCAATAAACCGGCTTCCTCAAAGTCTCGACCTGCGCTACTATTTCGTCGCCTACCGTATGGTAGTCAATTAGTCGTAAATCCCCCAGGCTTTCTATTGTTCGTTCTACCTCTAATCTCTCGGACATCAGTGCTCCATTCGATTTCGTCATTGAGGCTCAAACTCAGTTACCTTCGTCAATGAGACATATCCGACTAATTCCTAATTTAGCCCAGATATTGTTTTGTGGTTTGTCAGTGATAAACCATGCCCTATGTGCCAGGGGATATTTGATCCCAGATCACGTCTATGTGTTGCCATACAAAACGAGTTTCTGAGGAAACTATCCCCATAAAGTTTTATCGTGCAATTGTGAGAAAATCAAGGGGATAATCCATTATAAATGAATGACTCGCACCACGGATCCGTTTCGCCGGGGCAACACTAAAGAGAGCCAATGGCAACCGTGTTGTCCTCAGGATAGAATTTGATAGATGGGACTTGCCACGGGCACAGAGCTACAGCACCAGGAGCGGTGCCGTATTCATCTCTCTGGCCATTTGCCCTTCCTGCAACCCCAGTGCGGGCAGTTCCTATGCCCATAGGGACCCAAGAGGCATACTTAGAGGATGCGGACCCGCCTGTGCTAAAAATTAGCCGTTTTGAAATCACTGGCTAATTTGCTGAACTGTCAGCTTCGCTGACGGCTGCGAAAGAGGCTGTCAGCAATTGGGCTTGAGCGGACGGCGTCTCATCCCGAGTTCGCAGTCATGCGGGTTTTCACTAATCCGGTTGTTCAGTAATTGACCATTATCGTTAGGTTTGGGTAGTTTGTGTCTCAAGTTGGCGGAGGTGGACGGGAATCGAACCCGCCGAACGGGGTTCTCCCGTTCCGGCCGCTTTGAAGGCGGGGGAGCCCACCAGGTGCTCATACACCTCCGTTGGTGCTTCTAACCTAGCGAGAGTTTCGGGTTCTTTGGTCAAATGTAAGTTAAAAAATTACGCTGTCGGCTTATTGGCCGAGTTATTCCACTACCCTTTTGGGTTATGAAGAAACTTCTGTTTTTGGCAATCATTGTGGCCCTTGGCGCCGTAGCCGCAAAGAAGATCAAGGCCACTGTCTAACTCTTTGCCACACCTCTGCAATACGAAAGTGATGGAATAGACGCCATCAGTTGGTGAGTCGCGCCCCAGCCTGGCTAAACCGCCGAATAGTACTCTGGGGCAAATTCCAGAGGTGATTTCCCAGCGATCACACTTTTGGAGCAGGATGATCAGCCGCATGTTCAAAAGACGCTCGACCGGGGAATCTTGCTTCAGCTGACCGCCGCATCGAGTCGGCGAAATGGGGTGGAAGTTTTTCCACTACTTAAGTTGACGCTGATCGTGACCGTCGTTGCTTTTTGAGCGCTACACCTGTGGCCGTGGCCAGGCTGGCTACCGCAATTGCGGCTACGCCTGCCGCGACTGCCTGAGTCTTGGTTCCTTTGCGGTTTGCGTCTTTGACGTGAACCGGCTTGGAGAATGTGAGTATCTCCCAACCCTTTTCCTTGGCTCGTTTGGTGAGCACACGGTCCGGATTAACCGCTGCCGGATGTCCCACAGCCTCAAGCATCGGAATATCGGTATAGGAATCTGAGTAGGCATAGCTGTCTTCCAGCGAAAGGTTCTTGGATTTGGCTATTTCCATCATTGCGTCAACTTTGTACGGTCCATAGGCGTAAAACTCCATTTCGCCCGTATAGCGCCCTTCCGGATCTATGCGTGACTTTGAGCCGATTACGCCGTCGACGTTGAGAAAGTTGCCCAACGGGGTAAGAATCTCTATGGGCGAAGCAGAAACTAGATAAATCAGTCTGCCCTGGCTCCGGTGAAATTCCATCAAGTCCAAAGCTTCTTTGTATATAAGCGGCTCAACAATTTCCGTCAAGGTCCGAGTGACGATCTGCGTCACTCGGTTTTGGTCCCAGCCTTTGGTGAGTGCCAGGACGGTCTCTCTAAGCCGGGCGAGTTTTTGGTCGTTCGCCCCTAGATGCCTATAAATCAGCTGTGCGTATGCGCTCCGGATAACGGTACGGCGCGAGATCAGGCCTTCCTTGTAAAACGGCGGACCAAATGCCAGCATTGATGCTTTGGCGATTACGGTTTTATCGAGATCAAAGAAGGCAGCCTCCATGGTTTCATAATAAGCCCTATTTGTGAATTTTTACTTAATTGTTCCCTAACTATTGCCGTCCGGATTCTCTTTGACAATATCCAGGCATTCGAGGGTCGACTTCAACAGGGTTTTCGCGTATGTCTTGCTCAGAGGGAAGTTCAGGTTCCCGCACTTTGGACTTTGGATGCACGATGGGCAGCCGTGGCCGCATTCGCACGAATCGATGAGCGCAATCGTTTGGCAGATCAGATGCGGAGCAATCTCATGGGCGAGTTCAGCGATGCCTATTCCGCCAGGGTATCCGTCGTAGATGGTGATGGTAGCCACGGTCTGATCAGCAAGATCTGACTGGAAAGGGTCAACGTAGTGCATTCTTGACACTCCGCCGATATCAGATCTGTCGCAGATGGCGAAAACCGGCATCATCGAGATCATGGCGTGCTCAGCAGCATGCAGCGCACCAGGCAGTTCCGTCAGCGGTATCCCTTTAAGAGCTGCGGGCTTGTACTCCAGCCACCATGCTCTGGTATCAAGGATGGTGGGCGGCATCTCAAGCTTGGATGTGGAAAGCAGTTCACCGGCGTGTGACAGCACCTGGTACCCAGTTACGATTTGAGTGATCTTTGACGGACCCAGGCACAGGGATACTCCATCCGCAGTCATTTCTTTATCTGGTTCGGAATTCTCATACGACGTATCGAACATCGTCCTGGTCTGTTCCCTTCCCAAGAATGGTTCTACGATAGCCAGGTTTCGGTCCAAATCAAGTGACAGCACTTTGAAGCTCTGCCCAAGGTGGAGGTAGACCGCTCCTTCATGCAGCGTCGATGGTGCTTTGTCGTATTCGACCGTTCCCAGCAGCTCGCCACCTTCGGAGCAAATCAAAACCTGTCTCGAGCCAGAGGAGCGCATGGAAATCTGGTGGTGGGGAGGGGTTTGCGAATTGGTGACGTATTTCCCCGCTCGATAACTCACCGCGCCTTCATCTTGAAGCTCCCGAAGCGCTCTTTCGAGTCCATCCTTTTGGGGTTGATTGCCATCGCTGAAAAGTGATACCTCATGTTGGGACAGCGGGCTTTCAAAGCAGGCGGCATTTACGTGTTCTTTGAGTATGTAGTGGTTGTTCGGGTTTATGATCGATCTCTCCGAGCTGCGATTGAGAATCGAATCTGGATTCGAGCTGATCCATTGGTCTAATGCGTCGGGGCTGCAGACGAGAATCCCAATGCTCGGAACGCCAGATCTTCCGATCCTTCCTAACTGCTGTCTGAACGATGAGAAGGTACCAGGAAAGCCAGCTATTACCGTAGCGTCAAGATGTCCGATATCAACGCCAAGCTCCATTGCCGATGTTGAGACTAGGAGCCTTGTCGTCCCGTCAAAAACCAGCTGTTCGATCTCCCTGCGCTGGATCGGAAGATACCCTCCTCTGTATGAGAGGACATCAAATTCATTTTCGCTGTCGATCATCTCTCTGGAATCATTTGCAATCACCTCGCTCAGTCTCCTGGATCTGACAAATGTGATTACCCTGTGGCCCGCTCCAACCAAGGAAGAGGCCAGTGCCGCGGAGGCCTTCGTGTACGACGCACGGGTGCCGCTACTTTCATCGAGGATCTTTGGCTTCCATATGGCAATGGATTTCGTTGCCTGCGGCGAGGTGTCATCCTCAATCACCCGCACCTTCTGGTTGATCAATCTGCTGCAGCTTTGCGCCGGATTGGCGATCGTTGCCGAAGTCAGTATGAATTGTGGATCAGCGCCATAGACTTTTGCCACCCGCGTGAGCCTCCACAGCAAATTAGCGACATGCGAGCCGAAGACGCCTCTATAAACATGCGCCTCGTCGATAACAATAAAGTCGAGCCCCGAAAGCAGGGAATGATATTGGCCGTGATTGGCCAGGATAGCAGAATTGATCATTTCCGGATTTGTCAGCCAAACATCGGCAAATTTCTTCGTACCTAGCCTTTGCTCTGCGCTGCTGTCACCATCAAATGCACTCACCAGGATGCCGGGCAGGCGCAGTTTGGCCCAGCTCCGAATCTGATCCTGTGCAAGGGCTTTTGTGGGGTGGATAACGAGGGCCTTGGGGCGCTGGCTTCTTTTCTTCGACGAGAGGATGGCTTTGGCGACGGGCAACTGGTAGCAAAGCGACTTTCCAGATGAAGTTGAAGTGGAGATTACCACGTTCTCTCCCTTGTCGATGAGCGCCAAGGCTTCGATCTGATGCTTATAGAGTCCTTCAGGGAAGAAGGACCGGGTAATTTCCCTGTAAAAAGTATCGTCCGGAATTTGGCAGATGCCGGGCCTCTCCTGGATCGTTTTTATGAACGTGAATTCTCCGCTCCCTTTCAGCAGGGGTGCAGCCTCAATTTGTCTGAGCTGTCGATCCAGGTCTCCCGACAAGTATTGTTAACTCCCTCCGACAAGGAGATGCTTAACCTGCTCTTCGGTATCGGAAGATACGAGTGCGAGAACTTCGTCTCCGATTCTCAAGATCGTGTCCCCGCGGGGAACGACGATGTTGTCGGTCCGTACCACCGCAACGATTGTGGCGCCTTTTGGAATTCCTACCTGTGCTATTTCCCGGTCAACGGCTGGCGAATCCTCTGCAAGGGTAACTTCCACCAGTCTGGCGCCGGACTGCTCAAAAGAGAGAAGGCGAACCAGAGTGCCCACGCTCACTGCTTCCTCCACCAGCGAAGAGAGAAGATGCGGAGTCGATACTGCAACGTCAACCCCCCAGCTTTTGTTGAACAGCCAGTGGTTTTTTGGATGGTTCACCCTTGCAACAACTCTTGGAACCATGAATTCCTGTTTTGCGAGCAGTGAGACAACCAGGTTGTCCTCGTCGTCTCCTGTGGCGGCAACCACCACGTCTGCGTTTGCGACACCGGCTTGGTGAAGCGACGACACTTCGCAAGCATCGGCCACAACCCAGGTGCAACCAATCTGTTTCGAGAGTTTGGCGACGAGCTGATCGTCCTGCTCTAGTACCAGAACTTCGTGCCCCGCATTGAACAGGTCCTCGGCTATAAATGACCCTACGTTTCCGGCACCAGCAATTACAACTTTCATTCCGCCTCCTTGGAGGAGAGCTTTGCGTCAAACTCGTCTATGGCGTCGCGTTCGATCAAGATGTGAAGGATATCACCCTCCTGGCCGATCAGAGCTGGAGTCGAAAACCTTGCAATGTTAGCCCTCGTAACCATCACTACCCGCGCGCTTTTGCTGTTTAGAGATTCTATCTTTGCTCCACACAACTCATCAGGAAGGTTCCGCTCCACCAGGAGGATCTTCCCGGCCGGATCTGACCACTCGGGAGTAATGGAGTCGGGGATCAGCCTTCTAATAGCCTGCTCCGTAGTCCATGTGACCGTCGCGACGGTCTGAATTCCGAGCCTCTGGTATATAACCGCTCTGCGAGGATCATAAATTCTGGCCACGACATTCTTTATCGCGAAGGTCTCTTTGGCGATCCTCGCGCTTAGAATATTTGAGTTATCTCCGGAGGTTACAGCAGCAACGGCATCAGCATGCAAGATGCCTGCTTGAAGAAGGTGATCCCGGTCGAAACCAAAACCGACTATTGCTTGACCAGCAAACTTTTCAGGAAGCCTCCTGAATGCCCGCTCGTTTTTGTCGATCACTGAAATACTGTGGCCCTCATTGCTCAGGCGCATGGCCAGCTCCGAACCAACTCTTCCACAACCTATAACTATTATGTGCACAGTTATCCATCTCACTCGGTTTTGACCCAAAGTACAACCAAAGTTGAGAAAGAATTACTAAGAATTTTCAAATTCATATACTCTTAGGGGATGCAAAGTGAGGTGGCTTCGTAAAAGTTATGAATGGATACCCTGATAACAAAGGGTCGTCTGGGGCAAGTGGCGACAAGGCTGGTGTACCCAAAACCCCTCGCGGGGACGCCAGAGAGATCCGGATTCCTGAGGTCAAGAGTCCTCAAGCCCTTCCGATAACTGGCTCAATATTTCTACCGGAGACGCTGTTTTACCGTCTTAAAAACAAGATGCTGGGGAAGCCTCTCGTCACTGACCAGCTTTCTGAGGAAAGGCTGTCCAAACCTGTAGCGTTGGCAATCCTTTCTTCGGATGTTATGTCGTCCTCGGCATATGCCACCGAGCAGATCCTGAACATTCTTATCCCGGTGGTGGGAATAGCCGCTTTTTCTCTAGTTGTACCAGTTTCCATCCTCGTTCTGGTTGTCTTCCTTTTCGTCACTGCCTCATATCTAGAGGTCATTAAGGCCTATCCACGCGCTGGCGGTGCCTACGTGGTGGCCAGAGACAACTTTGGATTGAAGATCGCCCAGATTGCAGGCGTTTCCCTACTGATCGACTACACGCTTACGGTTGCCGTTTCTGTCTCAGCCGGTACCGATGCGCTCACATCTGCAGTTCCGGCCCTGCAGCATTACAATGTCGCGCTATCGGTGCTTTTTGTGCTTATGATCGCCTTCGGTAATCTCAGAGGTATCCGCGAGGCTGGCAAGACCTTTGCGTTTCCGACATTCCTCTTCATTATCAATATGGGATTGCTCATAGTGGTAGGCCTAGCCCGTGCCTTGCTCGGCCAGCTTCACCAGGCTCCAATTCACGTTCCAGGCGGAGTGCCGGTCGGGCACCCCGGCTCGGGGCTGCTCTATGGTGCATCGCTTTTTATATTCCTCAAAGCTTTTGCCAATGGCGGCACAGCCCTTACCGGCACCGAAGCGATTTCGAATGGCGTGAGCATCTTCAAAAATCCGCAGGCCCGGAATGCAAGGATAACACTGGTAATCATGAGTGTGATTCTGGGGACGATGTTCTTTGGCGTTTCGCTCCTGGCCCACGTTGTTCATGCGGTCCCGAGACTCTCAGGGTCTCCAACGGTTCTCAGTTTGATTGCATCCCAGGTGTATGGTCAGTCGCCAATTGGGCGTTTTCTCTTCTACTTTTTGCAGATCGTCACATATGCGATCCTTGTTTTGGCTGCCAATACCTCTTTCACGGGCTTTCCGTTCCTGGCATCGTTCGCCGCAGAAGACTCATTCCTGCCGCGGCAGTTCTCCAGGAGAGGACATCGGCTGACATTTTCAAATGGAATCATCGTTCTCACGATTCTTGCAGAAATCCTGATCATCGCCACAAGGTCCCGAGTTTCAGATCTGATTTCGCTCTATGCAATAGGGGTCTTCACGGGATTTACCATGGCCGGCGCTGGAATGGTCAAGCACCACCTAGTCCACAAAGAGGACCATTGGAAGCGCCGTGCATTCATCAACGGAGCAGCATCGTTTCTGTCTCTGCTGGTGGATATCATCTTCGCTGTAACCAAATTTACTTCGGGTGCCTGGGTGATCATAGTTGTTGCTCCGGCGCTGGTGTTCCTGTTCATCCGCCTAAACAAGCAGTATGTGATAGAGGAAGAAGAACTCGAATCAGGAGTAGCGCAGGCTTGGGAAATGCCGGTTATGCGCCGCCACGTTGTCATAGTCATGGTTGACCGCTTGGATCTCGCAACGGCAAGAGCGCTGGAGTATGCAAGGGCACTTGTTCCAGACGAAATCCGGGCCGTGCACTTCGTCCTAGACACGCGCAAGGCGCGCCAGCTTGAGCGGGAATGGTCAAGATTGGCAGCTGTCAAGATCGATCTAGAATTTATTGAGGTCGTTGATCGTCGATTGCGCCGGGCTGCGCTTGAGTTCGTTGCGGAAGTGCTGGCTGATAACGAGACCGAAGTTACTGTGCTACTGCCTCGAAGGGCCTACCCGCGGGTTTGGTCAAGGGTTTTGCATGATCAAACCGCTGATTCAATTGCTGATGTTATCTCACAGCTGCCGCACGTAAACGCGACAATCGTCCCATTCCATGTGGCAGGCGTGTCCTCAAGCAAATCCAAGCTTCGGGTTCAGTTCAAAAACGAGGAAAGAGAGCAGAAAAGGGCAGAAGAAGCTGCGACGGATGACGTTTCCAGAGAGTTGGTCCCGGGCACAACTCCCATCGGCTCGCTTCCATGGCGTACAACCTCCAAAATAGCTGGGCGGGTCAAATCAGTTAGAGTTCAGTCTCTCGACTCAGTTCCGAGCCTTGCAGCCCGCGTCGAAGATCCAACAGGTGGCATCCTTCTGGTTTTTGCCGGGAGAAGAAGTGTTCCAGGAATGGAGCCGGGACGCTTGATCACTGCCGTGGGCGTGGTCGGCGAAGTTGGCGGCCATCTAGCAATGATGAACCCTGATTACGAATTTCTTGCGTCTCCGGATGGCCTTGAGGATGAGTAGTCGCCGCCGAAGCAGTGCCGAATTCAACGTAGAGGCTTTCTCATATATCGTTTGTTTGCGTCATATATAACGAATAGCCCGAACAGGTGGATAGAGTTAGCCCGTATCATTTGATAGAACCCGCTCACGTCTGTAGGTGTTGATGGCAAAACAGCTTGTAATTGTGGAGTCTCCGGCAAAGGCCAAGACGATAGCAAAATTTCTTGGGCCCGACTACGTTGTCGAGTCCTCTATCGGCCATATCCGCGATCTTCCAAAAGGGGCATCAGACGTGCCCGCCTCGCTCAAAAGCCTTCCTTGGGCGCGCCTGGGAGTTGACGTAAACAACTCTTTCAAACCCCTTTATGTGATATCCAAAGACAAGAAAGCTCAAGTGGCAAAGCTCAAGTCTCTGCTCAAAGATGCCGATGAACTCTATCTTGCAACGGATGAGGACCGTGAAGGCGAGTCGATCGCTTGGCACTTGATGGAGGTGCTTTCGCCAAAGGTCCCTGTGAAGAGGATGGTTTTCCACGAGATAACCAAGGCAGCCATCGAAACCGCTATAAATCAGACGCGGGATATAGATAGGCAGATGGTTGACGCCCAGGAAGCCCGCCGAATAATCGACCGCCTTTACGGCTACGAGGTGTCCCCGGTACTCTGGCGCAAGGTGCTGCCCAAGTTGTCAGCAGGGCGGGTCCAATCGGTGGCCACAAGGATGATCGTTGAGCGTGAGCGGGCCAGGATGGCTTTCAGATCCGCCAACTGGTGGGATTTATCCGGAAAGTTCTCAAAGAGCTCCCAGGAATTCTCAGCAGGTCTCGTTTCAATAGGAGGGAACCGGGTCGCGGGAGGCAAGGACTTTTCCGATGATGGGGAATTTGTCGGGGCGCTGACCGGCAAGGTGGTTCTTCTAAACCAGGAAATGGCCGAGAGCCTGAAGGATGCCCTCGACGACCGGGAATTCGAGGTGGCTTCGGTCGAGCACAAGCCATACAGGCGCTCGCCGGCTGCTCCATTCATGACTTCAACTCTTCAGCAGGAAGCTGGAAGAAAGCTAAGATTCTCGGCCAAGCGGACGATGTCAACAGCGCAACGGCTCTACGAGAATGGCTACATCACCTACATGAGAACCGATTCCACAGCTTTGGCTGATGCGGCGGTGAGTTTGGCGCGGTCTATAGCCTCCAATATGTACGGAGAACGCTACGTGCCCGCAAAACCCAGAATGTATGCGAACAAGGTCAAGAACGCGCAGGAGGCTCACGAGGCCATTAGGCCGGCGGGGGATGCATGGCCGACTCCAGAGAGCCTTTCCGCCCAACTTTCTTCGGATGAAGTCAAGCTGTACGAGCTGATTTGGAAGCGTACCATAGCATCCCAGATGTCTGACGCCGAGGGCTCATCGGCACAGGTGAGGCTGAAGACAAGCATTCCAGCGTCTTTTACTGAAAATTTTTCGCCCTCTGTCATCTCAGGCCAGGAGGTAATTTTCGGGGCCTCCGGGAAGGTCATAACTTTTCCGGGTTTCCTGCGAGCGTATGTCGAGGGGGCCGACGATCCCGAGGCGGAACTCGACAGCACTGAAGTTCGGCTCCCGCAGCTTGCTGTCGGTGATGCGGTTGAATTGGTGGAACTGGATGCGGAAACACATAACACCGCTCCGCCCGCAAGATTCACGGAAGCCTCGCTTGTCAAGTCGTTGGAGGAAATGGGGGTGGGACGTCCTTCAACCTATGCATCGATTATCGGTACGATTTTGGACCGCGGATACGTGTGGAAGAAAGGAAACGCACTCGTTCCTTCGCTCGTTGCTTTTGCCGTCGTGACGCTTCTGGAGCAGCATTTCTTCTACCTGGTGGACTACAACTTCACGGCCGCGCTCGAAGATTCTCTCGATCAGATAGCAAAAGGGGAAAAGGAGTCAATTCCATATCTAAGTGAGTTCTATTTCGGTCACAATGGAAGCGGATTGAAATCCATGGTTCA
>SCQM01000056.1 GCA_004298555.1 Actinomycetota bacterium | reverse complement strand
TCACTGTCTAGGCGCCAACCAAGCGACCACTCCTGCTCTGGGACCTCACCCGCTGCAGCTGAAAATGCTCTAAGAGCGGAAAGCACAGGCCTTCTGTCTTCGAGAGGCAGCCGTGCCAAAATTGCTGCAAGTTCCAGCCGTCTTTTGCGGATCACCTGGATCACAAGGTTGCGCCCAGAAGGTGCCAGAGAAACCCGGACCAGCCGCCGGTCCGTGGTTGACCGCCGACGCGAGACCAGTCCTTTTCTCACCAGGCGGTCGCACATCCTAGTGGCAGTCGAAGGGCCAACTCCCAGCATGGCTGCCAAATCAGCTACGTTCTGAGAGCCCCGCGCAGCAAGTTCGACTAGCACGCGATACTGGGCCAGGGTGACCTCCTCGGCTAGGTCGCCAAGCGACCGCGCCGCAACTGCCACGAGTGCACGGCTGGCCCCAAGCACCGCATCAATCAGCTCGTCGTCCTTTGCCGATTTCTCCTGAACTTTATTATCTGGCATCAACATTAATTGTATATGCCTATAATTGCCTTATGCAATCTATTTTTTACCTCTTCTGCCAGATTTCTAACGGGTGGTTCCTTGAGGAGAAGGAAGAGTGATGACTAGCGGCGTGCAGCCTTCCAAGAATCTGTCTGTTCCCGAATCGACAAAATACTGTGGGTGCAGTCCGAGGGGCGGCATCATTATTACTTTGCCTTTGGCGCGGCGCGGTTATTGGAGCGAGATCGTAGCCGAACGATGAATGTGTCAATGGAGAACTCCTCGTTTCATTCAAGTCCGCCGCAAGATCGGCATGGTGGGCGTTCCCGCTGGCAAAACCTGAGGACGAGCGCAGCAACCCGGATCAAATCTATGTCATTTATGCCCAAATGGTTCATACTCGCCTCAGTGATAGGCGTCATAGCTGGACTCGGGGCAGTGGTCTTCTATGAGGCGCTCACTCTAGCTACCCACTTCTTTCTTGCATTCTTGGCCGGATACCAGGTTCCAACACCTGCGGGAGAAGGAAACAGTTTAGGATCGGCGACCTATATACGCGCATGGGCAATCCCATTGGTGGTGATACTGGGTGGGCTGATCTCCGGATTCATTGTCTTCACTTGGGCGCCGGAAGCAGAGGGTCACGGCACCGATGCTGCTATCGATGCAATTCACCACAATCCCCGGGGAATCCGGCTTCGAGCTGTGGTTGTGAAGATTATCGCGTCTGCAGTTATGATTGGCTCCGGCGGTTCCGGCGGGCGCGAAGGGCCAACGGCTCAGATCAGTGCAGGCTTCGGGTCACTGATGGCCCGCTTCCTTGATCTTTCGCCCGAGGATGGCCGAATTGCAGTTTCGGTTGGGATCGGCTCCGGTATTGGCGCCATATTCAGTGCTCCACTTGGCGGTGCTTTGCTTGCTGCCGACATCGTCTATAGAGACGACTTCGAGTTCGAAGCTCTTCTTCCGGGATTATTGGCATCGATAATTGCCTATGCAATTTTCGGAGCAGTCTATGGCTATCAGCCTCTATTCGTCATCCATGGTGGTTATAATTTCACCCATCCGATGCAGCTTGTTTGGTTTGCTGTGCTCGGTGTGGTGGCCGGTGGCATGGGTCTCGTATACTCGCGTTCCTTCTACTGTGCCGTAGCTCTGGCGCAAAAGCTTCCCTTCACGCGCAAGCTTCGGCCAGCGGTTGGCGCAATTTTGACCGGACTGATCGCGCTGTGGCTTCCCGAGGTCCTTGGTACAGGATATGGATGGGTGCAGATGGGAATGTCTGCTCAGCTGGATCACCTGCCGCTCTATATTCTCCTGCTGCTACCATTTGCCCGCATCGCGGCCACCTCGTTCTCCATTGGAAGCGGTGGATCGGGCGGAGTATTTGGGCCCGGTATGGTAATTGGCTCGTTTACCGGTCTTGCGCTGTGGCATCTGCTTCAGCCTTGGGCCCCTGGGATCGGCCACGATCCTGCCGCTTTCGTCGTAGTTGGGATGATGGCTGTTTTTGGCGCAATTTCCCGCGCCCCCATCGCAGTGATGCTTATGGTTGGCGAGATGACCGGCAACATGAGCCTGCTTGCGCCGGCGATGGTAGCTGTAGCCATAGCCTGGCTTATCGTTGGCCGTTCGGATGACTCCATTTACCGGTCGCAGCTTCGTACGAAAGCGGATTCTCCTGCGAGGCGCCTAACCTTCGGGCTGCCTTTGCTTACGACAATGAAAGTTGCAGACATTGCACGCCCGGCCGTGCTGACTATTAAAAGTCATACCCCAGCTGCCGAGGCTCTAGAAGGCCTTAGGGCGGCCGCTCTGCCGGGCGCCCCGGTGGTATCGGATGCCCAGGGGACATACGTGGGTGTCGTAAGCACCAGCCACCTGGAGCAGTTCGTCTCATCGAATCCCAATGCTGAGATTGATGGGGCAGTCGAATCGGTAACCGCACCCATGCCGGTCTCGGCAAAGCTCGACGTTGGTCTTGAAATCTTCTTACAATCGGGATTGGCTTGGGTTCCGGTTGTAGATGACGACAGGCAAGTAGTGGGAGTGCTGTCTGCCAGTGACCTTGTCAGGGGCTATAACAAGGTCCTTGATTCAAGATCCGGTTATGCCTATAACATAACTTCCCATGCTCTCGCTATTGAAGCTCGTGTTGGCGAGGGTGCTTCTGTCGCTGGTCACATGGTCCGCGATGCTGGCCTTCCATCCGGGTGCGCACTCGTATGGGTTCAGCATGAAGGGGTACGGAGCCGTGTACAGGGTTCAACTGAGATCCACGAAGGGGACGTGATAAGCGCGATCGTTGCCGCAGAAAAGGCCCGTGATTTTCGTTTGTTGCTCCGTGGTAAGGAGAATTCGAAAAAGGCCTAGTCATAATTTTGGCTGCATCTACGGCATGACTTGCGAAATCTAGCAAGCATGCGCGAAATTGAGTGGCCGCCGACATGCTGCTCCAATTAGGAACCAGCTCACTGGAACTTGCAAAACGGGGAGTGACAAGTGGTGCCAGAGCAGAAGGAATTGGTCATCTGCCATTCGAAGAATTGAAAATGATTGGAACGCTTCCGGAGGTCTGGCCTAGCTAGCCCTGCTTTCCAGCGCCTGAACAAGCGTGTTCCAGGACAGAGTGGCACACTTTATTCTGACCGGAAATTTGACCACTCCTTGCAGCGCAATCAGTTCTCCGAGTTCCCTTTCGGAATATTCGACTGGCTCTACAACTTCGGCTTCTCCGCTGGAGTTCGTCGAAATCGACATCATTGATTTGAAGATTTTGAGCAGGTGGTCAACCTCCTCGAGGGTCTTGCCCTTTACCGCTACAGACATCAGTGAAGCCGACGATCGGGAGATAGAGCATCCCTGACCGGTAACGCGAATATCCTTTATCACGTCACCTTCGAGCAGGAGGTATACAGTCAGCTCATCCCCACAAAGCGGATTGTGTCCTTCAGCTTTCACTGCTGGTGGAGTAGGAAATATGCCTTCATTTCGCGGGTTTTTGTAGTGATCGAGGATGATCTCTCTATAGAGGTCTTCTAGACCAGGCATTCTCTCTCCTTCGTTATCCTAGCCAAAAAAAGCCTGAGCTTTTGCCAGGGCGTCCACCAGAGCATCTATGTCGCTCTGATCATTGTAGATGTGAAACGATGCGCGGGCTGTTGCAACAATTCCAAGGTGGCGCATCAGAGGCTTCGCACAATGGTGTCCCGCCCTTACGCACACCCCGCTTTGGTCAAGTATTTGGGAAATGTCGTGGGGATGAATATCGCGAAAGTCAAACGAGATAACTCCTCCACGATCTTGGATATTCCTTGGACCATGGATGACCAAGTCATTTCCGAAATGTGACTCAAGCGATTCAAATGCGTATGAAAGAAGTTCGAGTTCGTGTTCCCTGACGGACCCCATTCCAAGATTTTCGAGATAATCGACTGCCGCCGCAAGGCCTATTGCTTCAGCAATCGGCGGAGTCCCAGCTTCGAATTTCCATGGAAGTTCATTGGGAGTGAACCCGTCAAGTCTCACGTCAGCTATCATGTCGCCGCCACCCATGAAAGGCGGCAAGGACTCAAGGAGCTCTGATTTTCCCCAAAGCACTCCGATCCCCGTCGGACCAAGCATTTTGTGTCCAGTGAATGCGAGGAAGTCAAGTCCAAGGTCAGCAACGTTTGTACTTAGGTGAGGAACGTATTGGGCACCATCGCCAATTACGATTGCACCATGCTTGTGGGCTAGATCGGCCAACTGTCTTACCGGGTTGATCGTCCCTAAGACATTCGAGGTCAAGGTGACACTAAGCACTTTTGCATCCTGCAGCAGGTCATCGATGTTTTCAAGGTTCAAATAACCGTTTTCATCGACCATTATGTAGCGGATTTCGATCCCGAACTGTTCTTTGGCCATAAGCCACGGCACCAGGTTTGCGTGATGCTCCATCTCGGTGAGGACGACAACATCTCCCTTTTTGAGAGTTCCACGTGTCAGCGAATTGGATAATAGATTGATCGATTCCGTTGCATTCTTGGTGAAAATGGTTTCCCGGGACGGGTTGGGCGCTCCGACAAAACGGCCTATTTTGGCGCGTGCTCCTTCATAAAGTTCCGTTGCATGTTCGGCAATGTGATAGACGCCCCGATGAACATTTGCATGTGTGGTGGAGTAGTAGTGGTCCATTGCCTGGAGAACCTGGATCGGCTTCTGGGAGGATGCCGCGGAGTCTAGAAAGAACAGGTCTTTCCCATCGTGTTGGGTGAAGATGGGGAAATCTTTTCGGATCTCGCTTACAATCAAAGGTCTTGTTTTCACGCCGAGCGTATTCATTCTCTCCATCCCTCGTAACCTTCGGATTCTAGCTTTTCTGACAGCTCCATCCCGCCGGAGGCTACGATCCTTCCGTTTATCATAATGTGGACAAAATCAGGGGAAAGCTCGTCCAAGATGCGCTGGTAGTGAGTTATCAAGACGACTCCGAGATTAGGATTTTCTTTACGAACCTCATTAACGCCTCTTGCAACCACCCTCAAAGCATCGATGTCAAGCCCAGAATCTGTCTCATCCAGAATTGCCAATTCAGGTTCGAGCAGTGCCATCTGCAGAATTTCGTTCCGCTTTTTCTCACCTCCGGAGAAACCTTCATTGAGATACCTTTGAGCAAACGAGGGGTCCATGCCAAGCTTTTGCATCCACTCCATCATAGAGAACCGGATTTCGAGCGCGGAAATATCTGCCGCCTTGCGTGCTGATACTGCCTGGCGCAAAAACTGTATTACCGATACGCCTGCAATCTCCTGAGGGTACTGAAATGCAAGAAAAATGCCTGCTTTGGCGCGGGCATCGGTTGACCAATCGGTGATGTCCTCACCATGGAAAAGGATAGAGCCGGACGTAATTTGGTAATCGGGGTTTCCCAAAAGCGTGTTTGCAAGAGTCGATTTTCCCGAGCCGTTGGGACCCATGATTGCATGGACTTCTCCTTTTCCCACGGAAAGCGACAGTCCTTTGATGATCTGATGTTCGCCTGCCGCGACGAGCAGGTCCTTAATTTCAAAAAGAGAACGTTCCATGAGCTACAGTCTATTACTCCTACGCCGATAGGAGAAACCCATGTCTGGAATTATTTAAATTGCTAAACCCAATATGTCACGTATTTCATTGGCTCATCAGCCGGGCTGTTTACCCCCAGCTGAGTATCAGCGGAACCGAAATATAACCAACCGGCAATCATGTCGGTTTCCTTCAGCATGAGGGCAGATTTTATAAAAGGATCGTAACTTGCTTCTCCGGTCCGCCACATCGAGCCCAATCCAAGCGCCGTTGCGGCGAGGAGCATATTTTCGCATGCAGCAGCGGTTGCGGCAAACTGTTCGACCACCGGAATGGTGCTGTCATTGTCAATGACGGCACAGACGGCGACCACCAGCGGAGCTCTGAGCAGCTTGCCTTGTTCCTTTTCGATTTGACTGGCTGTCGCGGTAAATCCCTGTTGCGCCAGCCGTGCCTGCAATGCCTGGGCCAAAACTGCGCCGAATTTTTGCCGGGCGTCACCTTGGAAAACTATGAATCTCCATGGCTTGAGATGACCATGGTCGGGTGCCGACGCCCCAGCTTTGATGATAGTTTCGAGTTGCTCTGGGCTTGGCGTTGGCTCGCTGAGACGGCCCACAGAACGTCTATCCCAAATGGCTGACAAGATCGCTTGAGGTTCGTTCATCTGCCTTGCATTTCGTTGAACTGTTTCCATCGATGCTAATCATGACTACCAGCCACGTGCAATCCATTCTTGGAGTTTGGGCGATTCCTGGCCAATAGTGGTGGGGATTCCGTGACCCGGAAGTACGATAGTCTGGCCTGGAAACCTGGAAAAGAGCCTGGTCTCGATCGAATTTATGATGGTCGGGAAATCCCCTCCTTCAAAATGCGTGGCGCCGGGGCCGCCTGGGAACAGAGTATCTCCGCTAAAAAGGATGTTGTGGCCGGCAATGGAAAAGCAAACTGATCCTGGCGTGTGACCAGGCGTTTTGATTGCTCTTATCCTGAGTTTCCCCACTGCAAATTCTGCGTCGTCGCCTATGAGATAGTCGTAGCTTGGCAGCATTTTCGCATCATCCTGGGAAACTCCAACGCTGTATCCGGCATTACGAAGTTGTTCAACTGCGCCAATGTGATCCCAATGACCGTGAGTTTCTACGATTGTCATGACTTTAAGCTCGCTCGAAATCTCCAGGAGTTTTTCATGCTCATTGGCGGCATCTATAAGAATCGAGTCTCCAGTATCGGAACATCTAATGACGTACACATTGTTGTCAATGGGTCCAACAACCACCTTGTAGACTTCAAGTCTTTCTTCTGACAGGAAAGGTATGAGCTGCAAATTCCCCCCTAGGTGTGCGTGGTAACTGACCGTGGAGTACATTATTGTCAGACTTGTTTACAGGTTACTTGATGTGTTAGCCAGCCGCTGAGGCGGGCTAAAAAGTTCTAGTCGGCATGGGAGCTTAAGTGAATTTTGCCTTCAACGAGGAACAGGAAGAATTCAGGCGCTCAGTCCGTCGATTCCTGCAAGACAAGTCACCGATCTCAGAAGTAAGGCGGCTGATGGAGACGGAGGAGGGTTTCGATCCTGCCGTGTGGAGCCAGATGGCCAATCAGCTTGGTCTTACAGGAGTCACGATTCCGGAGAAATTTGGAGGGCTGGGATACGGGCAGGTGGAACTGGGTATTGTTTTTGAAGAAACGGGAAGGGCATTGCTATGCGCACCCTATTTCTCCACCGTTGCACTGGGCGTGAATCTTCTGCTCGAGAGTGGAGACGAATCTGCATGCTCAACATACCTTCCCTTTGTGTCCTCCGGGGAGGTTCGATTAGCTGTTGCAGCTGTTGAGTCGCAGTCTGACTGGTCTGTTGATGATATCAAGACGGTCTCCAAGGGCGGAGCTGAGGCGATGATCAGCGGTTCGAAGCCATATGTGATAGATGGTCTTACAGCGACGCACATCCTTGTTCTTGCGGCTAATACTGAGGGAACCAGTCTCTACGTTGTAGAGGGATCAGATCCTTCTTTGCGCAAAACCTTCCAGCCTTCTCTAGACCAAACGAGAAAATTAGCCAGTTTGACCTTTGATTCAACGCCAGGCAGGTTGATAGGGTCTGCTGGCGAAGGATCTTCATACTACGAGCGAATGCTCACCAAATCGTTGATATCTCTTGCTTCCGAGCAAGTTGGCGGTGCCCAGCGCGTATTGGAGATGGCTGTTGACTATGCAAAAACAAGAATCCAGTTCGACCGGCCTATTGGATCTTTCCAGGCCATAAAACACAAGTGTGCGGACATGCTCGTCGGTATTGAATCGGCCAAGTCGGCTGCTTATTACGGAAGCTGGGTTGTTGACAATGAGCCAGCCGAGTTGCCGGCCGTCGCTTATTTGGCCAAAGCGTTCTGTTCTGAAGCTTATTTTTCTGCCGCCGCTGAGAACATTCAGATTCACGGGGGGATCGGCTTCACTTGGGAACACGATGCCCATCTATATTTCAAGAGGGCGAAGGCTTCTGAGATCATGTTTGGTCCGCCTGCCTTTTACAGGGAAAAGCTTGCTCAAACTATTGGTCTCTAGCGCGTTGGCTGGCCCCCGACAGCGTGAGATGCAGATGATGTGACAATCTGGGGGTAGGGAAAATAGCGGCGCCTACGGATCAGAAATAAGTATCGAAACCCGGAGTGGTCAAATTGGAAGTTGAAATCGAAGGAAATCAGGGAAACATCCTTGGCTATCTTTCGCAGAGTAGTCCCAAGGCTAAGCATTCAGGGCAGGGAAGCCAGACTCTGATCCTGAATTTCGGGATGCCCGTTGCGAAACCTGTGGCTGGCACTGACCTATTTCACAAGGAACTTGTGGAAAGAATTGCCAACCAGTCTGGGTGGACAGTCCTCTCTATACTTTGCTCTGGGATTGATGGATCAGCTGGCAGATTTTCGCCGATGAACTGGTGCAGCGATTTGGAGGCCACCGCCAGCTATATGACTTCCGGTGATCAGGCTAAATCAGCGTTGCTAGTTGGGTACGATTTTGCCGCGACAACGTGCCTGTATGTTGCTTCACGGCTCGAGTTTATAAGGGGCGTGGCAACTATTTCGCCCGTTTTCGATCTGTCTGCGTATTCCAATAGCCCCCAGCTGCTTGCCCATCAAGCCCAGTCTGTAGGGATCAAGGTGCCCACGAAGTCGTCAGAGATTGATTCATGGACCAAGGAGCTGGAAGAACTTGATCCTGCCAAGTCGGCCGAATTGATTGGATCAAAGCAGTGGCTTGTGATACACGGCCGTGACGACGAAATTGTGACTGACGCTGATCTGAGAGAATTTTTAACTGTGTCTGGTGTTGCGGCTGAAGTTCATACGCTTACGGCGGGGGAGCACCAGCTGATTTCCGATCCTCGGATGATGGCAATACTTTTAGGATGGATGGAGCGAAACAACTAGCTGGCTAAAGCCTCATCGATCGCAGTCCTCAGCATCTTCGCGGCGAGCCGGGGGTCGGATGCTTCAGTCAGGTACCGCACCACTACGAAGTGGCGGATGCCCCTGGCGACGAGCTCTCTAATCGATCCAGGCTGAACCCCTCCGGTGACGAATACCGGTCTGGGCGATATAAGCGAGGCCTGTTCGGCATAACCGATTCCGGTCCCTGCTCTGCCAGGTTTTGTTGGCGTGGCCGATATTGGACCTGCAGAGATGTAGTCGACGTCCTTTAAGAGGCTCCCCTGAAGCTCGCCGGGATCATGGGTCGAAAGCCCAACCAGCGCGCCTGGAATGATTCTTCGTACCAGATCGACATCTACGTCGTCCTGGCCAACATGAACGCCGTCCGCCCCGACTTCGAGGGCAATATCCGGACGGTCGTTGATAAAGAATGGCACGTTAAAATCATGTGCAATCTGCTTAATCTCCTTGGCATGATGGATTATCGTCCGGGCATCCGCATGTTTCTCCCTCAGCTGGATCACATCAACCCCGCCTTGCAGGGTTTCAGAAACAAATCTGGCTAAGTCCTCTCTAACTCCGGTGCATAGATAAAGACGTCTTGCGGCAAGGTCAAAACTGGGGCTGCGATTCATTTGTGCGCTTTGCTCTTTGCTTTCATTTCTGTTTTGAATTCCCTGACTCTAGCAAGCGAGTCCGTGCCGGTAATGTCTGCGATGGAGCGGAACGATCCAGGTTCTCCAAAGGGTTCGGACACCTTCCGCCATTCAGGAACGTTAACACCCATCTGTTTTCCGAGCAGCGCTACGAATATCTTGGCTTTCATTTCTCCAAAGCCGGGCAACTTCTTGATCCGGTTCAGAAGCTCGGTGCCATCTTTGACATTTTGCCAGATTTGGCTTGCATCATTTCCATAGCTTTTGGAGACCGTGCTGCAGACTTCTTGAACTCGCTTTGCCATCGCAGCCGGGAATCTATGCAGTGCCGGCTTTTCGGAAAAGATTTTTTCCAGCTCGCCAGGATCGAGAGATGCAATATAGCTGGCATCGAGTTCCCTTCCGAGGCGTTGGCTCAGGAGAAGAGGTGCGGTAAAGGCCTTCTCGAGTGGTATCTGCTGGTCAAGCACAAGTCCGATGAGCAAGGCCAGAGGAGAACTCGAGAGAAGATCGTCAGCCTCCCGGTTTTGGGCTATTGCTAATTTTGGCATATTTTGCGTCTTCCTTCGGATTGCAATTTGTAAGTTCGTCGGATCCAAAAGCCAAGTCGGCCAGGCCGAATGATGTTACCTTCGATCCGGACCTGCGATGTCGGCGGCCATGCTCGAAAGCTTGCGAGATGGCCTCTATAGGTTCGCTCTCATCGGGTCGCCCGAACTGGGGTCGATACCAAGGCTGTTTATGGCATCCTGCACCTCTTCGGGCTTTGCCGCTCCGCCCGACATTAGCCCGTATAGAACAGAAACGACGATATGTGCGGCATCGATTTCAAAATGGCGTCTAAGAGCTTCACGGGTATCTGATCTACCAAAGCCATCCGTGCCCAGTGGAATGAACACATCGCGAGGAACAAATCTGGCTATTTGATCAGGGACTATTTTCATGAAATCAGTTACCGCCACGACAGGCCCCTCTCCCTGAGAAAGTACTTGAGTGACGAAAGGGGTCTTTGGAGCTGAGGTTGGATTAAGGCGGTTCCACCTTTCTGTCTCCAGTCCGTCTTCCCGCAGACTTTTATACGACGTAACCGAATATAAAGTTGCCGCGACATTGTACTTTTCAGCAAGAATTTCCTGGGCATCTCTGGCCAGATGCCACGTTGGGCCCGAGAAAAGGATTGTCGCCTTGCGGGGAGTCTCGATGCTCGAGACTGAAGGAGGTTCAAGCCACTTATAGATTCCCTTTATCACACCGTCCTGAATTTCCTCAAATGTTGAGCCCTCCGGAAGTGGCGGCTGCAGATAATTTTCGTTATAAAGGGTTATGTAGTAAATGCAGTCCCTGGCGTTTTCACCATACATATCTTCGAAGCCGTGCCGGATGAGAATGCCGAGCTCATATGCAAATGAGGGGTCGTAGGCCATAATGCTTGGAACCGTAGAGGCAAGTACCTGCGAATGCCCGTCGGCATGCTGAAGACCTTCACCAAGAAGAGTCGTTCGTCCAGCAGTAGCAGCGAGAAGGAATCCCTTTGCCCGCGCATCGTTTGCTGCCCAAATCAGATCCCCAGTTCTTTGGAATCCGAACATCGAATAAAATATATACATCGGGACCATCGGCTGGCCGAAGTTTGCATATGAAGTTCCTGCTGCTGTGAAAGATGCCATTGACCCAGGCTCGGTGATTCCTTCTTCCAGTATCTGGCCGTCTGTGGACTCAGCATAGGAAAGCAAGAGGCCAGCATCGACGGGAGTGTATCTTTGTCCCTGTGAGGAGTAGATCTTCACCTCTTTGAAAAGAGCATCGAGGCCAAAGGTTCTGGCTTCGTCGGGAACGATAGGCACGATGCGCCGTCCGACCGAAGGATCCCTGACAAGATTGCGAAGCATCTTGGCAAATACCATCGTTGTGGATACCGGAAGCTTTGCGGAACCAGCGAGAAACTCGGAGATAGTTTCCATCTTTGGCGGTTCAAGTGGCTTAGACTTCACAACCCTGGCCGGAATTGGCCCGCCGAGAGACGTTCTGCGTGACATCATGTATTCGAATTCCGCTGAACCTTCCTTGGGTCGATAGTACGGAGGAAGCTTATTTTCAAGGAGCTCTTCTGGAATCTCATCCTGCAGCCTGAGGCGGTCTCTGAGCCTGAGCAGTTGGGCTTTGTTCATCTTCTTGATCTGGTGAGTAGCGTTGCGTGCCTCGATCTCGGGCCCAAGAGTCCAGCCCTTGATCGTCTTGGCGAGTATCACTGTCGGAGAGCCGACATTTTCGGTGGCAGCTTTGTAGGCGGCATATAGTTTTCGATAATCGTGGCCACCTCTAGGCAGGTCCTGGAGCTCCTTATCGGTCATATGCTCAACCATCTTGCGCAGTCGGGGGTCCGGTCCGAAGAAATGCTCCCTTATATATTCGCCGCTTTCAGTAGCATATTTTTGAAAATCACCATCAACCGTCGTGTTCATTCTGTTCAGCAGAACCCCGTCGGTATCTTGGGCCAGAAGCTTGTCCCATCCGCTTCCCCAGATGACCTTTATCACGTTCCAGCCAGCACCGCGAAACACGGCTTCCAGCTCCTGAATAATCTTTCCATTACCTCGGACTGGACCATCGAGCCTCTGAAGATTGCAGTTGACGACGAAGATCAGATGATCTAACTTCTCCCGGGAAGCGAGGGAGAGGGCTCCGAGTGTTTCAGGCTCATCAACCTCCCCATCGCCGACAAAGCACCAGACTCTGCTGGCGGAGGTGTCGGCTATGCGGCGATGCTCAATGTATTTGTTGAACCTTGCCTGGTATATGGCCGTAATGGGTCCAAGGCCCATGGAAACGGTTGGAAACTGCCAGAAGTGTGGCATGAGGCGGGGATGGGGATATGACGACAGGCCGTTTCCGGCAACTTCTTGGCGGAAATTGTCAAGCTGGGCCTCGCTGATGCGGCCTTCCAAATATGCCCTGGCGTAGATTCCAGGAGATGCGTGACCCTGGATGAACACCTGGTCGCCAAAGTTGCCGTCTGCCTTCCCCCGGAAGAAGTGGTTGAAGCCAACTTCGTAGAGCGATGCGGACGAGGCATATGTAGCTAGGTGCCCGCCTATACCATCAGACAGAATGTTCGCGCGCGTGACCATGACTGCGGCATTCCACCTGATAAAGGCTCTGATGCGCCTTTCCATATACTCATCTCCGGGGAACCATGGTTCCTGTTCTGGCGGGATGGTATTGATGTATGGGCTCGACACCGAGGCCGGGAACCCGACTTGGCTCTCTCTCGCCTTTTCCAGAAGTTTCATCATGAGGTACGTCGCCCGCGGGCGACCCTTGGCATCGATAACTGCCGCCAGCGAATCAACCCATTCCTGTGTTTCCTCAGGGTCGGTATCTGGCAACTGATGAGAAAATCCGTCGAATATCACGTGTTCCACACTTCCACTGTTTAGGGATTAAATAAAGTAGTCCAAAGCGATAAATTGCCACTGCGGGCAGCTTGACAGCCTATGGTTAACCGGATCAGATTCATATTCAGCAACTGGTTTTGTATTCAACTATTAATTTTTATATCTACCTATTAATAATCTAGGACGATACGCAGAATTTCATTACAGCGCCATGCGAGAGGCTCGAGAATGACCTTAGTTATTTATACCGACGGAGCTTGCTACGGGAATCCAGGTCCCGGTGGATGGGCATGGGTCAGGGAGGACGGGGTCTCTGGCGGTGGATATGAGTTGCACACTACCAACCAGCGAATGGAAGCTATGGCGGTTCTTGAAGCTATTAGGGCCCACGACGGCGAACTTGAAATTTATTCCGATTCCGCCTATGTGGTCAACTGTTTTCAAAGCAGCTGGTGGAGGGGTTGGGAAGCCAAGGGTTGGAGGAATGCCAAAGGTGCAGCCGTCGCAAATCAGGATATTTGGCGCCCGCTTATCGAACTCTATAAGCAAAGGCAAAACGTGACTTTTCATAAGGTGAAAGGTCATTCGGGCATTTCGCTGAATGAGAAAGCTGATCAACTCGCGAACGAACAGGCGGCCATTGCCTCTGTGCTTGGAAAAAAGGAACCAAATCCTGGCCAGGGGAGATTCTTCTAAAGGGGACGGCATGCAAATTGCTGTATGGAGGCGGTCTCGCACCTTCTCGCGCCGATCCTTGTCAGAAGGGGTTTTCCAACCTATGTTGGAGTCATGGATATTTCAAAGCTTTCCGCATTTGTAACAGGAGGGGCGTCAGGTTTAGGTGCCGCTACCGCCAAGCGTCTATCTGAGCTGGGAGCGGCTGTCACTATTTTTGATAGAGATGAAGAACGGGCAAAAGCCACTGCGGAGGAGCTTGGCAACTCGGTGGCTTGGGCTGCCGGCGATGTCACGAGCGAGTCCGATGTCATGCAGGCCCTTGAAAGATCAATGGTTCGACTCCCTCTGCGGGTGGTTGTCAACTGCGCAGGCATAGGCCACATTGAGCGGGTTGTCAACCGAGAGGGCATGCCACATGATCTGGTCGCCTTCGAAAAGGTAATTCGGGTTAACCTTGTCGGGACCTTCAACGTCCTCAGGCTGGCGTCGTCTCTCATGGCGTCGAATGAACCCGTCGATGACAATGAGCGGGGTGTGATTGTCAATACTGCTTCAGTCGCCGCATTCGACGGCCAGATTGGCCAGGTTGCCTACTCGGCATCCAAGGGTGGATTGGTAGGGCTGACGCTTCCGGCCGCCAGAGATCTCTCCAGCGCTGGAATCCGGGTAATGACAATTGCGCCAGGGATCGTCGATACGCCGTTGCTTGGCCAGCTTCCCGACGAGGTGCGGTCAGCGCTCGCTGCCAGTGTGCCCTTTCCGAAGAGGCTTGGTGTTCCGCAGGATTATGCGCTTTTGGTTGAGATGATCGTGAAGAGCGGCTATCTGAACGGAGAGGTGATCAGGTTGGACGGAGCTCTTAGAATGGCCCCAAAATAGCCCTCGAAATAACTTAAAGTTATGGTCTAATCTGACAATATGAAATATGTTGAGGTATCGGGCAAGAAAATATCGGCTATTGGCTTGGGAACTTGGCAATTCGGTTCAAGAGAATGGGGCTACGGCCGGGAATATACCGAAAAGACTGCTATCAATTTGGTTCACAGGGCATTGGAACTGGGCGTAAATCTCATTGACACTGCCGAGTTCTATGGTTTTGGAAAATCCGAAACTGTCGTTGGAAATGCCATATCGGGCCTAAGAGACCAGGTTTACATAGCAACCAAGCTTTTTCCGATTTTCCCGGTCAGCTCTATGGTGCTAGCCAGAGCCAAGGCGAGTGCGGCCAGGCTCCAGGTTGACTCAATTGGTCTCTACCAGCTTCACTGGCCAAATCCTTTAGTCCCAATAGCTGAGACCAGCAAGGGGCTAAAGGAGTTGCTTGACAGAGGTTTGGCCGCTGATGCGGGCGTGTCAAATTTTTCTCTAAACCAGTGGAGGAGAGCCGAAGCGGCGTTGGGCAAGCCAATTATTTCCAATCAGGTTCATTTCTCGCTGTTAAGTAGGGGACCAGAAGCTGAACTTCTTCCTTTTGCCCAGGCAAATAATAGGATGATAATCGCATATTCGCCTTTGGAGCAGGGAGTGCTGAGCGGAAAGTATAATTCCGCCAATCGTCCCAAAGGAATGCGTTCCGCCCGCAAGCTCTTCTATCCTGCAAATCTCGACAGGGTTAGGCCGCTTCTGGACAAGATGGCTCAAATAGCCAAAGGCCATGGTGCGACGAGTTCACAAATCGCGCTTGCCTGGTTGATAGCTAAGCCAAATGTGGCTGCGATTCCGGGAGCTGCAACCTTAGCGCAGCTCGAATCCAATGTGGCTTCGGCAGAGATAGAGCTTTCTTCCGCCGAAATTGAAATTCTCAACGAGGTTTCAAATCAGTTTGATCCGATTGGACCTGGAGCACTGTTGACCGATTTGAAAACATTCGTCCGCCGTTCCTGAGATATTTCTGACCTGCTGACCGCCGATTACCAGGTTAAGACGCCAATGTTGAGGCTAAAGGAAATTTCCGTGACTGTCATGCGTTTATCCAGTTGTGCAAGTTTAAGTCAATCTTTGTCTTGTCGTCTTTGGACTATTTGAGTCTGCAGCCGGATTGCATATAAGTTCATGAAGATGACCCGGCTGCGTTTTGGAGCCAGCTGCGGGGTTGATTAGGAATGCGTGCTAAGAAAAGGCGAAAGAATTTTGAAGGCAAAACTTCGAGGCAGGATTGAGCGGAAAAGTTTAAAAATACCATCGGGCGCGATTTTTTCGGCATTGTTTATCGACGTGGTAAGCAAATACTGGGCAGAGAATTCGCTGGCAGGCGGTCGTACAATTTCGGGCTTGGGCGGGTCGGTCAAGCTTCATCTATTGTACAACCAAGGTGCCACGATGGGTTTTGGTTCATCGATGCCTATTGCCGTTTCCATTCTCGTGATCGTTGGAACAACGGCATTACTGAGTTGGGCTTTACTTTCAAAATTTGTGCCGATTCAGATATTCGCCGGACTTGCTGCGGGCGGGTCGATTGGCAACTTCGCGGATCGATTGTTACGTGCGCCTGGTCCATTACGTGGTTCTGTAATAGATTGGATATCTTTTTTCGGTCAAAATGGAGTTTTCAATTTAGCGGATGTTTTCATTCGTCTTGGTTTGCTTGTCGTTGTCATCTATTTGATTTTTCACGATCACCACAGGTCAACAATTATCGACAAGCCCACGCAGGCTTTAAACAGGTAGTTGCCGGCTGGTCGGGACCACAATAGAGTGATTTCCGATCTCCTGGCTATTTCGGTTAGGACTTAGCTTTGGTCCGAAAACCAGATAGCTAACCATCGCATTTCAAACGGCTAAATCGTTTTTTCGTGCTGGCACTAAATTTGAATAATGACCAAAAAGCATGTGTGGATTCTTAGGGCTACTTCGGTATGGACGTTTTATGTCTGGGCTGTCTTGATACGGAATATGATAATCGACAAAACCAACACGCTGGGATTTCGCGGAGTGCATATTGGTCTGGCCATAATTTCCATTGCCCTGGCGGCGATTGCTTGGCGGATTTCAAACTTCATGGCTAAGGAAATAAAGCTCCGCAAAAAGAGTAAGGATGCAGCGGGTCGTCCAACGCTTTCGAATCCTGCAAAGTGAAAGATTCGCATTGGGTACTAAGGCTTGCTCGGCTGGTACTTGCCCATAAGCGAAATGTGGTCCTTGCTCTAGGCGCCTCAATTGTCGGAATGCTGATATCCGCGGTCGTGCCCATAGTGGAGCGTACCGTCATCGACAAAGTTGTGATTGCCAGAACCGAGCCTCTTGCACCCTGGCTGACAGTTTTGATTGCGCTTGGCATACTTGGCTTCGCGCTATCGTTCGTCCGGCGATATGCGGGCGGAAGGCTGGCATTCGATGTTCAGCATCAGATCCGTAATTCGATATTCGAGCATCTTCAACGGCTAGACTTTGCCCGCCATGATGAACTCGCAACGGGCCAGCTCGTTTCGCGTGCCAACTCTGATGTGGGTCTGGTTCAAGGTTTGCTTTCATTTACGCCGCTGCTCATTGGCAACTTGGCGATGCTGGTTTTCGCAGTGGCTGTCATGCTGTTTGTTTCACCGGAGCTGGCCCTGGTTGAGATCGCGTCGATTCCAGTTCTGGCCTTTACCTCATTGAAGCTTCGCTCGTCGGTGTTCCCGGCAAGTTGGGATGCACAGCAAAAAGAAGGTGAAGTGGCAGTAGTGGTGGAAGAAGCTGTGACAGGAGTTCGGGTTGTAAAGGGCTTTGGCATGGAAGGCAAAGAGCTTGAAAAGCTATCTTCCAGTGCACAGGAACTTTACAGATCGCGCATCAGGCTGATTGGGCTGCAAAGCAAGTTGCAAGCGCTTCTGGCCTTCATTCCTATGCTAACCCAAGCTGGAGTACTCGGTTTGGGAGGATACCTGGCACTGCACCATCGTTTGAGCATCGGTTCCTTTTTGATGTTTTCTTCGTATGTTTTGCAAATTGGAGCTCCGGTCAGGCAGCTTTCCACGCTTATTTCGTTCTCGCAACAGGCTAGAGCAGGGGCAGAGAGAATTTTCGATCTGCTTGATTCAAATCCCATTGTCCATGAGTCTGCCAGCGCCGTACCTATTAAGCCTTCAGGAGGGAAGATCGAATTCAGGAACGTGACTTTCGGATATTCGAAGGGTCATCGTGTGCTCAATGGTTTTTCTTTGGTTGTCAATCCCGGCGAGACCGTGGCGCTGGTCGGATTGTCCGGATCAGGCAAGTCGACACTGGCTTTATTGGTCCCAAGATTCTATGACGCTAGTTCTGGCACGATCTTTGTTGATGACCAGGATATTACCAGTCTCACCATCGATTCTTTGAGAAGCCAAGTGGGAGTTGTCTTCGAAGAGAGCTTTCTGTTTTCTGATACCATACGGGCAAATATCGCCTATGGAAGGCCTGAAGCAAGCCTTGAGATGATCCGGGCCGCTGCCAGAATGGCGGGGGCGGAGGGCTTCATTTCTAGTTTTGAAAACGGCTACGACACTGTGGTGGGCGAACGTGGACTGACTTTATCCGGAGGACAACGCCAGAGATTAGCGCTGGCGCGGGCGCTGATAACTAATCCGTCGATCCTAATTCTCGATGATGCCACATCTGCAGTTGATGCCGTTACCGAGTCAGAGATCAATAAGGCCTTATCTCAGTTCAAGAAGCATAAGACCGTACTATTGATTGCCCACCGTCGTTCCAGCTTAGCCCTCGCGGATCGTATTGTACTGATAGACCAGGGTCAGCTTGCCGCGGAGGGTGATCACGAATCATTGTTAAAGCAGTCGCAACTTTACAGGTCTCTTTTCGAAGGCGACGAGGAATCATTGAATGAAAAGCCGATCGAGCCTGTGGCCGTAAGCCCAGGGCCGATTGTTCAAAATGACAGGCTGGCGGGTTCTAATCGGGTTTCACAACAGATTTCAACACCGCGTGGTGGTGGCCAGGGTGCCGGGCGGGGAATGGTGGGGGTGGCTTTATCGCCAACCCCTCAACTTTTGGCTGCTCTGGCAAAGCTTCCTCCAGCTACAAATAAGCACGGCATAGATCTTCAAGAGCAGGCCCGGTTCCGGGACCGCTTTTCGCTTGGCGAACTTATCAGTCGATTTCGAGTGAGCTTGTTTCTGGGCTTGGCACTTGTTGCGCTGGATACGGGATTGACGATTCTTGGACCTATTTTTACCAAGACCGGGATCGACTCTGGGGTCTTGGCCGGGTCAAAAGCGGTGCTGCTTCTGGCTTTTGGCGGGTTTCTGCTATCGGCAGTATTGGACTTATTTGTCATGTGGGCAGAGAACTATGTGACGGGTCGAACTGCGGAGCGGCTTTTGCTTGCTCTAAGGGTACGCATATTTTCACACCTCCAGCGCCTTGGAATGGACTTTTACGAATCCGAGATGGGCGGGCGGATTATGACCAGAATGACCACCGATGTTGATGCTTTATCAAACTTGCTCCAGACTGGACTGATCAACGCCCTGGTAAGCATCTTGAGTTTTATTGGAGTAGCAGTTGCACTTTTTGTCATGAGTCCGAGACTTGCCCTTTATGCGTTCGCAGTCGTTCCTCTGCTGGCAGTCGCAACTTTCTGGTATCAAAGAGCTTCCAGCATCGCTTATTCGGTCGCCCGTGAGCGTATAGCTGAAGTGAATGCCAATCTTCAGGAGGGATTGTCGGGCGTGAGAGTTAGCCAGGCGTTTAGGAGGCAGGTCAAGAACTCCACTGATTTTTCGAAAGTTTCAAGCAACTACCGGGATGCAAGGATAAATGCCCAAAAGTTGGTCGCAATATACTTCCCGTTTATATTGCTTCTATCCGATCTGGCATCAGCGATAGTGCTAGGAGCGGGATCAGGGCTGGTCCATTCCCACGCCATAAAGGTTGGAGTCTTGCTTGCATTCTCCCTCTACATCGACCAGCTTTTTTCTCCGCTTCAGCAATTGTCCCAAACCTTCGACCAGTGGCAGCAGGCCCGGGTGTCAATGGCGCAAATTGCCAGGCTTATGGAACGCAAAGTCTCCACTCCCCAAGTGCAGGCGCCGATTCGCTTGGAGAATATCGCGGGGGAAATCGAATTCAGCTCAGTTTATTTTCACTACCCGAATTCATCAGATGAGGTGCTGAGAAAATTTAATTTGCACATTCGCTCCGGAGAAACCGTAGCTCTGGTAGGAGCCACTGGAGCCGGCAAATCAACGGTAGTGAAGCTGATAGAGAGATTTTACGATCCCATGTCAGGGAGAATTACTATTGATGGCCTCGATCTGAGGAGTTTGGATCTGGGTGACTACCGCTGCAAGCTGGGATTCGTTCCCCAGGAGCCGTTCCTTTTCACTGGTACCATTGCAGAAAACATTGCCTACACAAATGCGGGTGCGAGTTTTGAAGAGATAGAAAAGTCGGCGCGCGCGGTTGGTGCTCACGAATTTATTTCGGAGCTGCCCCAAAATTACGATTTCTTTATTGCTGAACGTGGAAGAGCTCTTTCTGGTGGCCAGCGCCAGCTAATTGCGTTGGCCAGGGCTCATTTGGCGAATCCATCTATTTTGCTTCTCGATGAGGCTACTGCAAATCTGGATTTGGCTACTGAAGCAAAAGTGAATGCGGCGCTTGGGATTCTGGCAACGGGGCGCACCACCGTCATCGTGGCTCACAGGTTGCCAACTGCCGCAAGAGCGGATCGCATCATTGTTATGGAAAATGGAGTGGTGGTCGAGACAGGCTCACATGAAGAGCTGATTGCGAGAAATGGCTTGTATGCGGATATGTGGCGGTCTTTTGAGGATGTCTATGGCTTGGCTTAGCCATTTCGATTCGCTATTCGTATTCGATTACCACAGGCTGGGGTTGAAGGGCCAGCACATGTGACGGATCTTCAAGCGGGTCATCCTGGTGGTAAAAAAGCTTGAATCCAAGAGGAAATCTGGGATCGGCTGCCAGAAGCTGATAGCTGCTTGTCTTTGCGTTCCAGCTCCCGAATCCATCCATGTTGAAGACGATGGCCAGGTCCGGCTGGGCTGCAACTGCAGACTTGTTTTGAATCATCGAGTTCTCGAATTGGTGAATCAGCAGGAGCTTTTGCGGGAGATGATTTGTGGTAACAAGCTGCTCCAGCCATGCCGACACCTCATTTATTTCTGCCGCCGTCGTGCTTCCCGTGACCTGGCCGGGAGCTTGTGCCGCGTCAACCTGCCACTCCGGGTCCAGCGCCAGTGCGACATCCGGTTGGGTTAAAAATGGCGCCAGCGTTTCGGCATCTGCCAGGAAGCTGCCTCTTCCGGGTTGGATATCCAGGATGAGGAGGCCTTGATGCTCTTTGACCACGTTTAGATACTGCTGAATGACTGGGTCGGGCAATCTTGCTGAGTATGTGCCATCGGGTTGAGGAGATCCTTGGGCGACGAATGCGATCAACTCATAAGCAGGCAGTACTACGGGGGTCGATTGCTGGTATGGTGCTACCTGTGCCATCAATTTTGGCCACATAGCTTCAGGGGTGTCCTGTCCAAGCACTCCAAGATTGCCTCCCCCTGGTGCCCCGTAAAAGGCTACGATCCTTTTCCCTGGGATCAGGGTATAGCCACCGCCTGGTTCTGTGGGTGCTGGAATTGTCGTAGTCGTAGTAGTGGCAGCTTCCGTCGATGTGGTTATTGGGTTGGCTGATGCATTGCCAGGCGGAAGAGGATTGTTGTTGGAAGGCAGGGGTATCCCGGGATGAACCTGGTGCGCGGCTTGGCCTGCAGGATTTGTGCTTATGTGAAAGCTGAGCCCGACTATCAGGAGTCCAACTGCTGCGAGTAGTTCAGGCCAAATTTTTGTGCTCGTAGTGCTTGTACTCAATTTTGCTCAATTGCTGTTCTGTCTTGTCGGTCGAATATAACAGGTAATTGTTTTTGAGTCGTTGCTTTTCCACTTGTTTCGCTGATTGTGGCGGCTATCCCAGGAGATCTCATTTGTCGGTTATTTGAATACCGTGTTTTATGGCTAGCTATTCGAACATATGTTCGATAAATTATATGTATATGAATGCTGCCGTTGAAAGATCTATAGGTAATCTCTCAGGGTTTGTGGCCCCTCAGCTTTTGGCCAGCGAAAGATATGTGGAACTGGACGGATCTTTGGCGAAGATATTTCCTTTGGGAAGAGTTCAGCTGGGATCGGTTGTTTTGTTCCAAGGTGCTTCAAATTCTGGTGTGACTTCAGCTGTATTTGAATTGCTGTCCTCCGGTGGGATGCAAAAGAGGTGGAGCGCGCTGGTGGGTTTTGAGAATCTGGGTTTTCTTGCCGCTTTTGAGAAAGGTGTGGATTTGGCCAAAGTCGTTTCTGTGCCTAATCCGGGTAGAGATTTAGCTCAGGTTGTCGCGGTGCTGATGGAAGCCTTTTCGGTTGTTGCCATTGCCAATCCCGGGTTCATATCTTCTTCCCAGGCCCGCAATCTCATTTCCAGAGCAAGGTCGAGTAAATCAATAATTGCAGTGGTCCAGCAAAGTCTCAATATGTACACTGCGCAAAGTAAAGGCCTTTGGCTTAGTTCTTATGACTACGTTATTAGCTCTTCTATATCTGGTTTTTCCGGCTTGAGCAAGGGCGGCGGTTTCATAAAGGAACGACGTCTCTCTCTTTCTTTGGGCAGCAGAAGGGTCGGGGGAGCGGTAAAGAGCATTACGGTCCCAATTTAGATCAGGCTAGCCAAATGTCTAAAAAGATTTCAAAAGCAAAGCTACGCCGTCCCCAGTACTCGCTTTTCGACCCCATTGAACAGCAAACTGCCCCCAGAGTGCTCCTGGTTGGATTCTTTTATTGGCCTTTTGTCTCTGCCACGTTGGAGGGGACCGATCCTTTGGCTGTTGTTGAAGACCGTGGAATTGTGGTTCATGTTTCACCAAAGGCATTAATGGCGGGAATCAAAGTTGGGGATAAGATCAGGACGTCTTTGTCTGTTGCCCCAAGCCTCGAGGTTATACGTGCCGATGCAGTGGATCCAAGCGGCTTGTTTGCCAGGATTGCAATTGCGCTGGAGCAGTTCTCTCCTCTGCTGGAAATTGTCGACCTTGGGACTTGTGCCATCAACGCCAGAGGCCCATCCAGATATTTTGGCGGAGAGAAAGAACTTGTATCAAAAGTCGCGCTGGCCATGAAAGAGCAGATCTTGAAGGTTTTCCCTGCAGCCAGGGAACCGAGGAATAGCTCCGCCGATGTTTTTGGGAAGGGCTCGGTGTTCTCCTTTGGCGTTTCCATGGCTGATGGTATTTTCACAGCCCGGATTGCAGCCAGAGATTCCTTACTGGTGCCCCCGGGAGAAAGTGGTTCTTTTCTGGCTCCATTCCCCATTAGGGAACTTCCTGACGGGGAATTAGCCGATACCCTTGATCGTTTGGGAGTGCGGACTCTGGGGGAGTTTGCAAGTCTTGACTTTTACCGGGTGATGGAACGTTTTGGCGCCAGAGGCGCGCTTTTACACCGAATGGCTGGAGGATTGGACACTTCTGCGCTTGAGATCAGTGAGATCAAAGAGGATTTCAGCCAGAAAATCGAGCTGTCTGAATCTTTGGAAGTTGCCTCCGCTGTCGTTTTCGCATGCAAGGCGAGAGTCGAAGAAATACTGGAGCATCTTCTGGAAAAAGGTTATTTTTGCCAAATCATGAGAGTACGGCTTATGAGCGAGAATGGAGAGGAATCGGTCAGGGATTGGGGAGTCAAAGATGGGTTTTCCACCCAGCTTCTTTTGGAGCGTATCAGATGGCAACTTGAATCATGGTCTTCCGACCCAAAGCTGGCCCCATCGGCCGGAGTGGAGGTCATTGAGCTGAAACCCCAAAGAATCGTTTCGGCCCTAAGGTCTCAACTTGATCTTGACGGCAGCGAAAGGGCTTCCATTGCGAAGGTTTCCCAGGCTCTTTCAAGAGTTGACGCAATTGTCGGGGAAAGGGCATCTGTCGCAAAGATAAAGGGATCCAGGACTCCAAAGGAGAGTGTCGAGATGGTGCCATGGCAGCTCCATCTTTTTGATATGGATGAGTCACGGGATAAAAAGGCAAAGGAGGCACCGCCGTGGCCAGGAAAATTATTGGGATCATCCCCGGCGATTTGTTTTGATCCAGAAGTAGAGGTGTCGCTTTTGACCAAAGAGGGGATATCGGTAATCGTTTTGGCGGATGTCATTTTGCGCGGTGAGCCTTACTGGATGAAAGTGCAGGTTTCAGGGAAAAAAGCAAGAGTTTTGGAGTGGTCTTCTCTGTGGCCAATGATGGAGAGGTGGTGGGACCCAGAACATTCAACCAAAGTTGTCAGGATCCAAATAGTAACCGATGATATGGGTGCCTTATTGGTCAAAAGCAGAGATGGAAAATGGTTTATCGAGGGTTTATATGATTGATCTTCCGTATTCCCAACAAATATAGCAAGCCAATTTTTTCGCAATTACCGAGGCTCCAATGTTTGACGGTGATAATTCAACAGCAGTAGAATTCTCTGAATATTGACGAATTGAGGAGTGCAGCTATGTGGGCAATGATAGTGAAGGAGTTCCGGCAGCTCAGACGGGATCGTCGAACCCTCGCCATGATGATAGTGCTCCCGGTATTGATGTTGGTCATATTCGGATATGCAGCTAACTTTACTGTATCCCAGATTTCTACAGTCGTGGTTGGACCTCAAGCCATAACGACTGCTGCACAGCTTAAAGCACCTTTCCGGGTTGTCGAGACTGATCCCAAATCAGGAATATCGACCGCCAAGTCGCGTTTGCTGAATGGAAACGCAGAGGTGGCTTTCATCACCGGACCAGGCAATACACAGGTTCTCATGGATGGGACCCAACTTTTTGCAGTCGAAACGGCAGAAACCACCTTAGGGCGAATGGCACAAGCGGCCAGAGCAGCAATGGCTCCACCGCTGGACGTAAGTATCCTGTACAACCCTAAATTGAATACCTCATGGGTGTTGGTTCCAGGTCTCGCCGGTCTCATCCTCGTCTTCATCGGCACACTGATCACGAGCCTTGGTGTGGTGAGGGAACGGCAAAGCGGGACTCTCGAACAACTTGCCGTGATGCCACTGCGTCCCTGGGACGTCATTGCCGGGAAAATCGTCCCGTACTTCATAGTGGCATCGCTGGACCTCATAGTGATAATCGCAGTAGGAATATTGCTGTTCGGCGTTCCCTTTGTCGGCAATATCGCGGTGTTCGCACTTGGAGCAATCCTCTTTCTGCTTGTTACCCTCGGGATGGGAGTCTTGATATCAACCGTTTCCCAGAACCAGGGTCAGGCGATTCAACTGGCATTCATGGTCATGCTGCCGCAGATACTCCTTTCGGGACTTATCTTTCCGATCGATTCGATGAGTGCCGGCGTGCGCTGGATTTCGTACATTCTGCCTCTGACATATTTCATTGATGTAAGTCGGGGGGTCATGCTCAAAGGGATGTCCATAGCCGCATTATCAGAACCTCTGGCGCTACTGGCTATTCTTGCCGTAGTTGTTCTGGCGCTGGCGATGCTACGATTCAGGCGCGATCTTGCCCCCAGCAGCCGTCGCTATCAAAATTCGTTGACCGAGCCGAAAGTGGCGGCATGAACTGGGGCGTCGAGTCAGCGACCGTGAGCTTTGGCTCGCAGATTGCTCTTGACGGTGTGACCCTGCATGCTGAGCGGGGAAGCGTCACTGTAGTCATCGGTGGCGACGGTGCCGGAAAGTCGACCTGCCTCAGGACTTTGGTCGGTTTGATTCCATTGGACAGCGGGACAGTCAACCGTCCTGCGAAAAAGGAGATCGGTTATGTGTCAGCAACCGGGGGAGTGTATCCAGATTTGACCGTTGACGAGAATCTCGCCTTCTTTGGGGGTTCCTATGGGTTGAAAGGCTCTGCTTTCGAAAAAAGACACACCGACGTGCTGGAAATGATCGGGCTGCGCGACTTCCGGGAGCGCCTTGCCGGACAACTATCCGGTGGCATGCAAAGGAAACTGGCAGTTGGGTTGGCACTGCTTCATCAGCCGCTCCTTCTTGTGCTGGATGAGCCCACCACCGGGCTTGATCCCCTGAGCCGGGCTGAACTCTGGAGAGTTATTTCGCATACAGCCGCCCAGGGAGCTGCAGTTGTTATAAGCACCACATATGTCAATGAGGCGCAGAGGGCGTCTCTCGTAATACTCCTGAGCGGGGGCCGGTCAATAGCCGAGGGGTCGCCTTCTCAGATCATAGCCGCGGTTCCGGGGAAAGTGGGAATGGTCAAATCTGTGAAGCAGCCTCCCGGTTTGGCATGGAGATGGGGAGGCGTGTGGCATATCTGGGAACCTTCGAAAGACATTCCCGAAAAGGCAGATCCGATTGAGCCTGACTTCGATGATGCTGTCATCATTGCCGAGCTTGCCCAAGAAATTGGAACTGCCAGATGAACGCTCTTGCTGAGACCCGGGGAGTTACTCGCCGCTTTGGCACATTTACAGCTGTCGATTCTGTGAGCCTTGCTGTGGAAGGTGGAGAGACGGTGGGCCTTCTTGGCGCAAACGGGGCCGGTAAAACTACCCTAATCAGGCTTTTGTTGGGGCTCCTTCCGCCGACCTCAGGCGAAGCACTGCTGTTTGGCTCGGCGCCATCGGTGAGGAGCCGCAGGCGCGTTGGATACGTGCCACAGACGCTTGGTTTGTATGATGATATGACCGTCAAGGAGAACTGGGACTTTACGAGCAGGGCGTTTGGCTTGCAGCGGATGCCGCTTCCTGAGGATTTGGGAGAAATTCGCAATGACCTAGTCGGAACCCTGTCCCTTGGCACCCAGCGCCAGGTGGCTTTTGCTGTCGCGATGTCACATAAGCCCGAACTTCTTGTGCTGGATGAGCCGACCTCCGGAGTTGCACCTCTGAGCAGGGCCAGGCTATGGCAGGATATACATGCGGGTGCCGAGGCCGGCGCTGGAGTTTTGGTCACAACCCACAATATGGAAGAGGCCGAGCAATGTGATCGGCTCGTGGTGATGGCGGATGGGCAAATGATGGTCGGAGGGACAGCAGCGGATGTGATTGGTTCGCGGACGGTTGCCGAGGTGCGGAGTAAAGACTGGCGAAGGACATTTGAGCTGCTTGACAACAGCGGATTAGTTATCCAGGCGCACGGTGATGTTCTGCGCGTTCCTGCGTCCAAGAACGTCATAGATGAGGCGCTGGCTAGCGAAGGTGTGGAAGTCTCAACCGCATTGGTCCGTGCGAATCTTGAAGAAGCTTTTGTGATGATCATTTCGGAGAAATCTGCGACATGAGCCGCACCGGTAGGCGTCCTGGTGCCCCAGAAACTAGTGAAGCGATATTGCGGGCTGCCCGCCGGGCGTTTGGCGACCGCGGTTACGAGGCAGCCACGTTTCGAAGCATTGCGGAAGACGCAGGCGTTGACCCGGCTTTGTTAGTGCATTATTTCGGATCGAAAGAGGAGCTGTTCGCCGCCGCCCTCAATTGGCCTGTTCATCCGGTAGACATCTTTGGCGGTTTGGAGACCTCCAATACGACTGAAATGGCCGAGATGATAGTCCGTAGGTATCTGTCTATGCTGGATCAGCCGCAGGTCCGGGACGCTATTCTTGCCATGGTACGGTCGGCTGTTTCCAACGAGCGGGCCGCCAGAATGCTTCGGGAGTTTGTAACAGAGGAAATCCTGGCAATTCTCGGCCGTATAACCAGTGCATCGGACTCCGAACTCAGAGCATCCATGGTGGCATCGCAGCTAGTAGGTATTGCCATGTTGCGTCACGTAGTGAGGCTCCAGGCACTTGTAGAGGCAACTACCGACGAGATTGCTGTTCTTGTTGCTCCGGCGATTGCCGGATATCTGCGATGAGATCGTGTGTCGGACTGTATATTCCAGGCCCGGAACTGTACTATTAGTCCCGGGGGAAAGGGGGAGGTCATGTCGCGCATAGCTGGAGTTGCGGCAGGACAAGCGGGCTTTTACACGAGGATCGCGTTTTATTTTACGCGTCGCCAGCTCGCCCGTCTTTCCGGCAGGAAGCCCCAGAATATGATTGAGCCGGTTGAGATCTATGCTCACATTCCTGGACTTTTGCGGGGAATTGCCAAACTCGAACAGGAATCGGCGAAGCTGCATAGCCTCGACAAGCGATTCAGGGCACTGGCCGAACTCAAGGCTGCGACGCTAACGCATTGCGAGTACTGCATTGACTTGGGTTCGCAAATCGCGCGCCAGTGGGGTCTCAACGATGAGGAGCTGTTGGCGCTGCCCTCTTATCAGAGTAGTGCGCTATTCAGTCCTGTTGAAAAGCTCGTGCTTGACTTTGCAGTCGGGATGTCCCGTACGCCTGTGGAAGTCTCTGATGATCTTTTCAATAAGCTGCGTGAAAATTTCGATGATGTGCAGATGATAGAGCTGGCACATGTGATTGCACTGGAGAACCTGCGCGGCCGTTTTAATCTTGCAATGGGCATCGGAGCTGCAGGATTCAGCAGCGGCATGGTATGTGCTGTGCCGGTTAAGGTTGGCCCAGGCGATTGAATATAGTTTGTGGCCGGCCATTTTGGGAGGCTCACGAAAGCATATGGATGATCCCGGGAAGTGGAAGGTTTCTATATCCAGGACCTTGATTCAGGCTTTCTGATCGTGGGATTTTTGTGGATGGGCGTTTTTGAAGGGCTGGTGATTCGGAAAATATCGAGTGCTCTGCACGAGTAATTTCGCGGGTTCCTCATCTCATGCCATTTCGGTGAAGTTTCGGATTATTTTGGTATGAATCGAACATATGTTCGATAATATTACAAGATGGAAGGTTATGCCGAGCTTCATTGCCACTCGAATTTTAGTTTTCTAGATGGGGCCAGCGATCCAGAGGAACTAGTGAAGGTGGCATCGTTGCTTGGCCTGTCCGCACTTGCAATCACTGACCATAATGGACTTTACGCGGTTCCCCGCTTTGCTGGTGCGGCAAGGCTATGTGGATTGCCGGCAATCTATGGGGCTGAACTTACCTTGGGAAGTAGTGTTTCCCGGGATAGCAGTGTAGATCCGCCCGGCGACCACTTGGTTGTTCTAGCTAAGGGACCAAAGGGGTACAGCTCATTGTCCAAGATTATTTCTTCTGGCCATATGGCCAACAGAGAGAAGGGAAGTTTTGAGCTTTCCTACGAAGGGCTGGCTTCTGCCGATGATGGTGATTGGGCCATTTTGACTGGATGCCGAAAGGGTCTGATCTCGAAGACTCTTGTTGAATATGGTCCAAGGGCTGCTAAAGAGAAACTTGCATACCTGTGCGATCTATTTGGCCGGGAGAAAGTCTTTGTTGAATGCTGGGATCACGCTGATCCATTAGATGAGCCGCGCAACATGGAACTGGCCAAAATTGCAACGTCTTTGGGAGTTGAGCTAGTTGCAACTAACAATGTCCACTATGCAACGAGGGATTCGGCCAAGTTGGCTCAGATCCTGATGGCCATAAGGTCCAATAGGCCTATTGATGAAATAGATGGTTGGCTTCCTTCGTATCCAATGGCAAATCTGCGTTCTCCCAAGGAGCAACTAAGACGCTTCGCCAAGTTTCCCACTTTGGTTCAAAATGCCCATGACCTTGGTCTTGAGTGTGCTTTTGACTTGGAACTTATAGCTCCAAAGCTTCCTGATTTCCTGGTTCCTCAGGGTCACGATGAGATGAGCTTTTTGAGAGAGTTGACTTATCGAATGGCTCCTGCCAGGTATGGGCCAAGGAGCAATCCCCGGATATCTGGCGCTTATGAACAGCTTGACTATGAACTCGATATTATTTCCAAGCTTGGATTTGCAGGATATTTCCTGGTTGTTTGGGACATAGTGGAGTTCTGCAATGCCAATAGAATTTTTTGCCAGGGTCGGGGATCTGCTGCTAATTCTGCTGTCTGTTACGCCATCGGTATAACTAACGTCGATCCTGTCTCTCTCAAACTTTTGTTCGAAAGGTTTCTTTCTCCCCACAGGGATGGTCCTCCTGATATCGACGTGGATATAGAGAGTGATCGGCGCGAAGAGGTAATTCAATACATATACCGACGTCACTCCCGCTTGAGGGCGAGCCAGGTTTCCACAGTTGTCACCTATAGATCAAAGTCTGCAATACGTGATGTTGCCAGAGCACTCGGCTATTCCCAGGGTGTGGCGGATTCTTGGGTTTCCCAAGTTGAAAGGCATCCTGGCCTGGCCCGAAGTCTTGAACTCAAAGACTCCGGCGGCAACAAAGTGGTCACTGCTCCAAAGGAAGTCCTGGATATCGCCAAGCAGATTGAGAACAATCCCCGGCATACCGGCATACATGTGGGTGGGATGGTCATATGCGATAGGGAAATATCCGAGGTTTGTCCCATTGAATGGGCGAGAATGGAGAACCGGACCGTGATGCAATGGGATAAGGATGATTGTGCTCAGGTTGGTTTGGTCAAATTCGATCTTTTAGGTCTTGGGATGCTATCGGCATTGCATGAGATGGTCGATCTTGTTGCGGAGTTCCATGGCCATGAAATCGATCTGGCTCTCATACCCCAGGAAGACTGCATTTATGAAATGCTTTCCAATGCCGACACCATAGGGGTTTTCCAGGTCGAAAGCAGGGCTCAGATGGCCACCTTGCCAAGGCTGAAGCCCCGCTGCTTTTACGACCTGGTAGTTGAGGTGGCTCTTATACGTCCTGGCCCGATACAAGGGGGATCAGTCCATCCATATATTCGGAGGAGGAATGGCCTCGAAGAGGTCACCTATCTTCATCCGCTGTTGGAGAATTCCTTGTCAAAGACTTTGGGGGTTCCGCTTTTTCAAGAGCAGTTGATGCAGATGGCCATAGATGTGGCTGGTTTTACTCCTGGAGAGGCTGACCAGCTCCGAAGTGCCATGGGGTCGAAGCGTTCAAGCGAAAAGATGAATCGTCTAAGGGAGCGGCTCTTTGAGGGCATGTTCCAAAGAGGGATATCGGAAACAGTCGCAAGGGAGATATTCAGCAAGCTTTCCGCCTTCGCTTCTTTTGGGTTTCCGGAGAGCCATTCTGCTGCCTTTGCATATCTTGTATATGCGAGTGCCTGGTTAAAATACCATTATCCTGCCGCTTTTTATGCAGGACTTATTAGGGCGCAGCCCATGGGATTTTGGTCTCCTCAGACATTGGTTGCAGATGCCAAAAGACATGGTGTCAAGGTGCTGACACCCCATGTAAACCATTCCGACCACAGAGCCGACTTGGAGAAAACAGAGAATGGAGTCGCTCTTCGAATAGGAATTTCTTCAATACGGGGTATAGGCACAGCATTGGCGGAGAAGATTTCTGGCAACGGTCCTTATAGATCTATAGAACATTTGGCTAGAACTGTTTCGTTGGGTGCCGCCCAGTTGGAGGCCTTGGCTACTGCGGGAGCACTGGACGGTCTCCTTGCCGATGATCTTTCTTTGGATGCCTTAGATACAAGAAGCGCGCTTTGGGCAGCCGGGCCTGGTTCACGCTACTCCGAAGGGATACTTCCTTCTATGGCCGTTGGTTCCAAGGCCCCTTCTCTTAGTCCTATTAGCGACCGTGAGAGGGCGCATCTCCAGTTGTGGTCTTATGGCATATCTCCTGCCGGGCACCCTCTTGTGTTTGAGAGAGATGAACTTGCGGCCAAGGGAGTTGTTTCAGCTGGTGATCTAGCTCATATTGAAAATAGTGTGCGCGTCAAAGTAGCAGGCGTGGTGACGCATAGGCAACGACCGGCTACAGCAAACGGAACGACATTTATAAATTTGGAAGATGAGACTGGGCTAATTAACGTTGTTTGTTCGAAAGGATTATGGGTCAGGTATCGCTCGATTGCCAAACTTTCTCCAGCTCTTATTGTTAGCGGAAGAGTCGAGAAAGTCAGCGGGGTTGTCAATGTGGTCGCTGAGAAGATCGAAAAGCTTCCAGTGAAAATTCGGTCTGCCTCAAGGGACTTTCATTGAAAGCCGCATATTGCAGTTCCCGATGTGACGGCGGCGTCGTTTCGTAGCGAAATATCAATCGGATGCAATTGCAAGTCTGTTCAAGCGTTTCACCTAACCGGCCGCCTGCTGCGGGCGCCATTTAGCCTTGATAAGGGCCAAGAGCATAGAGATGAGCAGACCAGCCCAGGCGAACACCCCGATCCAGACCCAAACTCTGGCAATTGCAGTCATGAAGTCCAGTTTTGCCACACTCCCAAGTGTGAACGAGGCCACAGTGTACATGCCAAGCGGGAAAACTACACTCCACAGCCGAGGCTCATACTCGCGCGAATAGCCTCGGAGGAGGTAGCGCCAGAGTCCGAACAGGACAAGCAACGGGATCCACCAGCTGCCGAAAGACCAAAATACCACTGACAGTCCGATCAGGAAGGGGCGCATATCGTTGACGATTACCACAGCATGGGGGCCATGAAGCAGAAGGATACCTGCAGCAGCCCTGACACTAATAGCGGTTGCGCCCATTGCGATCCAGTAGGCCGGGCCCATTTCCGAGGGAGTTACTTCCACGAGCAAGAGTCTGAAGAAAATAATCACAATCAGGATCAGGTAGAGCATCACTCCAACGCTCCATAGGCAGACAGCGAGAGTTGGAAGCGCGCTTGCCAGCCCTTCAATCTTGGTAACACCAGCCACACCGCTTGCCGATATTGCCAAAGACTGAGTCGCGACAACCCATATCAGCCACGTTCCGTTGATCTCCCTAAGGATCGGCCTTCTGGCTGAGGCAATGATAAATGACGGGAGTCCGTACGTCAGCATCAGCCAGACAATACTTGCAAAGGCCCCCAAGACAATGGTGAGAACTTGATGGCCGGCCATGAGCAGACGAATTCCAAGAACATTTGAGCCCGCCACTACCGTGAAGTACGCCATTGCTGTGGTCGGGTCTCGCAGACTTTGGACAAACCACGGCCAGAACCAGATCGCTCTCGCCAGATAGGCGGTAAGTAGCACAGCAAATCCGACGATGGTGACTGCCAGAATGATTCGCGAGATCAGGGCAAATCCGAGAAGGTCGGTGCCAACTGATACTATTCCACTTCCCATTACCAAGGCAAAGTATCCAGGGTCCAGCGTGGCGATAGTGCGTCTCAGCATTCCCGGCGGCGCAGCAAGCAGCGGGGCTGCTTTGCGCGAGTCGAGCTGCGCGTCCGACCGGTGTACCTTCCCCAATTGGTCTGTTTTGTCATTATTGTATTCGGTCACTGATTTTCCGTTTTCTGGTGTACTCATAATTAGACGTTTTACCCGGGGTCTCTCTCTAGTAGCGTGCCCCTATCCGGCGCCACCGTCTGCCACTAGTGCCAGGCTCTGCCGGCCTGGCTGCAACCTTTGTTCTGTAAATGAGAAACGGGCGCCACATGTACCAGACCGGATAGCTCCAGGCGTGTACCAGCCGGCTGAAGGGCCAGACCATAAGTACTGCCCAAGCAGCTGTGGCGTGTATCTGGTACAGCAGTGGAGCTTTGGCAATTGCGGATACGTCGGGATTTCCCACGAAAAGACCTCGGAACCAAAGTGCAACACTCTGCCGGTAGTCATATCCGGATCCAAGCAGATTGACGCCTATTGTTTCACCTATTCCTATAACGATCACGATTGCCAAAAGTATGAGCGCCAGCCAGTCGACCGGCGACGTGGTCGCCCGCACTCTGGCCACAAACATCCGGCGGCCGGCAAGTATGATGACACCTATTATCACGCCAACCGCTGCGACGCTGCCGGCTGCTGCGGAAAACCAGTGGTATGCGTTTTCCGATATTCCCAGCGCGCCCGTCCAGCTCTCAGGTACCAATATGCCGATAACGTGGCCCCCGATCGCGGCAAAGGTCGCATAGTGAAAGAGTGGCGAGCCCCATTTGAGCAGCCGTTTTTCTTGAAGCTGGGTAGAGCGGCTTGTCCAGCCAAACTGGTCATAGCGGTAGCGCCAAATGTGTCCAATCACGAAAATGGCAATCGAAACGTAGGGCAAAATGACCCACCAGAACAACTGCGGAACCGTGATGCCGCTCATCTTATCTCTGCCTTTTTACCCATTACCTCCGGGCTGCTAAACGGCTCAAGGCCTACGCTTTCAGCAGGAGGACCCTCGGCTATGTAGCGTTGAATCACTATTTGGTCGCCTTTAGAGATGCCTCCTACGGCTTCCATGACAGCTTCGATTACTCCGGCATATGGGTTTAGGCTCTTTGTTAGCTCGTTGCGAAGCAGCTGAATTGAGCTTCTGTATTCTCTAAGTATTGAGCTTCCAATTGTCGAAACTGCCGCAAGTTCGAGCAGTGCGGGTAGATAGTCAGGCAGTTCCCCCTGCGACAGTGTTGCACCAGCGTTTTTGTAAAGCTCCATCAGTGAAGCGAGCGCAGCTCCACGCTCGCGGGTGTCCCCGTGCCGGTAATAGGTTAGGTGCAGGCTTCGGCGCTTTTGCAGGTCGAACGTCTCGACATACTTTGCAGCCGCCTCTATCTGAGGCATCGAAGCCAATTCTGCTGCTGCAGATCTGATGCAAGCCCGCGCTCTGCCTCTCGGAAGTTTATCGATCGATTTATTTAGAGCCAGCATATCTGCTTCGAAGTCGTCTTCCGGGTAGCTGAGCAGCACTGAGCTGCATCCGAAAACTAATGCCGCATCCTGCCTTTTCATGAGGAATATCCTCCCAAGGTCTGTCCTGAGCCACCATTTTCCGAAATACGCAGGTGCAGGCGTCCGCGGTTATCCCGTTGCGCGAGCGGTGCGCTGACATCACTGCCGCCGGGATGGAAGGTGCTGACGGAGGTCACCCCGGGACCTCCACCGCCCATACCCGGACCTCCTTCTGATTCCAAGGAGCATCCGCTCAATGAATGCTGAGCCATAAGCCTTCCGGCATCCTCGGCGTGAGCCGGAGGTATCACGTAACGGTCTTCGTATCGGGCAATTGCTAAAAGACGAAACAGATCTTCAGCCTCGTCCTCAGAGAGGCCCACCTCTTCCGGAACGATATCAATGTCAGAGCCCAGCTGGTGTATCCGCATAACGGCCCTCACCATTGCCAGGCGGCGTAAGGCCTGCCTGACGGGCTGAATATCTCCGGCCGTGAAAAGGTTGGCCAGGTATTCCATGGGAATGCGCAGAACATCGATGCTTGCGAAGATATCGTCCGCATTTGAGTCCTGGTAGCCAGCTGCTTCCGCGGCATCTGTAACTGGTGACAGCGGAGGAATATACCATACCATCGGCATTGTGCGGAACTCGGGATGGAGGGGAAGGGCGACCTTGTATTTCGCAATGAGAGCATATGCAGGAGATCGCCTGGCGGCGAGAATCCAGTCTCGTGGTATTCCCTGGAGTTCCGCCTGTGCTGTGACTTCGGGGTCATTTGGGTCAAGAAATGTGTCAAGCTGTGCTTGATATAAGTCCTTTTCATCGCGCGTCGACGCTGCCTTTGTCACCATGTCCGCATCATAGAGGACCAGCCCCAGGTAGCGAAGCCTGCCCGTGCAGGATTCGGAGCAGATCGTTGGGAGTCCTATCTCGATACGCGGAAAACAGAGGGTGCACTTTTCCGCCTTTCCAGTTCTGTGGTTGAAATAGACCTTCTTGTACGGACACCCGGAAACACAAAAGCGCCATCCGCGGCAACGATCCTGGTCCACTAGAACAATCCCGTCCTCGGCCCGCTTGTACATCGCGCCGGAGGGGCACGAAGCTACGCAAGATGGATTGAGGCAGTGTTCACAGATGCGCGGCAGGTAAAACATGAATACCGATTCGAAATCAAGCTTAACCTTGTCCGCCATGGTTGCGAGATTTGGATCGGACAACGCACGATGCGGAGCGCCTGCAAGGTCGTCCTCCCAATTGGAACCCCATTCCGGGACCATCTCCCGTCCTGTCAGTGCGGAGCGTGCAGAGACTGACGGCGCCTTTGAACCAGCCGGTGCCTCGATCAGCTTGGCATAGTCAAAGGTAAAGGGGTCGTGATACTGCTCGATTGTCGGCAAGTCCGGATTGTAAAAGATTGAAAGCATCCTTTTGAGCCTGCTCCCACCCTTCAAGCGCAGCTTGCCTTTGGAGTCGAGTTCCCAGCCTCCATTCCAGTGGTTTTGATCTTCGTACCGCGCAGGGTACCCGATTCCTGGCTTCGTCTCAACGTTGTTGAAATAGACGTATTCAGTGCCGGGCCGGTTGGTCCACGTCTGTTTGCAGGTGACGGTGCAGGTGTGGCAGCCGATGCACTTGTCCAGATTCATCACCATCGTGACCTGGGTCATGATCCGCATTAGAACTTCACCTCCTGGCTACGACGGCGAATGGCGACAATCTCATCGCGCTGGGTACCTGTTGGACCGTAGTAGTTGAACCCGAAGGACAGTTGAGCGTAGCCTCCTATCATGTGGGTTGGCTTCATGACCGCCCTAGTGAGAGAGTTGTCGGTGCCTCCATGCATGCCTGACAGCTCCGAAATCGGCATTTGCAGGTGGCGATCAACCGCATGGTACATGAGAACCGTGCCAGGGGGAACTCTATGAGTCACTGCTGCACGGGCAACCGTTACCCCGTTACGGTTGTAGGCCTCTATCCAATCGTTGTCAGCCACGCCTATCTTGTCTGCATCGATATTGTTGATCCATATGATCGGACCACCCCTAAACAAATTCAGCATGTGCAGATTGTCTTGGTACTCCGAATGAATCGACCATTTTGAGTGAGGCGTCAAATAGCGGGCTACCAGCTGTTTCCCGCCGAGTTCTGACCTGCGGATATCACCAAAACTGGCAATTAAATCAAGCGGGGGCCTGTAGATTGGCAGACCTTCGCCCAACTCGAAAATCCATTCATGGTCAAGATAAAAGTGCTGTCTTCCGGTCAGTGTGTGCCACGGTTTCTTGCGTTCGACATTGATCGTAAACGGGGAGTAGCGCCGGCGTTCCGACTCGCATCCCGACCACTCGGGCGAGCAGATCACAGATCGGGGCTGTGTCACGGTGTCTGCGAACGTGATTCTGTCGCCTGCACGCTCGTAGGCGAGATCTGCAAGAGGGACACCTGTTCGTTCCTCCAAATTCCTGAAGCCTTCTACTGCCAGGCGACCGTTCGTGGTCCCCGAGAATGCCAGTATGGCTTCGCAGAAAAGACTGTCTCGATCGATCCTCGGACGGCCCTTGGCAAATCCAACGGGTATTGTTCCGTTTCGCCGGCGGAGATAGTCGAGCTCACGCTCGATCGGGATCTTTACACCCTTTGTAGTTGCACCGGCTACGTCAACGGCGGGTCCGATAGCCCGCATCTGCTCGGCCAAGTGGGGATAGTCCCGTTCAACGGCAACTAGACGGGGCATCGTCTTGCCTGGGACAGGTTCGCATTCTCCCGCCATCCAGTCGAGTGCTCTTCCGCCGGGCTGGGCGCATTCGTCCGGAGTGTCGTGCAATAGGGGAATAGCGACTACATCGGTTCTCTTTCCCAGGTGAGTTTGGGCCAGCTCTGAAAATTTTTCAGCAAGCGTGTGGAAAATATCGAAATCGGTTCTTGCCTCCCAAGGCGGGGCAATGGCGGGATTGAAGGAATGTACGAATGGGTGCATGTCTGTTGTGGAGAGGTCATGTTTTTCATACCAGGTGGCGGCGGGAAGGACGATGTCGGAATAGATTCCGGTCGAGGTCATCCTGAAGTCGATGTTTATTAGGAGATCCAGCTTGCCCTCCGGCGCTCGTTCATGCCAAATCACTTCGCTCGGCCGTTTTTCAGGAGGGCACTCCTCGGCGGCCACTGCGTTGTCGGCTCCAAGAAGATGCTTGAGAAAGTATTCGTGGCCTTTTCCTGACGAACCTAAGAGGTTCGAACGCCATACTGTCAGCACTCTAGGGTAGTTCTGTTCGCTGTCTGGGTCTGATGCCGCGAAGCCGAGCCTTCCCGCTTTGAGCTCGTTGACCACAAACTCGTTGATATCCTTTCCGGCAGCTTTCGCCTGGTCGGCAATATCGAGCGGATTGCGGTCGAACGTTGGGTTGGAAGAAATCCATCCCATCCTTGCTGCATAGGCATTCAAGTCGACCATAGATCTCCCGTTGAAGCGGCCATCGCCGAGAGGGCTGGCCAAAGAGTCCGCATGCGATGCTTCGTAACGCCACTGATCAGTGGCTAGATACCAGAAAGGGGTTGACGCCGTGTGCCGGGTGGGGCGGACCCAGTCGTATCCGAAGGCGAGTGTGAACCAGCCTGTCAACGGTCTCACCTTCTCCTGCCCTACGTAGTGCGCCCATCCTCCTCCGTTCACTCCTTCGCAGCCACCCAGCATTAGCAGGGAGAGAAATGAGCGGTAAATCTGGTCGGAGTGATACCAGTGGTTGGTTCCAGCCCCCATTGCAATCATTGATCGCCCGCCCGAGACCTCTGCATTGCGGGCAAACTCCCGCGCAACCCGCGCGGCTTTGGCGGCAGGAACTGAGGTAATCCGCTCCTGCCATGCCGGGGTATACGGAGTTTCGGCATCATCGTAGGAGCTGGGCCAGTCGCCAGGAAGCCCTTCGCGGCTTACTCCGTACTGGGCCATCACGAGATCGAATACGGTGGTGACCCAGGTATCGCCAATCTGAATCGCCGGGACACCGCGTTGAAGGATTCCACTTCCTCCGTCGGCCTCGAGGTCAAATCTGGGCAAATCCACAGGCAGCGGAGTTGCTCCGTTTCGCCCGAATATAGTAAGAGCCGGCTGGACTCCATTGAGTTCCAAATTCCATTTGCCCTTGCCGGATTCGTTCCATCGGAACCCAAGCGAGCCGTTTGGGATAACCAGTTTTCCGGTCGCCTCATCGAGAATGACAGTCTTCCAATCAGAGCCCTCCTGCTCCTCGCCGCTATCTGATGCTGTCAGGAAGTGGTCTGGTACGAAGCTTCCGTTTCTCTGGCGCAGCTTGACCAGGAAGGGGAGATCCGTATAGGTTCGAGCGTACTCTTCGAAGCGGGGCACCTTGCGGTCCCGGTAAAACTCCGCCAGCATCACATGTCCCATAGCCATTGCTAGCGCTGCGTCGGTTCCCGGATTTGCCGCCAGCCAGTCGTCGGCGAATTTGGTGTGGTCTGAATAATCCGGAGATACCACAACCACCTTTTGTCCCCGATATCGTGCCTCGGTCATGAAGTGGGCGTCCGGAGTCCTGGTAATGGGAAGATTGGTCCCCCAGATGATCAGATACGAAGCATTCCACCAGTCTGCCGACTCTGGCACGTCGGTTTGGTCGCCAAAGACCTGAGGCGAGGCGATTGGCAGATCGGCATACCAGTCGTAGAACGATAGGATTGTACCACCCATAAGTGAATAGAATCTGGTGCCCGCGGCGTAAGAGGCCATGGACATGGCAGGGATGACGGTGAAACCCGCGGTTCGGTCCGGTCCGAAGGCTGACGTTGTGTGAACATGGGCCGCAGCCATCAACTCGATAACTTCAGACCATTTTGCACGTACGAAACCGCCCCGTCCGCGTGCCGATTTATAGCTCCTTGAAAGCTCCGGATCGGCAATGATTGATGCCCACGCTTCGACGGGATCCGGTGTGCTCAGGCGCGCCTCACGCCAGATCTTAAGGAGTTCACTGCGGATATAGGGGTATCTGACTCTGGCGGGCGAATATGTGTACCATGAGAACGAAGCGCCTCTGGGGCAACCTCTGGGCTCATATTCGGGCGAGTCAGGACCAACTGATGGATAGTCGACGGCCTGGGTTTCCCAGGTTATGATCCCATCCTTTACAAATACCCGCCATGAACACGAACCGGTGCAGTTCACGCCGTGCGTAGATCTGACCACCTTGTCATGACGCCAACGGTCACGGTAGAATTCCTCTGCTTGGCGTCCGTCCCGCCTGTGCAGTTCGCGGAGATCGGTCGATTGTTCCCCGCGCTGAATGTATTTCGCCATGCGCACAAGCCCGCTGTCGCCAAGAAGGCCTGTTGTCTCGGCGGGTGTCCTTCGATCATTTTTTGACATTTCCTGTCCTGTTCATTATGGGCGTGCATGGCCCGCTCCATGGGCAGCGGGTCCAAGTCGAGACGCGAAACGTTGCATTTCTGCTAGCTCAGTATGCGAAGTCTGGGAATTAGCCGGCAAAGCTATGGAGTATTCGCAGAACTCTAGCCAATCGCCGCGTTTGTGGTCACGCAGTCCCCTTGATCCTGATACCCGGTCATCTCACCTCCGACCACCATTTTGACGCCAGTGCCTCGCCTTATTGGCCCTGGTTTTCCGAATAACCTCAGCTTGGCCTTTTGTAACTACTGGCCTTTTTTGGAAATATCGGCCACCCGTGGAACCAGTCCAGCCAAGACAAACCATTTTTCTAGAACATACTAGAAAAATGCTGGAAAAAAATCAACTGTAATTTTTTGACTGCTGAAAAGCTTTTCCGTCCGTCTCTCGGAGGAGCATTTCAGTGGGATTCCTGTCATTATTCGCCTTGCATCAGAATTGAGGAGCCAGGATGCCCCGATTTTGCATTGCACCAACCCATTAGGACTGCTGGATTTCGATCGTAGCCTTGCGTGAAGCGGTTTTGCGCGCCTCCGGGGTCCAGCGGCAAAGCATTTGAGTCACGGAAATTTGCCTCTTCACTCGATTTTACTCGAAGGAGCATCAGCCAAATGATCTAAGGCGGGAGTTTCAAAGCACCTTCTGCGGGATTGGCAAATTTATTTGGAACAACCCTATATTTTTTGGCGAGAGCAACGCGGGTGAACAAGAACCGATAGCTGGGATCCAGTGTGAGGTGATCCAATCGGGATAAATCTACCGGCTCCAAAGAGGCGAATCCGAAGGCTTTAGTGTCGTAAAGGCACGCATACTCACCATTTTGGAGGCTATGCCAAATACCGTCCAAAATGGTGAAGTCAAATCATTTAAATGCAGACTGTGCGTCTAATCAGGAATGACGGCGGTCGCAAGCAGTTCAACTAGGAGTTCAGGATAGAGCAGGCCGCTTACCTGCAACAGTGTCATCGCAGGGTAGTGGCGCCCAATTCGTGCCTGCCAAATCTTTCCAATATTTCTAAGATTGGCTCGATAGTCAGCGGCATCAGTGATGAAGACCTGCATGGATACCAGATCTTCCGGACTCCCCCCAACAGCTTCAAGCGCCTGTACTATATAGGAAAGTGACCGATCGAATTGCTCTACCAATCCGCCTGGCATAACCGTGAATCCGTCGGCCTCCAGAGCTGCTTGTCCGCCCAGATAGACAGTGCGACCCGGGGAAGCTACCATGACATGAGAAAAGCCGACTGGCTTTGGCAGCGAATCCGGATTAACAATACGGTGTAATGTAGTCATTGGCACCTCACACCTATTGTTACCTGTTGTTCAGAAAAATTCATTGGTGATACCCCCATAAATAACGAACCAAGAGCTGGCGGAAATTTCAGTTCAATCCGCCGAGCGTACTCAAAATTAAATGCAGTGTGGCTGGTAATGCTCAAAAGATCTTCACCCTAGATAATTGCTACAAACGATTTCAAGATTCTCGGTGGCTCAGCTTTTCGAAGGCAGCTTATCAATTAACCAGGCCGTGGAAAAATCCGAGGAGCAAAATTCCTTTGTACAGGCTCCGAAATCAACCTTGGGCATGAATGCAAAACAGCTTTGTGCCGATAGAAAGGATCCGATTTTATGAGAATAGTTCCTTCCATGTGCCGGGAAAACTAGTCACATTAGCCCCCTCCTGCCAATCCGGTCACAGGTCAAAGACTTAGGGTGCTGTTGGGAAGACGTAATAACGTGCTTTAGATGTCCAGGTGGTCAGAGTCCCTTTTCTGCGACAGTCGTCAGCTGTTCGGCTAAGCCTCTGAGTCGGTATAGGGCATACGAATTCAATTGAATCGAATTGGGTGGAATGGATTTCTCTATCTCTTTGTATGAAGAAGCCTCGCGTCCGCATCTTTGGCATTCAGGAAGGCCAACGGTTTCAGCTGCTTCTGCTTAGGAATGGTCGTCTGTCGATGTCAATCAGCTCAGCTACCATGCGGCGTCGTTATGGAAAAGCGACCGGGTATTTGGTAGCTGAAGCCAAGAACTTGTTTCCGGTAAGGGCCTGTTCCGAAGATTCATCTATTTGTCCGGCCCGAGAACATTGAATGCGTTCGGTAATCTTGCCATTAATTGACTGGGCCTTCTTGGGCGGTGGTGCTTCTTTTCGGTATTAGGCATAATGAACATCAACCGTGCTCGTAGATGAGGCCAATCGAACCGGTCGATGGCGCGATATGCATTTGGAATTGGGTTCATTAGGCGTAGAGTCGGCTGAGTTTCCTCTACCATGCGTTCGAAGCTAATGAATGGAGAATTCATGCAGCATTAGGCAAAACTGCCTGAAGTATTTGCGCATAACTACTACGCTCAAGTTAGTCCCTGGAATAGGTCGGTTGCAAATAGGTCCGGTTTCCAAGAAATCGGGGGTGTTAGCGCTTATTTTCTACGCCCGGATTTATGGTCATATGCTCAGATTTTGAAGTTCTTTGAGGTGGTTTAGTTATGAGGAAAAGATCCTCAGTCGGCTGTGAGCAAAAAAGCTGGATTTACGGATTGAGAGGAGGGCTGGGAATGGTACTTTCATCGAAAGTGCCGGTTTCCTGATCTCCCATGATCGAGTCGGTTCAGCCTCCACAAGAACGCAAGAATTTGCTGCATGAAGATCACTCTGCTCCGGAGATACACATAATTAGGAGTGCCTATCGGGTGATGGGCGAGAAGGGCGTTTACCGTGTTCCGCTGCAGGAAATTGCCGATGCAGCGGGAGTCAGCAAGAGCGTGTTGCTCTATTACTTTAAGAGCAAAGAAAACCTTGTGCTGACGGTTATGCGATGGGTGCTTAATCAGATTGCTGAAAGGATACGAGCCTCAGTTTCCCACGTCAATGACGCCGACGAGAGAATTCGCCTGATGATTGACACGATCTTTAGCGATCCATTGCAAAACAGGCGATTCTACCTGACCTATATTGGGCTGATTGGACACGCTGCCAGTTCTGACTCATTTGGCCATTTAAGTGCGACCTTCAGATCTACCGTGAATGCGATATATGCAGAGGTCATCAAAGATGGTTACGATAGCCAGACTTTTAAGGTAAGGGATATCTCCGAAGCTGCTACCGTCATCCGGGCAATCATTGAGGGGCTCTATATTCAATGGCTTCAAGAGGAAGATTGGAAGCGCCTGCACGCGTGGTACAAGGATGCGTGTTTGGCAGCAGTATTGACGTATTTGACTGGGGAGATTGAAGGGGCTAGTCTTCAGCGGTCAGGTATGGCAACAAGCGAAAGTATTTCGGAATCAGGCTGAGCTATCGTTCACGGAACTGCCTTGTTAGTTTTCCACGAAAATACCGCCCCTACCGCGTCCGCCGAAGTTGGTGAAGTAGAAGCAGTTGCCCCATGGCGTGCCATAGCGATTTGGACCTGCCGAAGTTCCCTGGCCAGACACGACTGAATCAATTTGCAGGTTCTTTCGATAAAATTGGCGGCAAACTTTGAAGCTTTCGATTTGGCGCATGCAAAAGGAAAATGCATGTCCTGAGCCCAACGGCAGGAAAGCTGTAAAAAACCAGTTTCATGGTGCACAACGTTGCGGTTCCGCTCAATGACCTGCTTATGCCTGCGCCTGATGGGGAACTGGCTACCTCGAAAGAAATGACAACTCCCGCAACTCAAAGCCTTGCGGATTCCTGAGCCGCAGTTATTTCTAAAATTCATGATCGGTGGGCAGATTCGAGGTTCCGGATGGCATATCTTCTTCAGCCGGTCTGTGTGAGGGTTTGACTAACCGGTCAGACAGTACGTAGAATAGCCCAATCGTAGTCCGGCGCGGGTGATTGCCGCAGTCGATGCAAGCTGCACAGATCTGGACGAGGAGGGGGAGATGGCAAAAACCGCAAATTCTGCAAATGGTGCGCTCGCCATCACTCATGAAGGCAGTGAATGACGACTGGTGAATGTGTCACGAATATTGCGGCGCAATTAATTTGAATCCAATGTTTGGAGCGATCGTACAGGAAAGAAGCGCAGGTTGAGATGGTGAAAGCTGGTTACAAAGTGGAGGAAGCGGTGAGCTTTTCTAATATCAAAGATGGAGATGAGAGTGGTTTGCGCGCGTCCGATCAACTCACTGTCGCTGAGGAAATTTTATCCCGGGCCTCCGGTAAGGGGCAGGTAAATCGAGGAGAGTATGTCGTAGCTCAGATAGATGCGATGATGATGCATGACATTTTTGCTGCGGATGTTCTTTCCATGCTGAAGAACGCCGGGATTCGACGTTTATCTGATCCATCGAAAGTAACCGTTGTATTTGACCATATGGTCCCATCGCCATCAGTATCTTCCTCCTCTCATCAGGCCAAAGCACGGGAGCTGATCAGGTATTACGGTATAGACGCCTTTTTTGAGGTTGGAAAGGGTATATGTCACCAGGTGATGATCGAGGAAAATAGGGTAGCGCCGGGTCAGCTTGTTATTGGTACTGATTCACATACGACCACTTATGGTGCATTGGGAGTAGCGTCGTCTGGAATTGGAAGTACTGAGATGGCTTATGCGCTTGCAACTGGCAAGCTTTGGTTCAAAGTTCCAGAGAGCATTGGGATTGCTTTGAATGGAGAGTTCCAGCTCGGAGTAACTGCCAAGGATCTGATTTTGAAATTAATGAAGGTCGTTGGCTCGTCTGAGGCGCAGTACCGTTCAGTGGAGTTTGGTGGTCCAAGTGTCGGCAAGTTGGATTTGGCAGATCGTATGACTGTTGCCAATATGGGGGTAGAGATGGGAGCAAAGTTCACCATCTTCCCGGAGGGACCTATAAAAACGCTGAAGCAGGATGCAAATTATTTTGCAAGCCACGTTGTTTCATTAGATCAACTCGTACCGCAAATTGCCGTTCCTCACCACGTGGAGAACGTTGTTGACGTTAGTGAAGTGGTCGGAATTCCTCTAGACCAGGTATTTATAGGATCTTGCACCAACGGTAGATTGGGAGATCTGCGACTTGCAGCAGAGGTCCTTAGGGGCAAACACATTGCAAAAGGGGTGAGGTTGATTGTGACTCCGGCCTCCGCCAATGTGATGGCAGAAGCAGCTCGCGAGGGAATCATTGAAGACCTTGTCAATGCTGGTGCTTATGTTGGCGGTCCTGGATGCGGTCCTTGTTTTGGTGGTCATATGGGGCTTTTGGCCCCGGGTGAGAGATGTCTGGGGACCCATAATCGCAACTTTAGGGGCAGGATGGGTTCAGGTGATGCCGAGATATATCTCGGGTCTCCCTTGACGGCAGCTGCTTCGGCATTGGCAGGCGCAATAGCTGAT
>SCQM01000055.1 GCA_004298555.1 Actinomycetota bacterium | reverse complement strand
GCTCTTCCGATCTCCAGGAAACATGCGTGATAAGCCCTAAGGATTCGGTCATGCGTTTTTTAAGTTCATAGCCGTGCATGTCCTGCTCTTTGAGCAGGCCCAGCACCACAAGTTCGAGTGAATTATTCCCAGCTGCCATTTGACGATTCTTTGTTTAGAAGTCCAGCACGAATATATCTGTCAGTTTCTTTGATAGATGATTATAGATCATTCACTGTTATATCGAGCCGATATATCGAGAATAAGTTAATACAAAAACTCGCCAGGAAAAATTTCCCTTGAGGATCATTTAAAGCTGTCAATTGCCGGAAATTCCTTATACCGTGTACCTAGTGAGTGGAGATTTTTCAAGATCCGGCAACACGAGTGAATTGGCGAGCATTGACTACCTTCTTGCCAAAAAATCTCTGCTCCGCGAATATAAGGCGGGTCAGATCGCCAAGCACGAACTATGCGATGCGCATCCCGACCTTATTAGGGCGGCTAAATCCATCGGAATGCCATCCGGTGAATTGTGTGAAGTATGCGGGTCAGGCGATATAGTGCACGTCTCATACGCTTTTGGCCCAAAATTGCCCTCCCATGGGCGCTGTATTTCAGGTTCTGACGAGCTCGCCAGGCTTCGCGCCACCGTTTCGCAGTTCACCTGCTACGTGGTTGAGGTTTGCCCGGAGTGCCATTGGAACCACCTGGTGCGCCAGTTCTAAGCAGCCAGCAATGGCTTTGCTGCTTTGTACTTATGCAGCGTCGGTAGTTAGACTTGGTAGCGACGCCTGCAGCCAATATGCGCGGGACGTCGGGGAGGCTTAAATGAAGACGAATAAGAAGTCTGTACCTCGGATACGTTCTTACAAGGCCAACGGGGCAAATCCACCGATAGCAATGGTAACCGCCTATGATGCCCCGAGCTCGCACATGGCAAGTGCTGCCGGGGTCGATATCATTCTGGTTGGCGACTCGTTGGCGATGGTTGTCCTGGGGTATGACGATACGTTGTCGGTCAGCATTTCAGATATGGCCTATCACACCATGGCGGTATCGCGCCCAAAGCCGGATCCGCTAGTCGTTACGGATATGCCGTGGATGTCATATCACACCGGGGTGCGCGATGCTGTGAACAATGCCGCCCAGCTGATTCGTGCTGGAGCTGAAGCGGTCAAGCTGGAAGGCGGAGCCAACAGAGTCGATGTTATCAAAGCCCTTGTAGATGCAGAGATTCCCGTGATGGGCCATTTGGGGTTGACGCCGCAGTCGGTGCATACATTTGGCGGATTTTCGGTGCAGGCAAAAACTCGGGAGGCTGCAAAGATGCTCCTAGACGACGCGCTCGCGATCGAAGAGGCGGGAGTCTTCTCAGTTGTGCTGGAAGCAGTGCCGGATGTGGTTGCCGCTAAAGCGACGGAACTCTTGAAGGTTCCCACAATAGGCATAGGGGCGGGTCCCCATTGTGATGGGCAGGTTCTCGTCTTTCATGATCTTCTGGGCCTTGCATTTGGCCACAAGCCGAAATTTGTCAGACACTACGGTTCACTTGGCGAACTTGGCATTAAAGGGCTTGAAGGTTACGTTCACGATGTCAAGATGAGAAATTTTCCCTCGGTGGAGGAAGGCTATCAGGCGGGCCAGGGCGAGTTTGACGGCTTTAGTTACGAGCGGAAATAGCCAAGCCAGTCAAAACAGCTAAGTGCGTCTGAAATGATGAAGCCAAGCGTCGCTTGGAGCGACTAACGTGTCATCGGATAAATATGTGCGTATTTTGTTGCATATTAGATAATTAATCCAACCTGCTCTGGAAGTTCCAGAGCCCCGAAAAGGGTCCATAGGGAGGAACAGCCGTATGAAACGGCCATATGAAGTCGTTTTGATTATTGATTCTGCGCTCGATGAGGAGACGATCAAATCAACCTTGGACAAGACAACAGATCTTGTCAAAGCTCAGGGGGGGCTTGTAGGCAGAGTCGAAAAATGGGGGCGTAAGCGTTTCGCCTATGAACTCAAGAACAGATTGGAAGGCTACTACGCAATCGTCGAGCTGGATGCTGAGCCCGAAGTAGTTGCTGAACTGGATCGTGTCCTGTCCATCACGGATGAGGTCCTTCGCCACAAGATCATCCGCACGCCCGAGCCTTCCAGCAAGCAAAAAGCTGCTGCCAAGTCAGTCTCGGAGTCGGTGGCTTAACGGCCTGAAGCCGCTTTTCCAAGAACTCTAGAGGAGTCAGGAATGTCAAACGGAAATACCATCACAATCGTAGGGAACGTTACTAGGGATCCCGAACTGCGCTTTACTTCGTCAGGGCAGGCAACGGCTACTTTTGGAATTGCCGTCAACCGGCGTTGGCAAAATCGCCAGAGCCAGCAATGGGAGGAAGCCACGTCATTCTTCGATGTGGTTTGTTGGCGGGAGATGGCTGAAAATGCCAGCGAAAGCCTAAGCAAGGGTACGAGAGTCATAGTCACCGGCCGTCTTGAACAACGCAACTGGGAGACTCAAGAAGGCGAAAAGCGGTCCAAAATAGAGGTAATTGCAGATGAGATTGGCCCATCGCTCCGATGGGCAACAGCTCAAATAGTCCGAAACGAGCGCAAGGGATTTGGCATGGATACCGGAGAGGTTCCTGTCGCAGGGCCAACCAGCGGGCCAGCTCCAAGCGCTTACACATATGAAGAGGAACCTTTCTAAACCATGGCAAGAAATAACGATAGAGATCGAGATCGTTCGGGTAGCAAAAAAATAGCCAAAGAGGTGGTGCGCAAAGGCGGCAAGAAGAAGGTTTGCATCTTCTGCGTCAAGCAGATTGACACCATCACTTACAAGGATGTCGACGTTCTGCGCAAGTACATGTCCGATAGAGGCAAAATACGCGCGCGCCGGGTATCTGGGAACTGCTCGCAGCACCAGCGTTCTGTTGCGGTTGCAATCAAGACTGCGAGGGAACTCGCACTGCTTCCCTATACGCAGCGGACAGTGGCAGAGCGTACTAGTGGCGGACGCGGTGGTCCCCGAACCGTGGCACCATCTGCAGTGGAGCATGAAGTAAGTGACGCTCCAATCGGGGATATTGACGATCTCGCCCTCGTGGAGGAGTTTGAAGAAAGCGACGCGACAGAGGAAAAGGCGGAGGAGTCAGAGTAATGAAAGTAGTTCTTCGTTCTGATCGGGCGGGCCTGGGAAAGCGCGGCGACATCGTTGAAGTCGCCGATGGCTTCGCCCGCAATTTTTTACTTCCCAAAGGCCACGCCATCATTGCATCGGATGGAATTGTCCATCAGGCGCAAGCCATGCGCAGCGCACGCGATGCCCGTGAAGCCCGGCTTCGTGGATCCGCTTCGCAGCAGGCTGCTTCTCTTGAAGCGCTTTCAATCAGGATCGAAGCCCGCGCCCAGGAAGGCCGGCTCTTCGGCTCGGTGGCGCAGCACGACATTGTTGAAGCAATAACCGCGGCCGGCGGTCCCGTCATTGAGCGCCGCCGTGTCGAAATGGATGACCACATCAAGACCACGGGGACCCACGCCGTCAAAATAAGGCTTCACCCCGAAGTTACAGCAACCGTTCAGGTTGAGGTTGTCGGAGTCGAATAGAGCGGGCTGATAAATATTGCGCCGGTCGAATTTGGACCGTCGCTTTTAGTTCCTAAGGGGCCGGATATCGCATATGATAGTTCGGCCCCTTTCTATTTGGATTGGCAGATGACCCAGGTACCAGGCAAGTCAACGAGAAAATCTAGAGACGTCCTCCAGAGGGCGACCCCTCACAATCTTGAAGCTGAGGAATCGCTCCTTGGCGCCATGCTGCTTTCCAAGGATGCCATAGCGGATGCGATCGAAATTTGCCAGTCGGCAGATTTCTACAAACCATCGCATCAGCACATTTTTGAAGCCTTGACCTCAGCATTCGCCAGGGGTGATCCGGCAGACACGGTGACCATAGCCGAGGAGCTCAAACGCAGGGATGTCCTGGACGATGTCGGTGGGGTTTCCCAGCTCCTGAAGCTTCAGGCGGACACTCCGGCGATCGGAAATGCCTTTAGCTATGCCGAAATCGTCGTCGAGTACTCGCTTCTCAGGCGGCTCATCCGGGCATCAAATGATATCGCCGAGAGGGCATATCAAGTCCCCGATGACGTGCTGGAAGTAATCGACTGGGCAGAGTCTCTTATATTCGATGTAGCTCAGAGACGGCAAAGCGAAACCATGGCCCATATCAAAGAGGTCCTGGGGAGCGCGCTCGATGATCTGGAGGCCCTGTACGAACGTTCGGAGGCTGTGACGGGAGTTCCGACCGGTTTCGCGGATCTTGACAACGTCCTGTCCGGTCTTCATGCCTCGAATCTGGTAATTGTCGGAGCGCGGCCAGGTATGGGCAAGACGTCCTTTGCGTTGGGCGTGGCTGCCAGCGTTGCCATGAAACAGAAAATTCCAGTGCTTCTGTTTTCGCTGGAAATGAGTCGCAAGGAGCTTGTGCAGAGGCTGCTTTCCGCCGAGGCCCAGATCGATTCCACCAGGATGCGCAATGGGAAGCTGCTCGAGAAGGATTGGGAAAAGATTTCACACGCCATTGGCCGCTTGGCTGATGCGCCTATCTATATAGACGACAATCCGAATGTCAATGTCATGGATATAAGGGCAAAATCCAGGCGCCTCAAGGCCAGAGACGGGCTTGGCCTGGTCGTAGTTGACTATCTTCAATTGATGTCCGGGCGGCTTGGGGCCGAGTCGCGCCAAGTGGAAGTTTCCGAGATCTCCAGGGGACTCAAGATCCTCGCAAGGGAGTTGGACGTCCCGGTCATAGCATTGTCCCAGCTGTCGAGGAACCTTGAAATGAGAGCAGATAAGAGGCCAGCGCTGTCCGATCTTAGGGAATCAGGCTGCCTCAGCTATGATGCGCAGGTCTTGATGGGCGATGGAGGGACCAGGGCGATTGGCGATTTGGTCACAGGCAATGCCGTTGGTGACAGAGTTGTGAGCGTCGGCGGGAGAGGAGAGTTTGTGGAGTCCAAGATTTCACGGGTCTTCTACTCTGGCGTGAAGCAGGCATTCGTTCTTGATTTTGGTGATCGCCAGATCAGGGCCAGTTCAAATCACAAGTTTCTTACCCGGAATGGGTGGACGCCTGTGGAAGACCTGCTGCCGGGAACTGACATAGCGGCAGCTGGGGAATTTGCCAAACCCCGGGAGGGCGCCCTTCTGACGAAGACAGCTGTGCAACTGTGCCTGGGATCGAAAGTAGCCTGGTCAAGGCTCCGGTCCGTCTCTCCGTCGGGATACGAGCCGCTGTATGATATCTCGGTGGCCGGCACCCACAATTTCATTGCCAATGGCATTGCAGCGCATAATTCACTCGAACAGGATGCGGACGTCGTCCTGTTCATATACAGGGATGAGATTTACAACTCCGAATCCGCTGACCGCGGAACTGCGGAAATCATCGTGGCAAAGCACCGGTCAGGACCTACCGGCGTGGCACACCTGGCATTTTTGGATTCCTTCACCAAATTTGTCAATATGGCGCAACATTAGGCCGCGCCCATCCAACTGCCAGGCCCGGGTTCAAGGGGTGTCTTGCATGTCTGTCGACTGAGTTTCGGTTTTATTTAGCTCTGCAATTGCCTTCCAGGCTGACTGCAGGATTCGGTCGCGCACTCTGTCGTCACTTTCACGGCTCCACACCGCCACTTGTACCGAATAGCTCTCTGTAGCCATGTCAGCCAGCTCAACACTCGGCGTCCGATCCCAGTTGCCCAAATCGTCGAGAAGCTTGGCTTTGAGATCATTAGGGCTGATGTTGACCGGGGTGTCAAAGCGTATGCTGACACGCCTTGTTCCGGATCGGCTTTTGTTGACTATTGCTGCCTGGGCGAGCACTCCATTGGGGATAATTAGAGGATCACCTTCGTCGGTGATTATGGTGGTGTACATCAGGTTGATATCTGTTACCCGTCCTGAATGGCTGGGTCTAAGAGGCCCGTGGGGATAGGTTGGCGGCAGGACAGCATATTGCCAAGTCACAAAGCTGATAGAGTCGCTGACCTGAAAGGGCTGGTTTAGCACCAGCCATACCCCACCGAACAGGTTGGAAAGCATGGACTGGCCGGCAAGCCCGATTACAACCGTCAAAAATGCGCCGCCGAATAAAAAGCTAGAAAGTCCAATACCCAGGCCGGCGAATATCGCCAAAGTGATGCCGAGGTATAGGAGGAGCCTAACGGCAAAACCGGTGATGGTCCTTTGTCTCGCGGACAGGGAGGTGAGAGATCTCGTCAAGATCCTCCCTTCGACTACCCGTGCAATAACCGAACCAACAATCAGAATGATCACGGCGCGTATGGGCCCGGTTGCCGCATCCTTGAGAGATGAGTTTTTAAGCGTCGTGTCCAGCAGGATTAGCAAAAGGGATCCGACAATAAAAAGTGCGGCGACTATTGTCCATGGTCCCAGGTAGCGGCGCGGAGAGTTTCGGCGATCAGCCATGCCTGCTATCTTCCTTTCCTTCGAAGCGGATATAGCGTTGTGCTTGAAATCGCTCGGTTCAGTTTAGCCCTGGTGCTGCACCTGTGTCGCGAGTTATCGGCGAACAAGGTTGTTCGGCCGACGTTCGACCATCCGAGGTCCCCCGTCTTTTTCTCCCCTTTAAGTCTTATGTGGAAATTGCAGGCCCTGTTCTTGACGGAGTTGAGAGTTAAGAGTATAAATGGAACATTGTTCCGCACCAAGGGGAGCCAATGGAGATGCATGGACCATCGGGATAGATACCCGGTGCACCTTTACCGACGTGGCATTGATGGGCTCCGATGCTGTTCGCATGAGCATGGCTTCGGTTTTCCGGACTTACCCGGCTAAAGCAATGGGTCCTTCCGGGCCAATGGCAGCTGCATTGCTGACTATCGAAATCGATCTGCACAGATTTGAGGGCATCAGAAACTAATCGCTGCCGCAGCGATATTCGCAGGATCAGCCCGCAGGCTGGTATCGGAGCTCTAACTAGAGAGGCCTTCGAACGGGGCCGGAAACAGCGGTTAACCGGCTTCTTGCGTGAATTTGATTAAGATTGGCCCCCGGCGACGGTATTGCTAAAAAATAAATGCGAGAAGGCCTGCAAGGGCCTGTGGTTTGGGCGGCTAGTGCTGCTTTTGGTTGGCATCGTTGGCATAAGGTTGTAGTCATCTGCGCAATCGGAGAGGCCGGGAAGGAGGATTTTGGTTTGCCTGGAAGAATTGAAGCTCTAAGAGGGCAATGTAAACGCAGCCGGAGCAAGAATCCGTTTAGGCCTTGGAAGCGCAGCTGGGATACGTTTTGCAGTTTCTGTAAATAGGGAAGTAGTCGGATAGAAGGATAAGCGAAGACAAAACATGAAGAGATAGCCAAAAATACTTCAGTTAGGGGGACGAAATGAAGTTTTGGTATCGCAAAGAGGGGGATTCGACGCTGGCAAGAAGCAGTGTCGAAGGCGATGCAGGCACATTGAATTTAGGGATATCAGGAGCTGGGCAAAAAATCCGCTGGAAGCCAAGATCGGTTGGCATGGCGGCTATGGCGTCCATGGCACTGGTTGCCGCCGCTTGCGGAAGCTCAAACAGCTCTGCAAGTTCAACCAATTCAACCAGTTCTCCATCGGGTCCGAACACGTCGGGTTCCAGCAGCGCGGCGAGCCTTGCCAGCACCCTTAAAGCTTTGGAAGCTATGCCGACGTTCAAGGCGCCAGGGCCGGCAATCGATGCATCGAAACTTGCTGGGAAGAGCATCGTGATAGTAAACGGTGATCCGGCAGCGGCGCCGCCCAGCCAGACGGTAAAGGGAGTCGAGGCCGCAGCGCAAGTTGCAGGGATCAAAACCACGCTGCTCAACGGCACCGGCTCGCAGGTTGCGGTCTACACCCAGCTCCTTGACCAAGCCATAAGCAGGAAGCCCATGGCAATAGTTACCGTCGCAGTGGTTCCGTCATTGGTGAAGACCCAGCTGCAGGCGGCCAAAGATGCTGGAATACCGGTCATCATCGGGCTCCAGCGGTATCATTCAAGCCCTACCGGACCAAATCAGCTGGCCGGATCGCTATATTACGGGCTGGCGACCCAGCCGGCACCCATTGAAGGCACCATTCTTGCCGAGCAGGTTGCGGTCGATGGCCCGCCGGATGCCACCATTGGCTTTATATCATCTAACGTGATTCCGCTCTCGCCTCAGATTTTTGATGCGTTCAAGGCCGGTCTCACGAAATATTGCCCGGGGTGCAAGATCATTACTACCCAGAATGTTGATCCAAGTAACTGGGTTGCAAGCCTCAGCTCGACTGTCAGCTCGATGCTGTCAGCCCATCCCAACATGAACTATCTCGTTCCCGTGTTTGACGGGATGGCGCCATTTGTAATTTCCGCCCTGGGCACTTCTGGCGGAGGGCACAATGTGAAGGTGATCACCACTCAGGGAAGCGTGGGGGCGGCAATGAGCGCGGTTCAAAAAGGGACATTCCTCTCCGATGTTGGCACTTCAAGCGCATGGGATGGATGGGTTGCTTTGGATCAGGCACTCCGCGCGGGTCTCGGCCTGCCGCCGGAGACCGATCCAAATATTCCAGTCCGGCTTGTTACAGCAGCGCAGCTGAAGGGAGTCGATCCAAACAGTGATGCGGCAGTTTATGGTACAAGTTTCCAGGACGGCTTCAAGAAGCTCTGGGGTCTGAGCTAGTGCGTCTCACTGGCATTCGGGGTGGGAATCTTCAGGAGGGAGGTTCCGCCCCGGCCGGTCAGGAATCGCCATGGAGCAGTTCGGACGCTGGCCTTGAGCGAAGCAGATTTCCCGCTCAAGGCGATGGTAGGCTGAGCAGGATGTCGATGCGGTCATTTCTGAGGAGTTATCTGGTAGTAATCCTTGTCCCGCTGCTCTTCGCGCTTTTTTCGATTTTGGCCCCGTCGACATTCCTGACGTCGTACAACGTTCAGACGATACTGACTACGAATTCAGTTTTGATCATTCTGGCCCTGGGTGAAACTGCAGTCATGGTGACCGGAGAATTCGACTTCAGTTTTGGTGGGACTCTCGGGCTTTCGGCTGCAATTGTTGTGATGCTGATAACTGACTTCCACGGGATAAGCAGCGGAACTGCAATCCTGGTGTCACTGCTTGCAGCATTGCTGGTGGGAGTGTTAAACGCTTTTTTCGTGATCAAACTGCGGGTTAAATCTTTTATAGTCACGCTCGGAATGGGGACTTTAACCACAGGAATCGGCTTGGGGATCACCGGATCTCAAACGGTATCCAATCCATCCAAATTTCTAAGCGCTGTCATGACCAAGCACGCTGCCGGCGTGGGTCTGCCATTCTTCTATGGACTTGCAATTGTGCTTGGGGCATGGTTCGTGCTCGAATATGTAAAGACAGGCAGAAACATGTATTTCGTCGGGGAGGGGCGCAAGGCTGCATTTTTGGCCGGGATTCATGTCAACCGGATTCGCTTTGGCGTCTTTATCTTGTCAGCACTGATCGCTTGGCTAGCCGGAATGGTGATGCTGGGCCAAACCACGGCTGTCGATGCCACCTATGGCGGACCCTATCTTCTCCCTGTATTCGCAGCAGTTTTTCTGGGCTTCACGACAATCAGACCGGGGCGCTTTAATGCACTTGGAACTCTGGTAGGCGTTTTGGTTCTTGCTATCGGAAGCACGGGCCTAGAGATATTATCGGTGGCCTCCTGGATAACCCAGGTATTTGATGGAGGGGTTCTAATCGTTGCAGTTGGTTTGGCGAATATTCTTGGCGGTAACCTGACCGAAACCTGGACATAGCCTCCGGCCATTACGCACTTGCCTGGAGTGGACGACGGTGGCGGGTGACAGCCACAACCCCGCCTCCTTATAAATCAGTGCCGTGCCTCAAGATTTTTATAAGTCTTGGTAAGGCTGCTGTGACAGCTGGTTGAAATTTTGCGGTACGGAGTAGCTGCGCACCTCTCGCAATATCTCGTGCGCCAGATGTTCCAGATGGTCCGAAGTCGGATAGCGCGATATCGGCCCGCTCACGCCCAGAGCGGCCACGAGTTCGCCGTTGAGGCCAAATATCGGCACAGCGGCACCAGCCGTGGATTCTGACCGTCCGCCGAGATTGAGGGAGTAGCCCTGCCGCGCGATCTTCTCGATCTCTTCGAACAATTCTTTCGGTTCGGTAATGGTGTTGGGTGTCAATCTTGGCAACGGAAGCTCTCCGGAAGCAAGAGCCGTCTGAAATGGGGCCGAATAGGCAAGAAATATCTTTCCGACAGAGGTCGCATGAATGGGAAGAAGCGAACCGATGTCAGCGCGCACCCCGACCGACTGAGGACTCAGGATCACATCCACATCCATTACCTGGGAATGAACAGCGACTGCCAGGTGCACCGTCTCCTGCGTTGAGGCGTTGAGCCTTTCCATCACAGGTCTGAGACTTCGTCGAACATCAAATTGCCGGACCATGTCGCTCAGGAGTTCCAGCAGGCCCCTGCCAAGGGTATATTCGGATGTTTCCGGTACCTGGACCGCAAATTCCTGATCGACCAGCGATGTCAGGAGCCTGTGCACAGTGCTTACAGCGAGTCCCATTTGAGAGGCGATCGCGTGCACGCCCACCGGTTTTCCAGCGCGCCCGAGTTCACGCAAAATTTCCATTGCGTTGACGACCGCGTTTACTGTTCTGCCTGACTTTCCATCGGCGAGAGTCAAATTCGGGCGAGTTTTCTGCATGTCGAGCCTCCATCTTATTAGCCTGACAATTTTTTCAATATGCCCATGACTTTGGGTTCTTCGATGCCAGAATCGTAAACGGGTTGGAAAGCGGGAATGTTCCACTCTCCGGTGTGATCCCACACTAGCTTCACTTGCAGACCAACGTGTAACCTGTCCAACCCGTCGGTCAGTATGCGGCCCAGAACGCGCGGGCCTTCCTCAAGCTGGGCTACTCCCAGGGCATAGGGCGTGGGAAATGCCGGGTGGTACTGGCGCCGGAAAATAACGAATGTATGGAGCTGGCCTGACCCGCTGGCTTCTCGCCAATCCCAGTGAAGGCTCCAGCACTGTGGGCAAAATGCCGAAGGGGGAAACCAGAAGGATCCGCAATCGCGGCATTGTGGCATTTGGAAGCGTTCCTGTCGGCAGGCTTCCCAGAATTCGGTAGTCTCAGGACTTGGTCTGGGGACGGGACGGCGAATATCGGTCATTAGCTATGCGCCTCCCCTTTGCAGAATCAATGAGCTGTGGCAAACCGTGTTGCCGCCATGGCCGCTGACCAGAGCCCAGCTGGCATCAGCCACCTGCCGGTCAGGTTCGTAGCTGTGGCGCAGCTGCCGCACGCCTTCTACGATCTGCAGCATCCCTTCGACGTGCCCCTCGGAAAGCTGGCCCCCAGAGGTATTGCAAGGAAGTGAACCATCGAGGCGTAATGACCCTGAAGCCGCAAATGGACCTCCTTCACCCTTTGCGCAAAATCCATAGTCCTCAAGCTGGGTTATAACCATATAGGTGAAGCAGTCATAAAGTTGAGCGGTATCGATGTCATGCGGATGTATGCCGGCCATCGAAAACGCCTTTTCTCCGCTCTGCCTGGCTGCAGTGTCAGTCATATGTTCATCGTGGAACCATCCGCGCAGGTTATTGAACGTTCCAAATCCAGATATCAACGCCGGGACCTGGCGCAGGTCCTTTGCCATTTCCGCAGAGCAGACCACAACCGCTCCAGCCCCGTCGGTTACAAGACTGCAGTCATAGACATTGAACGGATCAACGATTGGCCGTCCCTGGTGGTACTTTTCGAGAGAGAGAGGCTCTTTCATCTGGGCGTTCGGATTCCGCAGCGCGTGCTCTCTGAACGCGGTTGCCACGGAGCCAAATTGGTCTTTCGTCGTTCCGTACAATGCCATGTGGCGTGACGCTCCAAACGCATGCATGGCTACAGCCCCGAACATTCCCACCTCCGCATTGAATTCGGAGCGCTCCTGTTCGCGCGGCACCAACGGTACGCTCATTTTTGTTGCCGTGTCCCGATGGGTTCGTGACCAGCTGTCGCGTCCATATCCACAGAGCACCACGTCGCACATGCCCGCATCAATTGCCATGGCTGCCAGAATGACCGAGAGAATCTGGCTAGCGCCACCATTGTCCAAAGTGGTACTGAACTCGGCATCAATTCCCAGGAGTTCGCCCATTCTCTGATGATGGGTATAAATGTCGTCAGGACCTCTGCATATGATTCCGTTCACGTCCTTCTTGGACAGGCCGGCATCTTCCACCGCACGGTGCATAGCTTCATTGAGCAGGCCAAGCGAGCTCGAACCCGGCACCTGGCCAAGCTCGCTTTGACCAATTCCAACTATTGCGTATTTGCCTGAGAGTGCTCTATTTGGGTTGCTCACTTAGGTCGTCACTTCACTTCCTGTGGCACCATTGGCCAGCAGCGCTCCAAGGTGTTCCCGGGAGAGATTCAAATCCTGGAGCACTTTCGCCGTGTGTTCGCCCAAAGTCGGGGGCGCAAGGCGAACCTCCAAAGGCGTATCTGAAAGCGCGAATCCCGGTGCTACTCCGGAAACGGCACCGCGGACTGGGTGGTCGTAAGTCATTTTGATTCCTAGATGTCTAACCTGTGGATCGTCGAATGCTTCGGCGATGGTGTTAAGCGGAGCCGATGGGACATCGAGCCGGTTGAGTTCACTCAGCCAGTGGTCCCTGGGTGCAGTTCGAAATATCTTCTGCAGTTCGCCTGCCAGCTCTTCGTAGTTTTTCTGTCTTGCAGCGCGAGTAGCGAATCGCAAATCTTCCAGCCATTCCGGGCGTCCTACCACCTGCACCAAACCCTCCCAGAACTTGGCTGGTGAGGAAAGGTGGACGATGAACGATAGATTGTCGCCGGCTTCAAAAGCGAAGACCTGCGCCTGGCGCACGCGTGTAAGCCTGATTGGAGCCTCGTTGGAGTGAAAGTAGTGTGCTGCATTTTCTCCGATGAGATGCATTGTCGCCTGCAGCAGCGAGGTGGTAACAAGTTGGCCTTCGCCGGTCGCCGAACGGGCAGCCAGGGCCGATAGTATTCCGCAGCACGCGTAGATGCCGGTGATGTGATCGGACAAGGAAATTCCCATAGGCTCCGGCTGTCCGACGTTGGTCAGAAGGCTCAAGAGCCCGCTCAAGGCTTGGCCCACGGTGTCATAGCCGGGCCGCTGGCTGTATGGGCCGCTTCCTCCAAATCCCGTGATCGAACAGTAGATCAACCTGGGATTCCGCGCACGTACGGCATCATATCCAAAACCCATCTGTTCTGCAATGCCGGGGCGGTGGTTCTCGATCACCACATCTGCGCTATCGATAATATCCAGCAGGATCTCACGTCCGGCGCTGGTGTGCAGATCCAGTGTGACGCTCCTCTTGTTCCGGTTCAATGCGCAAAAAGTGGGGCTGTATTGGTCGTCGCCCCAGCCGCGAAACGGATCGCCATGGCCAGGTTCTTCGACCTTAATGACATCTGCACCCAGGTCACCCAGCATGGCACCGGCAAACGGCCCGGTCACGTAGCTCGCCACTTCTACTACTTTAACTCCAGTCAGTGCACCGGGCATTTTATATACGCCTGCCTTGCTTTATTGTGGAAGCTTGATATGGATATCCCAGAACTGCCGTTCTCCAGCCAGCTGGGGGCAGTAAACATCGACCTGGAGCTGAATTCCGCAACTGGGACAGAAGTAATATATGAATTCCCCAATGAAAGGATCGCCTGAAGGAAGGGGGAACTCGCTCACCGCGTCCAAAGGTTCGACGGTCATCCGGGCGAACTTCTTGTAGTTCTCGTGTGCAGTCCCCAGAACGGCTCTGCACTGGCGGCAACACCACACCGGACCCTGGTCGGTTTCGACGATATCAAGTTCAGCATGGGGCTGGAATATCGTATTTGCTCCCGCCGGGACATGGGCTCCGGCTCCGTAGGGATTTCCTCCAAGCCGTTCCTTGCGCTGTTCGGCGCGCTTCAGGTCAGTACCTTGACGATCTATCCTGCCGTCATCATCGATGACGGCGCCAAAGAAACGCTCGGCGCTCCACTTGTTGTAAATTCCGGAATCGATATCGCGTTGAAGCCGGTCAGGATCACGTTCAAGAGGATCGCCGAATCCTCCTCCTCCTTGCGTGAAGTCAGAAATGAGGCCCCATTCCGGGACCTGGGCGTGAGGGCCGCTATCGGATTTTTTGAGCGCTTCGCCCCACCCTTCACTGATTATCTGGGCAGGTGAAGTTGGATAATCGCCTTGGCTCATACGGCGTTGCACCTCTTCGGCATTGGTGCGAAAGACAGCCCGGTATCCGCCGCTTCCCGCCGGATATCCTCCGAAAAGGCCAAAACCTCCGTTTGGAATTCCTGCATACGGGCGAAAGTCCACGGACAGGTCCTGGCTGCCATAAGCCATATAAACCCTGTGGGTCCCGTCTCCGCCCCGCCGGGTTCCGTAACCCGCGCCATTGGGGGCGTGATTTCGTGTCAGGTAAAGGAACGGATACTGGAGTTCGATCCACTCGACGTCGCTGATCCCGCCGGATGGAATATTTGAATGGCCTCCGCTGTCGACACCGTCGCGCAATGGAGTGGCGCCGAAGCCGCCTCCATGGATGTCATATAGACCTTGCGCCACTGGAATTCCCTGGCGGGTGTGGCCTCCGTAGAAATATCCTGGACCACCCTCGTACCAAAGTCCCTGCCAGCCGGCATTGATATCCTCATAGCGCCCGCCCGCATAGAGCATCTTGGCTACGCATTCGCTTACTGCAGAGACAAGAATCTGTCCGACGCGGGGAGCGCCCCCACACGCGGCTGGAAAGTTGCAGTTCAACAGGCTGCCTTCCGGGATGCTCACGGAAACGGGCACCATCTTTCCGTCACTCCATGGCACATCCCAAAACAGGGTATTTGTCAGGGCGAGTGTGACATGCGCCATTGTGCTCGGAAGAGTCGAGTTTTGATCGTCGTTGAGCTGGGGGCTTGTCCCCGCGAAGTTGAAGTTCAAGCTGTCGCCGCTCTTGGTCATTTCGCAAATGATCTGGTATGGCTCCGGCTTGCGCATTCCGGAGGCGAACATTCTGGAGCGCCAGGTCCCGTCAGGCAGAGACCGCAGCTTTGCCCTCGCCATCTGCTCGGAGTCATCCATTAGCTTTTGGCTGGCACTTTCGACAAAGTCGACTCCGAACTGATCCACGAGCTCCAAAAAACGCTGTGCACTGACATTGTTGCCAGCGATTCTTGATCTGAGGTCCAACTCGACATAGTAGGGATCTCTGCACTGTTCCACAATTGATTTGCAGACGTCATTTCGGAACTGGCCGCGCTCCACGATCTTCAGTCCGACAATTCGCAGCCCTTCGTGGAAAATCTCGGTAGCAGCACCCCGCATCACGCCCCCTGTATCAGCGGTGTGGGAGCTGCTGGCAGTCCAGGCAATTAGACGATTCTGGTAGAAAATTGGCTTGATAACCATTTGATCATAGGTGTGGGATCCAGCCACGTAAGGATCGTTGTTAAAGATCTGGTCGCCGTCGTAGAATCCGGGATCAGTGCCAAACCATTCGACGATTTTCTTGATCGCGTCGGAAGTTGCTGCCGCAAATCGAAGGTGACCCGAGCAGGCCAAGATCATGCGGCCTGAAGGATCGTAAAAGGACTGCATGCATTCTCCGCCTTGAACGACAATGGGGGATGCCGACACCCTTTGCAGGGCAATCCGCCCCTCTTCGCCTACGGCCCAAAGCCGATGCATAAAGATTTCATATTTGATCGGATCCAGCGTCTCTACGGCCATGCTCATTTATGACTCCTTTAAACCGGCTCGTGTTGATTTGAAATGTGCAGGACGAGATTGCCGTAACTGTCGAACTGGCCGGTTGCTCCCGGAGGCACCAGCACAGTTGTGAACGCGGATTCCACGATGCTCACAGGAATGATCCGTTGACCCGGCAGCACCTCATCCCAGTCGTAAACCACAGCCTCGTGCCAGGTGTCCTGCAGATAGATCTTCCTTTTGCCTTTGGGGACTGGTGGCTGATCCGAGGCCACGGACTGCGATTTCAAGCTCGCTTTGGGCACGGGGCCGATGGCGTCGACTCTGATCGCACCCAGTTCAGTGCCCGCATCGGCGTTTCCTGCTCCCAGGCCATAGAGGGTCTGGTAGCGGTCCGCAAACATTTTCAGGATCTCATTCATCTCTTTTGCCTTGAAGCGGGCCCAAGGTATTTCCAGTTCCACGCCGATCATCTGGCGCCGGAATCTCAAAGTGAGATAGCGCCGCAGGATTACGTCTGAGGTTGCGAAGTTTTCCTGCTCCATTACTTGCAGGAGATCCCCTTCCAGTTCCTCCAGCACGCTGTTTATTGCTTGCGGATCAGTGGGAAGCGAGTACTGGCAGGTCATCATCTTGGTGTGGACAACATCGGCCATGGCAATGCCGAATGCTGAGAATACCGGCGAAGTCGGGAACACCACAATGGTCTGTATCCCCAAATCCCGGGCGAATCCAACCGCATGGATCGCGGCCGCGCCGCCAAAGGCATAGAGCACGAAGTCCTGCGGCAGGAAGCCGCTACGGATAACCTGGCGCCGGATAAGGTCTGCCATCTTGCCATTGATTATCTGATGTATGCCCGCAGCGACTTCAAGGTCCTCAAGAGCCAGATCCTTCGCCACATCTTTGAGCGCGGAGGCCGCTTTTTCAGGATGAAGCGGATGGGTCCCTCCCAGGAAGTAGTTCGGGTCCAGTATCCCAAGGGCCACGTTCGCATCTGTGACTGTGGGCATTGTGCCACCCAGGCCATAGCACGCCGGGCCGGGATCCGCTCCTGCGCTTGAAGGGCCGACGATCAATCTGCCAAGCTGCGGATCTGCATGGGCTATGGTTCCACCGCCGGCGCCGATGGATTCGATCTCGATTATTGGCTGAAGGATGCGGAACCGGTCAAATACCGGTTCCGAGGCGTAGCGCCAATATCCCTTGGAATACAGCCCCACGTCAAAGCTGGTTCCTCCCATGTCCGCTGTCAGGACCTGCTGGTGGCCAAGGAGTTTGGCCATCTGGGATGCCGCCAGCATGCCCCCCGCCGGTCCGGACTGGAGCGTTGCGACTGGAGTGCACTGGTCGGGGCTTGCAAGGCCCCCGTTGCCCTGCATCAAGAGGAAAATGCCTCCAAAACCGGCTTGCCTCAACTGGCGCTCAAGATGAACCAGGTATTGGCGGACCTTTGGCCCGATGAAGCAGTCCGCAAGCACGGTGTTCATGCGGGCGTATTCGCCGGCGACTCTGGCGAGCTGATGGCTGTAGGAGCTGTAGACTTGGGTGCCGTATGCCGCCTCCACGTAATCGAGTATCTGCTGCTCGTGTGCCGGGTTGACCCAGGCGTTTAGAAGGCAGACCGCAAGAGCCTCCACCTTTTGGGTTTGCACCAGATCATCGACGGCATCTTTCATCGCCTGCGCCCCAAGGGGGATCACAGTGTTTCCTGCGACGTCTGTCCTCTCTGGAACTCCCCTGATCAAGGAGCGCTCAACGAGAGGTGACGGCTTAGCCAGATACATCACATGCCGGATTTCGTCTTCTGATAAACCGTCCACCCTTCCGATCGCCCTCATGACGTAGGGTGTGTCTTCGAAACCACGGGTGGTAATGAGCCCCACCTTGGCACCGACTCGGGTCAGCAGGGCATTGGTTGCGATTGTGGATCCATGAGTTATTCGCTGGGCGTCCTGCAACAGGTTTGACAATGGCTCGCCGATGCCATCAGCTGCCCTTGCCAGGGCATCCATAACACCATTTGCGGGATCAGCCGGGGTAGTCGCAGCCTTGCTCATGTGGACGGTTCCGGAATTGCCGATCAATGCCACATCGGTAAAGGTGCCTCCGATATCTATCCCAATCGTCCATGTATCCCTCATTAGCTCCCCCCGTTTCGGAACAATGTTCCATTTATACTCTTAACTCCAGACTCCGTCAAGAACTTGTTCGGCTATTTCCCTCACCAAAACCGTGAAAGTCGCACATCCGAACTAATGGTGCGTGCGTCAGGCGAAATTCCTGTTCTTTCCTTCAGGGAATCCTCATTTTGCCAGGTCGGAAACTTGGCTGTCATCTACCGTGAACTCGTCAGCGGGGGGTAGCTCTTGTTGGCTTCAAGCTCCTCCCCGCTGGATTTGGCAGTCCGTGCCCTGCTCGAAAGTGGGCTCTCGGCCTCGCGTGCTTCAGGACTCCTTCCCGATCTTCTTCAGTTCCTCGAGAAAGGTGCCCGGGCGATAGTCGCGGTTGTAAGTTGGCTGGTCGCCTTTATAGATAATGTTCATCTCGCCCAGATACTCCTGAAGGGGAAGCGGCTTGATTGCTATCACCATGGCAGGCTCCTCGGAGAGGACATGGTGCTGGTGCCAGGCTCCGGCAGGAATGTACATCGTGTCACCGGGCTCCCATTCGATCTTCTCCTCGTTGATGTAGCTGTAACCCTTGCCCCGCAGGACAACGATGATAGCCTCATTGTGCTTGTGGGT
>SCQM01000054.1 GCA_004298555.1 Actinomycetota bacterium | reverse complement strand
ACCAATTAGGCCGCAACAAGGCAAATTACGGTGAAGTCATCATCAGCTCAAGAAAAGGAATTCGCTATCCTCGGGATTCTGAAAAGCCCTTATTTCATCTGCAAGCTGAGGAAAGCTGCGCATCTGAGGATCGTCGCCGACAATTTCTTTGGCCATCAGTTGGGCCGAGGCGACCAGGTCTCTGTCTCTGGCAAGAGAAGCAAGCTTGAGATCGCTTCTGCCTTTTTGGCGCCGGCCCATGATAGTGCCTTCGCCTCTTATCTCGAGATCCTTTTCGGCTAGATAAAACCCGTCAGTGGATGCCACCAGTGCCTCGATCCGGGGATTTGGAACCTCCGGCTCTGCAAGACATATGAGGTAACAGTAACTTTTGTGCGCGGCGCGTCCAACCCTACCCCTCAGCTGGTGAAGCTGCGCTATTCCGAAACGGTCGGCATTCTCGATAACCATCACAGTTGCATTGGGGACGTCTACACCCACCTCGATAACTGTTGTGGCAACCAGGACATCCAATTGATGAAGCCGAAACTGCTCCATCACTGAATCTTTGTCTTTTGGAGTCATCTGACCGTGCAAAAGACCAAGCTTGAGACCCTTCAACTCGTTAGCTCCGAGGCGTTCAAATTCCTCGATGGCCGATTTAGCGATTACCCGCTCTGATCCCTCCACCAGAGGGCAGACCACGTAAGCCTGGCGGCCACTCGCCACTTCGGATCGAACCCTTTCGAACACCATCCGGTATTGGTCACCGGTCTTGGCCCAACGAGTATGAATCGGTGTCCTGCCAGGAGGAAGTTCATCGAGAACTGTTAGGTCAAGGTCCCCGAACACGGTCATGGCGGCGGTGCGAGGAATTGGCGTTGCGGTCATTACAAGCACATCGGGATCCAACCCGTGTCCGGTCCGCGCCCTCTCCCTGAGAACTGCGCGCTGCTCTACTCCAAATCTGTGCTGCTCGTCGACAACTACTGCGCCAAGTGCATGGAACATTACCCCGTCTGATATCAGCGAATGAGTGCCGACTATGATGTCAATCCGCCCACTGCTTAGTTCATCAAGAATCCTGCGCTTGGAGGCAGCTGATGTCTTGCTTGACAGCATCTCCACTGAAATATGGCGCTCGTTGGATTCGAAGAGGCCGTCTTCGCTAGATCCCGGCACCTTGAAACCTTTCAGAAGACGTGAAAGCGTGATCCAATGCTGTTCAGCCAGAACTTCAGTAGGAGCCATCAGAGCGCCTTGGTATCCACCCTGAATCGCCATGAGAAGCATTCCCAGGGCAACCAGAGTTTTACCCGAACCAACGTCGCCCTGAAGCAGCCTGTGCATGGGGATTGGAGACCGCATGTCATTCGCAATCTCGTCGAGTGCCTTCTTCTGGGCACCTGTCAGATCAAAACTCAAGGACGCAAAAAATTCCCTGATTAGCGAATTCGATTCTTCGTCTGCCCCCAAAGGTTCAGCTGAAAACAGGCCGGCATTCAGCCGCGAAGTGTGGACAATGCTCCCAAAAATAGGCGCGACCAAATGTGAAATGCCCTTTGAGTTATGGGCGTTTTCAACTTTTGACCGCCTAAGCATTAGCTGCAAACGAAGCAACTCGTCAAAAGCCAGCCGTCGCCTCGCAGCCATCGCCTCGCCCATTGCCGAGGGATTGTGAACGGCCCTGATGGCAGCGGTCCGTCCCATCAGGTCAAGCCGGTCCAAGACTTCTTCCGGGACAGGGTCGAAAACCTCGCCAGTCCTGTTTAAAGCGTCGTCAACCAGTTTGGCAATCTCCCAGGACGCCAGGCCGGCTTTTTCGGACTGCGGGTAAATCGAAACGATCTTGCCGGTCCGGTCACCAATCAAATCCACAATCGGATTAGACATTTGAGTCACGCGCCGAAACCGCTCCAATTTTCCAAAGAAGGCGGCCTCCACCCCCTCCTTGAGCTGTTTCGCTCTCCAGGCCTGATTGAAAAAAATTATGTGAAGATAACCCGTTCCATCAAACGCGTCGACCTCGACAATCGTCTTGCCGGTCCGGGTGCGGCGCACTGCAGTCCTTCGAACGCGAGCGAGGATTAGCGCTTCCTCACCGACCGCCAAATCCACCAGCGAAGCCTGTCTGGTTCTATCCACGTATCGGCGGGGATAGAAGGTTATCATGTCGAAAACCGATTCGATTCCCAGCTCCTGGAGCGCCTGAGCCTTTTTATCACCCACGCCGCTCAAACGGGTAACCGGTAAAGAAATAAGTGAAACTAGATCTCTGATGGTCAAACCTCTGGATTCGTATATTCCCAAAGCAATCGCACTGATGACAGCATATTACACTGCTGTAACTCTGCTGGGCATTCCAGCGCTATTCGATGCCAAACAAGTAAGGATACAAAGGCTGCCCGCCATGGTGTATCTCGATCTCAATGCCGGTCCATGTTGCCGTAATCCATTCAGACAGCTCTCTCGTGACGGCCTGGGAAGACCCCTCACCTTCGATAATGGTGACAATTTCAGCGCCCGGAAAAATCAGGATCTGCAACAGCTTTTTCGATGCTTCCGCCAGGTCCGGCGCCACGGAACGGATGCCCTCTCTTGCAATACCCATGTAGGCGCCTTCGAGAATTTTACCGCCAGACCAGGTTGAAGATCTAACAGCACGGGTTACCTCACCAGCCACTACACGATCCACACTTCGGCTCATGGTTTCGATATTCTCCGCCAACGATGCAGCTGGGTCGAACTCCATTAGAGCGGCAAAACCCTCGATAACCCCGCTTGTCGGCAATACTGCGACGTGACGGAAACTCAGCTCTGAAGCGAGCTGAGCAACAGGAATGATATTAGCGTTATTAGGAAGAATAATGACTTCGTCGGCTTCGAGTTCATCGATCGCCCCAGCGATGTCAGCCGTGGAAGGATTCATTGATTGCCCTCCCATGACTATCCTGTTCACTCCCATCGAGCGGAATATGCGGCCAATTCCCTCGCCGTTGGCTACAGCGACAACCGCTGTCGTCGCACCCTCGTCGGAAGCCCCCAACGGATCCGGAGCCCCACTGCCGTGCGCCGCTACCACCCAGTGTTCCTCGTTCACCTGTTCCGACAGGTCAGTAACCCGGATATTTCGGGGCCTGCCGGCTTCGATTCCAGCTTCGATGGAGGCCCCTACGTCGTCTGTGTGAATGTGGCAGTTCCAGATCCCATTCTGTCCAACCACGACAATTGAATCGCCGATGCCTGCCCAGACCTCCCTGAAGCCCTCGACTGCGGCATCTGTGGCTTCGAGCAGGAACATTACCTCATACCTGAGCTCCGACACATCGCCGTATTGCAGATCCTGATCCATTGCGCCCGCAAGTTCGCTGGCTCCAGCCATCGCCAAATCAAACCAGGGACGCTCCGCTTCGGCATAATTGGGATCCATAACCTTTGCAATTGCATCGATAAACAGCACAAACCCGGCTCCTCCGGCATCAACAACATTTGCTGAGGCAAGGATCGGTAACAGGCGGGGGGTATCAAGCAAAGCCTCAACCGCGCTCTGCCTTATCTGATAGACGCAAGCCAATGGATCGCTTACCTGCAAAGAGGCCGCGGTTCTTGCCGCCGACCTAGCCACCGTTAAGATCGTCCCCTCAACTGGTTTCAGAACTGCCCTGTCGGCCAGCTCTGAACCAATCCCGAGGCCCCAAACTGCGCCACGGAGGAAATCGTCACCGGACTCGGCGGCCTTTTTAACGCCCTCGGCAAATCCGCGGATTATTTGAGAAAATATTACCCCGGAATTACCGCGCGCTCCCATCAGGGCGCCCTTGGAAATAGCGGCTACGCAGGATTCGATATCCTGGGAATCTGATTTCGTGGCCCTGACTTCATCGATCACAGATTTAAATGTCAGCGCCAAGTTGGATCCGGTATCACCGTCGGGCACTGGATAAACGTTGAGGCGGTTGATGGAGCTCTTGAAACGCTCCAGCAGCTCAACTGACGCCTCGATTACACGGATTAACTTTTCGGCTAACGACTCTTGAGCATGATCCATCGGCGCAAATGCTAATATAAGGGATCGTGGTTGAACGCGTTTCTTGCGATTCATCGTAGAATTAATCAGGCAATTTTTTTCTGGCGTCTAGACAAGAGGTGTAACGAAGTGGCATCGGTATGTGAAATCTGCGGCAAAGGGCCATCCTTTGGCATGACTATCAGCCACTCACACCGGAGGACTAAGAGGCGCTGGAATCCAAACATCCAGAGGGTGCGTGCTGTCGTCGGCTCAACCACCAAGAAGATAAACGTCTGCACCTCCTGCATCAAGGTTGGAAAGGTCCAAAAGGCGGTCCGATAGGGGCTGGGGGAAATTGAGCTTTGACGCATTCCTGTTTCAGTCTTTCGGCGGGCCAAACAAACAATCCGACGTAGTTCCGTTCCTGGAAAACGTAACCCGCGGCAGAAACATACCCAAAGATCGTTTGGAAACGGTTGCCAAGCAATACGGCCTCTTCGGCGGCAAGAGCCCTATCAACGATATAAATCTCGACATTATCAAGCGGCTTGAAAAAGCTTTTAAAACAAATGGCATCCACCTGCCGGTTTATTTCGGAAACCGAAATTTTGAGCCTTATGTCGCTGACGCACTGGCCCGGATGAAAGCCGACGGAGTAAAGCGCGCCATATCGTTCGTGACCTCGGCATACGGCTCCTTCGCTGGTTGCAAGCAGTACAAACTCGACATCGAACACGCGCAGCAGCCACTTGGAAATGACGCCCCGGAAGTTGTCAAGATCCGCCATTACTACTCGCATCCCGGATTCATAAACCCATTCGTTGCAAACTCAGTTGCCGCACTCAGAAGTCTTCCGGATGCCGAGTCAGCCCATCTCGTATTCACCGCCCACTCGATTCCGCTGGCGATGTCAGACACTTCGCCATACTTGGAGCAGCTCCATCGTGCTCTTGATCTGGTGGTCGCAGGGATCACAATTCAAACCGGGCAGCTTTTCCCGTCCGCCCTGGTCTTCCAATCAAGATCCGGCCCGCCGGATCAGGCTTGGCTTGAACCCGACATCTCCCACCACTTGGCCGAGCTGAAATCGCAAGGGATCAAGAGTGCTGTAATCATTCCTATCAGCTTCATTTCCGAACACCTGGAAGTCATTTATGATCTTGACACCCTTGCCGCGGCAAAGGCAAAGGAACTCGGCTTATCTATTGCGAGGGCAAAGACCCCTTCAGACTCACCGGAATTCATCGAAATGATCGTCGACCTGACCCAGGAACTCCTCGACCCGCACAAACTGCCCGTTTCGCTTGGCACATTTTCCAATCTCAACGGCTGCACCTCAAGCTGCTGTCCGGTGAATCCGCGGGCTTCCTGAAGGCATCGCGCGAGCTTCAGGCCGGCAAAATATGCAGTTCCGGCGGGGCCTGGGATTCAACAAAGTTGCCTATGCGGCTCTGGTTCGCAGGACCCGATGTGGACGAAGACTCAATTAGGCTCCAACGGCTCCGATTCCGGTTCCACCCCCAATTCCAAAGTCTTTAAACACCACTGGGCCCCGCCTATAGCAGCGGAGCCCAATCCCTTTTGGCAGCATTCAACCAATGTTAAATCGCTGCCGACCTTCTCAATAGCTCCAGCTGGTCGGAGAGCTCCTTGGGAAGGTCCTCACCAAACTGCTGGTAATGATGGGCAATGTCCTCGGCCTCGTCCAGCAACATCGTTGAATCTACCGAAAATAGGCTTTCCAGAACCTGCGGCGAAATCGACATTCCGCTAGTATCCAAGTCTTCGGGCTTTGGGGTAAAGCCGAGCGCAGTCTCTTGCGCACCGACCCTGCCCTCCAGGCGCGCCACAATCCACGCCAGCACCCGCGAGTTTTCGCCGTAACCAGGCCAGAGGAATTTGCCATTCTCGTCCTTGCGGAACCAGTTGACCAAATAGATCCTCGGAAGCTTCGAGGCATCCGCTCTGGAGCCAATCGACAGCCAGTGGGCAAAATAATCTGCCATGTTGTAGCCACAGAATGGCAGCATCGCAAAGGGATCCCTTCTCAGATTCCCGACTTTGCCTTCCGCAGCTGCAGTCGTTTCCGACGCAATAACCGAGCCAAGAAACACTCCGTGCTCCCACGACTTGGCCTCGGTGACAAGGGGAATCAGCGACGCCCTTCTTCCCCCGAACAGAATTGCCGAGATCGGCACCCCATTTGGATCCTGCCACTCGGGAGCTATGTAGGGAGCTCTTTCCGCGGCAACCGTGAATCGAGCGTTAGGATGAGCTGCAGGTGTACCCGATTCCGGGGTCCATGGATTGCCTCTCCAATCAATCAGGTTCTGCGGAACCTCGCCGTCGATCCCCTCCCACCAAATATCGCCATCTAAGGTCAGCGCCGTATTAGTGAAAATGGTGTCGCCTGATATAGTCCGCATAGCGTTTTGGTTGGTCTTGTTGCTGGTCCCAGGTGCCACGCCGAAAAAGCCTGCCTCGGGATTCACCCCATAAAGACGGCCATCAGGGCCGAACCTGAGCCAACAGATATCGTCACCGACTGTCTCCACTTTCCAGCCTGGAAGTGACGGCAAAAGCATAGCGAGGTTGGTCTTACCGCACGCCGAGGGAAACGCGCCGCTGATATAGCGCACGTTGCCACTAGGATCAGTCAGCTTCATTATCAGCATGTGCTCGGCGAGCCAGCCGTCATCGCGAGCCATCACAGACGCTATCCGCAGGGCAAGACATTTCTTACCAAGAAGAGCATTGCCACCATAGCCGGAACCATAAGACCATATCTCGCGAGTCTCGGGGAAATGGACAATGTATTTGTTGTCAGCATCGCATGGCCACGGCACATCTGCCTGTCCGGGGGCCAGCGGAGCGCCAACGGAATGCAGACAGTGGACAAAATCACCATCGCGCCCAAGCTGATCAAGGACAGCCTTGCCCATTTTCGCCATAATCCGCATATTCACGGCCACATATCCGGAATCGGTTATCTCCACTCCAATCTGGGAAAATGGGGAGCCGAGCGGACCCATGGAAAATGGCACCACATACATAGTGCGCCCCTTCATGGAACCTTTGAAAAGTCCATTCAGGGTCTCGCGCATTTCTACCGGATCACGCCAGTTGTTAGTTGGACCGGCATCTCTTTCAGATGCGGAACAGATAAATGTGCGGTCTTCAACTCGAGCAACGTCAGCCGGGTCGGAATGAGCCCAATAGGAATTTGGCCGCTTTGCATCACTGAGCTTTTTGAAGGTTCCATTCTCAACCAAGAGCTGCGCCAGGCGGTCATATTCCTCGCTAGACCCGTCACACCAATATACGGACTCCGGCTCACACCACTTTTCAATTTCGTTGACCCAATAAATCAGCTCTTTGTTTTCTGTAGGATACTTCACCCTGCGAATACCTCGATTCATATCGGTCCAAGTTACTGAGTTCCGACCCAATACTTAGACGCTGCACATGACGACCCTGATCAAGAGTCCATATATTTTTACACGATTTGAATTCAAACCACCTAAACGAAAACTAACTTGTCTCACATGCACGGTAAAGATGTCAGCTCAGAGTTCATTAGAATTTCCGAGATTACAAGATTACTCGGTGAACATGCGCGTGACCTTTCCCAACCATATAAGACTCTAATCGGGGACGATGCCGCCGTAATAAATTTCCAAGACCTGAAACTAAACCTTTTCGCGTCAGACATGATGGTTGAAAACATTCATTTTCGGACATCATACTTCAAAGCCGCCGATATTGGCTACAAATTGATGGCTACAAATGTCTCCGATATGGCCGCAATGGGAGGTTTCCCCTGCTATGCAACCATCTCGCTGGGGTGTCCCCGCAATTTCGACATGCAAGGTTTTTATCAAGGAGTCAAGAGGGCTTGCGAAGAATATGAATTCCATATCGCCGGCGGAGATCTATCCTCTTCTGAGCTGACTGTGGTATCAGTCGCTATGGTCGGATCTACTCACGGAAAGCCAATAATGAGATCCACCGCCCATATTGGCGACTATATCTTTGTCACCGGACCCCTTGGAGGCTCGTCTGCGGGACTGGAATTGCTTTTGCAAGACCCCGAAGCTACCGGACCCCTTGTCGAAAAACACAAAAATCCCAAGGCAAGGCTGCAGGAGGCCAAGGCTATATCTCAGGTGGAAGCCACATCAATGATAGATGTGTCTGACGGCCTGCTCGCCGACCTAAACCATATATGTGAAAACTCGCACTTAGGCGCTCACCTTGAGAAAATCCCTGTGGCAGATGGCGCCCTCATATCCAATGCGCTTTATGGGGGCGAAGACTATGAGCTGATCTTTAGTCACCCTGACCCTGTTCAAGTTGCTTCAATTTTCGCATCCGCCGACCTTGCCGAACCGGTGCTAATCGGCCGGTTCAACGATGGCGGAACAATCACGGTCGAAGGAAAAGAAGTCGAGATAAGAGGCTTTGTGCATAGGTTCTAGCAGGACCGGAACATTGCGAGTCATCCGGCGTGGAAATGATCCAAAAGCTTCCCTCATAGAACGACTCAGATTCAAAGCCATTGATAAGTGCTGGCTGAATTTGCGCATCGGCAAGCCTTTCCGTCTCTCGCTGTCAATTGAAGTGCAGTAAATTGGTAAGGCTATATCGGTTGGTGCATGGGGAAACTGGGAGTCATTTGTGAAAGTTAGAGCGTTCATACTGATACAGACTGAGATTGGATTCTCGGCTCCAGTGGCTAAACAGTGTCAAGAACTGCAGAACACGGTATCAGTGGACCAGGTCACCGGGCCTTACGATGTCATCGTAATTGTTGAATGCTCGTCCATCGAGGAACTTGGGATGGAAGTGGTGGCTCAAATACAAATGATTCAAGGAGTAACCAGAACTTTGACCTGCCCATCGGTACATCTGATCAAGAATCTGGCAATCGCTGACTAACGGAATTCTCACTGAATCCCAATGATAGAACCGATAGCCGGCTCCCATCTGCGGGCCTGATAATTTCAGGTCCTGCGCCAGGTGGGCAGTGCAATGGATTCCATGCCTTCAAATGGTCTGAGAGTCACCGTCCGCACCTCATGGGAGCGCCTGAACAGATAGCCCTGGCCCCCTTTTGACCTGGCAATTTCCCAAGGCTCCAGAAGCGGGCGAAAGTGCTTCGACTTGGTGATTCCACGGGGACCCATGAAGCGTTCCGCAAGGGATCCGCCATAGCTTCTAGAGACGGTGTCGTATTCAACTTTGCCCGAGACCTGTGAAAGCTGGTTAAGAGAAGCCACATCCGAAATTCCGGGAAATACCAGAGCCGACCCAAAAAGTGTGAGAAAGCCCTTCGATGCCTCGCCCCAACGCATGCGTGCCTGGGAAAGATCCTGAAGCGCACCGAGCAGCATGACCTTCTGAGAGGCTCCTTCGGAAAGAATGGACGAAATCGAACCAAGTGGAGCGATATTGGCCATTTCATCAAGTATCAGCGCCAAGGGAAGCCTGCGGGAGTCTCTTTCTGAACTGGAGCTCAGTGCAAACGAAGTATTTTTCACTTCGTCAATCACGCCTACTATCACCGGGGCGATGAGCTTTTGGATATGGGATGGTGAGACGACATAGAAAGTGTCGCTCGAATTGAGAAACTCCAAGGAACTGAACCGGGCCAGCCCGCTCTGCTGATGAAGTTCCGGGAAATTGTAGCTCCCGAACAGCCCAAGAGCAGTGGAAAAGATCCCCGACCTTTCGCGTTCCTCGCAGAGCAATACCCCCCTCAGCGAATCGAGCGCCAGTGTCTCGCCGCAGGCCTTCAAGATTCCCGCCGGATCACCGCACTCCCGGCGGTTTAGCCAGTACATCAAAGTGTCCATTTCATAGCCGCCAATCTGAGCAGCATGGATCAAAGGGGCCACGAGCGACGAGGCGCGCTCAATCCAGTGTGAATAACCCGCCTGGTGACCACTAACAAGCATCGAAGCGTCAATCATGGCCCGGGTAACCGCAAGAGCACTGGAAAAGGTCCCGTTTGGACTTATCGGTGACCACTGAACCCTTTCGACGTTGGGCGGCAACGGCACCGATCCGGAAGGATCGAAAGCGTAGACGCGGCCTTTCGCTGATCTTTCGGCATGAGTAGCCTCAATAAGATCGCTCTTGGTGGAGGTGGCTATCACAGGCCCAGGAGCCATCAAAATATTGGGAACCACGATGGATCTGGTTTTGCCGGACCGCGGAGGTCCTAAAACTAACAGATGCGATTCACGGGGCAGAAAGACTGGCCCTCCCACCCCGTTGCCTGCATAAAACACCTAACCTCCGTTACCCGAAGGCACCCGACTTTTCGAATGCGGAAATTTCATGGGCCGAATAGCCTAACTCTCCAAGTATCTCATCTCTTTGCTCACCGGGAAAGGGTGCCGGCGCTATAACCGGATTGAAGTTGTCAAATCTGGGTGCCGGACGCGGGTGGCTGGTACCGCCTATGTCTTCAAATGCGTGTCTCTCTTTCATATGGCGGTCCTGTGTAGCTTCGAAAAAGGTATTCACCGGCACCACGCAGGCGTCTGCGCCGTCAAACAACTCCACGAAAAAATCTCGCCTCTGTTTTGAAAAAATCTCCGTGAGCACCGCGCGCATCTCCGGCCATGTATCGCGCCTGTACTGCTCAGCGAATGCAGGGTGCCCTCGTAGCCCCAGCCGCGAACACAGCTCGCTGAAGAACTTAGGTTCTAGAGACGCGACAGCCAGATCTTTGTCATCCGCGCAGCGATAAATAGAATAAAAGGGTGCTCCTCCATCAAGAAGGTTTTCCCCTCTCTGGCCGGACCAAAGGTTCTTTGAAATAAGCCCCTGGAACATGGTTCCCATCAGGGACACTCCATCCACGATTGCCGCGTCGACAACGCTCCCTTTTCCTCCTGCCCGCGCAAACAGGATTCCCGCCAGCATTCCTATGGCCGCCATCGTTCCTCCACCGCCGAAATCGCCCACCAGATTAAGCGGAATCACTGCGGATTCTTTCGTGCCAATTGCATTCAGTAGCCCGGTAATTGCAATGTAATCAAGATCGTGGCCTGCCCTTTGTGCTAGCGGACCGTTTTGCCCCCAGCCAGTCATACGTACGAAGGTCAATTTCGGATTCAGGTCCAGCAGGACGTCGGGACCAAGACCGAGACGCTCCATCACTCCCGGCCTAAACCCCTCAATGACACCATCCGAACCGGAAATTAGCCGCTTGACAATTGCAATGGCTCCGGGAGACTTGAGGTCTAGAGCAATAGAACGCCTGTCACGGTCCATCGCATCCGAAGTGAACTGGTCGGTTCCCCCTGGAGTTGCGAGAGACGGGGGCCTGTCGATCCGGATTACGTCCGCCCCCAAGCCAGCAAGTATCATCGACCCAAATGGCGCGGGACCGATTCCTGCAAATTCTATGATCTTTACATCGCCAAGCGGAGCCCTCGAATTGTTCACATTTCAACCATAGCCCAGAACGTCGAAAACCTTCGACTGTGCCGTGTACGCCGCTCCCAATGGCACCAGAACGGGGCTTTATGAAAGGTCAATGCCAACCCGCCGGATGACCCGAAGTTCTAGGCAGACAATCTCGCTCGTTCGATATTTGACAAAATTGCATCACGGATTTCATCCCAAAGCGATTCCGGTACTTCATGAGCCATTTCCTCAAAGGTCACGATCCTTGCGTTTGGGATTGCGGCTGCCGTGGCAAAACCCCCGCTTGGGTCTACCAATTTGTCAGCCAGACCATGAATCACCAAAGTTGGTATTCCAATCTTCCTCAACGATTCCGTACGGTCGGGCGAAATCAAAATAGCCATGAGCTGGCGCAGCACCCCGTCGGGACAGTAGCTGCGGTCATAAGACCGAACTATGAGGTCCAGCTCCTTAGCTTCATCGAAATAACGGACTGATGAAATTGCTCTCGATATCTCCAGCGAAGCCGCAATATTGGCCTCCCTGCCAATGCCCATCGGCCTCATAATAGCCGCAACGAGTTCCGGAGAAGGCTGGCCGACATCCCTGGCCCCCGTAGTGGAGATCATGGAGCATAATGATAGAAAGCGCCCAGGATGGTCGATCACTGCCTGCTGGGCAATCATGCCACCCATCGATATCCCCACCAAATGAGCGGTCTCAATATCGAGAAAATCCATTAAGCCCACAGCATCGTTGGCCATATCGATAAGTG
>SCQM01000053.1 GCA_004298555.1 Actinomycetota bacterium | reverse complement strand
TCCGACTAAAAGAATGGGCGTGATCCGGATCGGCTTGGCACATTCCACGGCAAGACATACCGCGTCTATCACGCATTCAGTCACGACGGTGAAATTGGGGGCAGTCGAGCGAAGCTCACAAAGCTTTTCAAGGACGTTTTGTTCAAAGGTGTATTTTTTGTACGGCCCTGATCTCGCAAGCTCTGTTGCGATCCTTTTGTGGTAGGAGTCTCTTTCTGGGTTGGCGGCGGCCATCTGGCCGAACTGGTAGAGCTCGAATGGGTCGAACAACCTCACGAGGCCCTCTTGCCTTTGGGATCCAATTATGTACCGCCGTCAAATCTCCTTCTCGAAAACTCCACATTACCTGGTGGGCCGGGAGGGATTCGAACCCCCGTAGGCTGAGCCGGCAGATTTACAGTCTGCTTCCTTTGGCCACTCGGACACCGACCCGTAGAAATAGGATAGTCTGTTGAAACATGCCTACCTTCGATGTTGTTTCAGAAGTCAATATGCAAGAAGTAAAAAATGCCTTGGACCAAGCGAATCGTGAGGCAAACACTCGATTTGACTTCAAAGATACTGGCTCAAGCATTGAACTTTCGGGTCAGGAGCTGAACCTGAGTTCATCAAGCCAGGACCGCCTCAAAGCCTTGGAACAGGTGCTCGAGGAAAAACTGGTAAAACGGGAAGTGTCGCTCAAATGTCTGGACCGCCAGCCTGTTGTTGAAGGCTCGCGTGGATCAGCCCGGCGCGTGATAAAGATCGTTGCTGGAATTTCCCAGGACCGGGCCAAGCAAATAAATAAATATATCAAGGACCTGGGGCTAAAAGGGGTAAGCAGCTCGACTCAGGGTGATTCCCTAAGGGTCTCCGGCAAAAAACGGGACGATCTTCAACAAGTAATTGCCAAGCTCAAGGAAGAAGACTTCGGAATCCCCTTGCAGTTCAACAACTTTAGGGATTGATCCTGTCATAGTAGCCGGAGTGAATGTAGACGCAAGGGATTCCCTTTGCCTTGAACATGTCTACATTTCTCCGATCATCTTCGAATGCCAACACCGGCTCAATACCACGGCGCCGAATCTCATCCACGCTTTCAGACTTGAATTCTTTAGCGGCTGAATAATCGCCATGGTTTCGCATTATCAAAAGGTCCCACCGAAGTGGATAGTTTTTGAGCCAGGACACGGTCTGCCGCTTTACTGAGGAGGGCCTGCCGGTGAGCAGAATCACCATGAGATCCTTTTCGAGGAGTGACAGCACCGTGGCAACTTCCTCAAGAAAAGGATCATCTCCGCAGTTCTCAAAGAAACTATCCCAGTCTTTATACTCGCCTTTCTCGATAAAATGCTGGCGCCAAGCAGCATCAGAGAGCACGCCATCGAGATCACACAAGACGGCCGGACCGGCCAAGCTTGGGGAGTTTCCATTACTATCCTGCGGTAGGATCCAATGACCTGGAAGCGACTTGCTAATAGCCATACTCTAATGCTACCCGTGTTTTGCGGAGCTGAAATTGCCTATAGCATTATGCATCTGGCGTATGGTTGCTAAGAATGCAGAGATAAATGAGCGATTTACCAAAAACTCCTGACCATATTGACAACCATTCAATCCCGGATTCCAGGGCGATCTCTTTTCATTGTCCTGCCACTCGCACGGTAGAAGTAAGCATTGGCGAAAAGGTCCTTATAGCCTCAGACTTCTTCATCAAGTCATCCACCCAGGACGCTGACTCCGCCTCTGATCGGGATTGCCTTGACCGGTTTATTTCTGCCCTCAACCGATGGGACGGACCAGGAGTTGTCATTATCGCTGGCAACCTTCTCGATTTTTTGACTCGATCCGTCGATTCCAAGACCATTCCCGATTCGCCGTTGTTCCAAGCGTTCGCATCGCTTTGTAGCCGGACGAACATACAAATATTTGTTCTGCCGGGTTTCAGAGACTCGAGACTCGCCTACGATACGGCTGCTGCAGAACAATTGCGACAGATCTTCCCGTTTGAGCTGGCACTGGAGATCGATCTCCAAATAGAAACTATCGACGGATTCGAAAAGGTCCGGGTCACTGCGGGAAGAGAGTTCGATCCCGTAACAAGCGCGACGGACCCATATTCGCCGGTTGAAACACCATGGGCGCAGCACTTGCTAGCTGACTTCTGGCCGAGATACCAGTCAAACAAAAAGTCGAAATGGCTTCATGGCGTTGAGCGCCTTAGAGACCCAATAGTGTCGGTGAGATTCGTTATCTCCAGGATGACCTATCAAAAAGCTGCCCGCTTTGCACCTTGGATTCTGCTCCCGTTATTGCTCTCATTCCTCGTAAAGATCCCAATTGTGATCTCCCTTCCAATAGTAAATCGGCTGAAGCACCACGCTGTCAGCCTTGGCTCGCAGTTGGCCTATATCGGTGCGGCTACGCTCATTGATTCCGCCGTTCTTTTGATTGCTATCCTGATACTCCTTCGTGTCTCATATGCCCGGTTCATCACTGAGGAATCGGAAAACATAAAGACTTTTGACATCAACGTGAGCGCGCGGCTGGGTGCCGCCAATGCGATTGAGAACGGATACACCGGACTCATTGTGGGCCATTTTCTTACGCCTGAGCTGTCCCGAGTCGGCGAAGGGTTTTTCGCCTGCACTGGATCGGTATCCCAGATTTACGTCGAGGCTCCGGCAGCGCTCGGGCTACCGGCTATATTCAGGCCGAAAAAGCAGGCCACCTGGATCGAGATCGATGCAGGCGCATCGCTTCATGCACGGCTGCTGAGCAATACAAGCTTTGCCAAAGCCGATTCCCTTGTTGAGCAGCTCCTGGTCATAAAAAGAAAAGACAAGGCTGTTCGAAGCGGACAGCTGGCTTCGTACCCGGATGGAAACGATTACCGGGAAGATCAGCTTCCTGTTGTAAAGCAGGTGCGTTCAAGAAGGATCGCATCGGCTGCAATCTTCATAGTCGGCGCACTGAACCTCGCATCGGCGCTCACGCCGCCTATACGCTCCAGGCTCCACTTCATTGAGGAGTTTTTCCCCATAACAATCTCGAGGACAGCCGGGGCTTTGGTGGCAATGGCCTCAATAGGCCTTATGTTCCTGGCAGGTGGAGTACGCAGAGGGCAGAGGCAAGCTTGGATCTTTGCGCTCGCCCTATCCATTGGCGCAGCCAGCTTGAACCTGATCAAAGGAGGCGACTTCGAAGAGGCCCTCGCTTTGCTAATCCTTGCCCTCTACCTCGTGAGCAAAAGGAACAGCTTTAAAGCGCCTTCCGACCGCCCTTCCCTAAGGCGGGGCATTCGCGCCCTCGTCCTGGGGGCAGCCGCAATCATCATCTTCAGCACCAGCATCATCTACGGCTATGCAGCGCTGATAAAACACAACCACAGCATCTCCTACTGGGGCACTTTTATTGCCGTTGGCGAAAGAATGGCGGGTTTCTCAACGCATTTCCTGCCAGGAACTGTCAACCAGTTCGCGGCCCCGGCGCTCGCACTTAGCGGGCTAGGCCTAGCGACAATCGCACTGTTTCTAGCTTTTCGACCTGTCGTAGACAGATCAAAGGGGCTTTCTGTGAGATTTGGCGCCAGGTCGGAACGCGAGCGGGCCAGGGCCATCGTGGCGAAATACTCGAAAGGCACCCTCGACTATTTTGCCTTAAGGGACGACAAACGCTACTTCTTTGCCCACAGTTGTCTGGTGGCATATGCAAACTACGGATCTGTGGCACTGGTTTCGCCCGACCCGGTTGGACCAGATACGACCAAGGAACAGGCATGGAAAGAGTTCCTGACCTTTGCCAACGCCAAAGGATGGATAGTCGGCGTCCTTGGAGCAGATGAGGCCTGGCTCGACAGCTATCAGGCAACCGGAATGCATTCCGTCTATGTCGGAGACGAAGCCATAGTCGCAGTAAAGGAATTTCGGCTGGAAGGCAAGAAGAACAAAGGTCTTCGCCAAGCGGTCGGAAGAATCCGCAAATATGGCTACACCGTCGAGTTCCATGACCCTTCCCGCTTAGATCCTCATCTAAAGGCTGCTTTGATGTCTGTCATGGGGCAGAGCAGAAAAGGAGAGGCGGAACGGGGCTTTTCCATGACCTTGGGGAGAGTCTTCGATCCTTCCGACAAGCATCTCCTTCTAACCGTGTGCAAGGATCGTGAAGGAACCGTCGTTGGCTTCTGCCAATGGGTGCCGGCGCCGGGTATCACTGGTTTTTCACTCGACCTTATGAGACGGGACCTCGGTGCGCATCCAAACGGACTGATGGACTTCATGATCGTGTCCACTATCGAATACCTCGCAAATCACGCATACGAAAATCTCAGCCTCAACTTCGCGACCATGCGCGCAGTCCTCTCGGGAGAAATGGACTCAATGACCCAGCGAGTGGAGAAATGGTTCCTTAAGCGCATGGGCGACTCGATGCAAATCGAGAGCCTCTGGCGCTTCAATTCCAAGTTTGACCCCCACTGGCACCCCAGATACGTGATCTATGACAATGCCGAGCATGCCCCCGCCATTTTGCTGGCAATCGCCAGAGCTGAAGCCTTATGGGAGCTCCCGATAATCGGGCGTTTCCTAAATCCTGCCGATTCGCCGTTGCACCCCTGAATCCAGCAATCGGCTTAAAAGAACAGCGATGCGCGGTTGGCCAGATCGACCAGAGGACCTGCCCAGATTCCAAGACCTATCGTGACGACAACAGCAATGCCTATAACCACGGAAACACTGTCAATCTTGGTCTTTACCGCTACGGCCTCTTCCTCTTTGACCAGGACAGCTGAGCTTCCAGCATATTGAGTATCTTCAAGGCCAGCGCCCCCTGGCGCTAAGGTCTGAGATTCGCCGCTTGCTGCCCGGAACGGCAACAGCGCCATGCGCAAGTAGAAGAACGCTGCAATAGCAGCCGAAATCATGGCAACTAGAGCAACGGGATAGTGCCGGGCATTCACGGTTGCGAGCACAACGTTGAACTTGGAAAGGAATCCGGTGGTGAATGGAGCGCCTGCCTGAGCGAGAATCAGAGCAACGAAAGAAAAGGTCAGGAAAGGTGACTTCTTTGACAGGCCACGCAGATCTTCTAGCTCCAGGCCCTGCTTCCCAAGCAGCTTCTCCATGGCGCCGACGGTGGCGAATGCACCCACGATCACCACGGAGTATGTGATGAGGAAATATAGAGAAGCGCCAACACCTTTTGCCGAAACGGCGTAAAGACCCAGCAGTATGAAGCCCGCCTGGTTTATGGATGAATAGGCCAGCGTCCTTTTTATATCTTTTTGGAGAACCGCGAGTATTGCGCCAACAAGAAGAGTCAGCACCGATAGCGCCCCGATCACAGGCACCCAGTCAGACTGATAGGTGATGAATCCGGAGTAGAAGACCCTCAGCAAGGCTGCAAATCCTGCCGCCTTGGCAGTAGCGGCCATGAATCCAGTCACGGGGCTTGGTGCACCCTGATAAACATCAGGAGCCCAAAAATGAAATGGGACGGCTGATATCTTGAACCCAAGCCCCACCATGATCATTCCGATCCCAGCCAGCAATACGCCGTTTGACTTGAAAAGATTGTTGGCGAGGAAGGTCAGAATCTGTCCGAGGTTGGTGGATCCGGTTGCTCCATAAACCAATGCGACACCGTAGAGAAATACCGCCGATGAAAAGCCGCCGAGCATGAAGTACTTCACAGATGATTCTCGGCCCCTGGCGCTGTTCGATTCTATAGCAACCAGAACATAGAGCGCGATAGACAAAATCTCAAGACCCAAAAAGAGAACTATCAAGTCCAAAGCCGATGCCATAAGCATGGCCCCTGATGTGGACAGCAGCACCAGCGTAACGAAATCCGGGACACGTCCCCGATCCAGATTCATCAGCTCACGTCCGAGCAGCACAGTCAGCAATGCGACTATGGAAAACAGGGCATAGAAGAAAATCGCGAACTTGTCCAAGGCAACAGCACCCGACAATACCGCTTTGTTGGCCCCGCTGGTGCCCGATTGAAAACCCAAATAAATAGAATCTGCCAAACTGACGATGGCCACCGCCGCACCAACAGCGATCGACGTCGTCTTCGACACGTGCTTCGACACCAGAGAACTAATCAGCATCACCACGATGGCGCCGATGATCATTATCAACTCGGGTGCTATCGCCGAGTATTCGACAGATGGCAACTTGATTGGTGTAGAGGATGCTACTTGAGCAATTAGAAACGACATCGACCTAACCCTTTGACTGTGCGCTGTAATTGGCAGAAGAAGGATAGCTTGGGGCGTGTGCCACCTGCGTAACGAGAGCATTAACGGTTGGATTTACCCGATCCAGCATTGGCTTGGGGTAGACCCCGAGAAAGACTATCAGTGCAATGAGCGGGATCACCAGTGCAAGTTCAACCTTCGTTATATCCTTGAAGCCCTCCCTCGCTATCGCCTCTGAAGGCTTGCCATGAAATATTCTCTGGTATGCCCACAACATATAGATGGCGCTTAGCACGACGCCTGTGACTCCAACAACAGCCCACCATCTGTGGGAAAGAAATGCGCCAAGGAGAATCAGGAATTCACCCACAAAACCGCTCAGGCCGGGCAGGCCCACCGTTGCCATAACCACGACGGTGGCGATCCCTGCCATTATCGGCGCCGATTTTTGAATGCCGCCCAGGCCATCAAATCCCATTCTTGAGCGTCGCTCGTAAATGAAACCAATCACCAGCAGCAATGCCGCGGTATAGACGCCATGGTTGAACATCTGAACAACCGCGCCTGACAATCCCTGGGGAGTAAGCGCAAAGAGGCCAAGAACAATGAATCCCATATGGGACAAGGAAGAAAACGCCACGAACCGCCGCATGTTGGAAGATGAGGCGGCTACAATTGCGCCATAAATTATGCCGGCGACGCCAAGAGTAAGTAGGAGCGGCGCCAGGATATGGGAGGCACGGGGAAACAGCTCGAGATCGAAACGGATCATGCCGTAGATTCCAAGCTTTGCCATCACCGATGCGATGATTACAACCGGGCCTAGCGGAGACTCGCCGTAAGTATCCGGGGACCAGGTGTGCAGCGGGAAAAGCGGAGCCTTTATTGCAAATGCCACCGTAAAGGCAATAAGTAGCCACTCCTGCGCGGTGTCAGACAAATGCGTCGAATGGGCCAACGTCACTAAGTCGAACGTTGTTGCGCCAGTCTGGGCTTGATGAATAAACACTAGTGCCAAAATCCCCACCAGCAGAAATGCCGACCCGAAGAATGTGTAAACGAAAAACTTGACCGCTGCGAAACCGGATCGTGCGTATCCCCACCTTGCGATGAGGAAATAAGACGGAATCAGCGTCAGCTCGAAGAGGAGGAAGAAGCTGAACAGATCCAAAGAAAGGAAACTCCCAATCAGCGATGCCTCCAGCATTAGCATCCAAGCGGCATACGATCCAACCGCCTTTGTTTCCTTCGATGCATACAAAGCGATTGGAAACAGCACAGCAGTGAGCAACACTAAAAAGAGCGAGATACCGTCGATACCAAGCTTCCAGGAGATCCCGAAAGCTGGAATCCAAGAGATACTGGATACTCCCTGGAATCCAGTGGAACTCGTATTGAACTGCACCAGCACGACTGCAGCCAATACAAAATCCAGCAATGCAACAACCTTGGCGACCATCATGGCCGACTTCTTTGAACCGAGAGCCGCGGCAATCACCGCACCAGCGAGAGGGACAAATATAAGAAGGTTCAGTAGCGTGCTCAAATCAGTGCCTTCCTCAAAATAAACCCTTTCACGAACGCATTCTCCATTTAGGCACCCGCCCTTGTCACAAAGTAGCCAAGAATCAAAAGTGCGCCGACGCTGATATAGAGCGCGTAATTCCGGATGTAGCCGCTCTGAACCTTGCGGGCATACTTCCCGACCAGCCCCACAAGACCGGCTAAGGACATTGTCGCGCCGTCTATAACCTTCACTTCAATGACGTCGGTGAACTCTTCGGACAGCCGTGTCGACGACCTGGCAATAAACCGGTCGTAAAAACGGTCGATTCCCCACCCGCTGGCAAGAAACGAGGGCTCAATGGCAGGCCGCGACGAACTCCTTATCCAAAGCGAGGTAGCAAGTCCAATGCCAATCAGGGCGAAAATGCCATCGGCTGTTCCGAGCGCGAATCTCAAAGAACTTGAAATGGTAGATGGCGCCAGCGCGCTGCCGAAGACTGGCGTGAGCCAGTTCTCCAGAAATCTGAACTTGTCACTTATCGGCAAATTCAAAGCGCCGCCGAAAATCGAAAATACGGCGAGTACAAGCAGTGGAATAGTCATGACTTTGGGCGACTCGTGAACATGGTTCGACCCCTCGAACCGCCTCTTTCCAAAAAACACGAGGTAGACTTCCCGGCCCATGTAGTAGGCAGTCAAGATCGCAGTGAGCGCACCGATCAACCACAGCAGCACTGACTTTTGATACGCTCCGGCAAGGACGTCCCCCTTGGACCAAAATCCCGAGAAAGGCGGAAATCCAGCTATAGACAGCCAGGCCACGATAAAGGTGACAGATGTTATCGGCATCAGCTTCCTAAGCGCGCCCATCTTCTTTATGTTCTGTTCCTCATGCAAACCGTGGATGACCGAGCCGGCTCCGAGGAAGAGCAGTGCTTTGTAGAAGGCATGCGTAACCATCAAAAAGATAGCTGCCACATATTGGCCGGTACCGATGCCAAGGAACATGTAACCAAGCTGCGACACCGTCGAATATGCCAGAACCTTCTTGATGTCAGTTTGCGAAGTGGCAGCCATGGCGGCTACAAATGCTGTGATTACTCCTACAAAGGCTATAAAAGTCGCGACACCGGCAGTCAGATGCAAGATAGGTGAAATTCGAGCCATAAGATAGACGCCGGCAGTAACCATGGTTGCTGCATGAATCAGCGCAGACACCGGCGTAGGACCTTCCATTGCATCGACCAGCCATACGAAAAGCGGGAGCTGGGCTGATTTACCAACGGCGCCCAGAAAGAATAGAAGTGCAATTGCTGTCAGCGTGCCATGGCCAATGCTGCCGAGGGAACCGAACACCTTGGCATAGGACAAAGAGCCAACGTAGCCGAACAAAAGAAACATTGCGATGAGGTAGCCAAAGTCACCCATCCTGTTCACTATGAACGCCTTCTTGCCCGCTGCGGCTGCTGTTGGCCTTTCAAACCAGAATGCGATCAGCCAATATGAAGTGGCCCCGACTCCCTCCCACCCGAGAAACGTGAATGCGAAGTTGTCAGAAAGGACCAGCACAGACATTGCAAAAACAAAGAGGTTTAGGTATACGAAAAACTGGCTGAATCTCTCGTCATGAGCCATATAGCCGATGGAATAGATATGAATCACGGCGGAGACTCCGGTAACGAAGAGAATCATCGTCACCGACAACGGGTCTATATAGGCACCCACGTTTAGATGAAGGCTGCCGGAAGAGATCCAGTCGAAAAGGATAAAATCAAACACCCGCTGGCTGGCCGGCTTTGACATAAGTTCCAGCCAGGTCACAATGGCCAGCCCAAATGATGCTACAACAAACAAGCTGGCAATGACTCCGGCAAGCGGACGTTTAAGTCTGCTGCCAAAGGCCATGTTTACCAGGAACCCCGCCAGGGGCAACAACATCATTGTGAAAACTACCGTGCTATTCAATCTCAGCCCCTAAATATAGAGAGATCGTCTGCGGTAGCAGAGCTTCTGCGTCTGAATATGGCCACGATGATCCCCAGGCCAACAACAACTTCAGCAGCCGCAACTACCAGGACAAAAAAGACTAGAGTTTGCCCCCCGATGTCACCCAGCATTCGAGAAAACGTAACGAAAGTCAAATTGACTGCATTCAACATCAGTTCCAAGCTCATGAACATGATGAGAATATTTTTACGCGTGAAGAATCCCAAAGCTCCCAGGGAAAACAATAATGCCGACAGGACCAAATACCAGCTTCCAGGTACCGTCATTTAGTCTCACTTTCACTTTCGAGTTCGATTGCCTCTGCCGTGTCCCGGCCTGGCTTTAAATCAGATCTCCTGACAAGGACCACCGCGCCAACCACTGCAATGATCAAAAGAACAGAGGTGGCTTCAAAGGGGAGCAGATAGGTGGTAAAGATCGATTGTGCCAGCTGGACTACGTTCGAGCCGGGCGAACTTGTCGAAAGCACGGTCGCCTTTGCTCCACTAGTCCAGTTGCCCTGGGAGAGTGCCAGTATCTCGACAAAAATTACCAAAACCGCCAAAAAGGCGAGCGGCCTCTGACCGCGGAGCTGGTCTCTCGATAAATTTTCCTGCTTGTCCACGCCGAGGAGCATGATAACAAAGAGGAATAAGACCACGATTGCCCCGGCATAGACGATAACCTGCACGGCAGCCAGAAATTGAGCATCCTGCTCTATAAATAGAACCGCCACCGCAAACAGGGTCATGATCATCGACAAAGCAGAATGCACCGGGTTCTTCATGAGAATGACCCCAAGTGCGCCCAGGATTACCGCACACGCTGCGATCAGAAATGTAATCAAATCTGGCAAAGTGGCCTGCGCAGCCAAAAGATCGATCATCTGACCCTTCCTCCGTGACGCTTGGAGATGCGGTCCGATTCCACCTGACGGACCATGTATCTTGGACTGGCGTCTTCATCCTTTATGCCCGACTGTCCAGCCTCGGGCTTGCGGATGCCCTTGCCAAGCTCGCCGGACCACTGGACCATCCCCTCGTAGTCCTTAGATCCACTTGGAGAGGTCGCTCTCATCCATCCAGATGTAAGTTCGTCATCTCCAACCCGCCAATCCTCCCAAGGAAGGCGCTTCGGAGTCCCATCGTTGTTCACCACAAGCTCATTCTTGGTATAAATCGCCTCCTGGCGCGCAGTAAAGGAAAATTCCAGGATCTTTGACTCGGTGATTGCCTCCGTAGGGCATGCTTCCACGCAAAGGTCGCAATGGATGCAGCGGAGGAAGTTTATCTCGTAGACGTAGCCGTAGCGCTCTCCGGGTGAAACCGGCGCGTCAGGAGGATTGTCCTTGCCCCGCACGTATATGCAACCAGCGGGACACACGCCTGCACACAGTTCGCAGCCGATGCACTTCTCGGTGCCATCCTCGTACTTGTTTAGTACGTGCCGGCCATGAAAACGGGCTGGCTTCTTTCGCTTCTCCTCTGGATATTGCTTCGTGATCCTAGGCTGAACCATTTGGCCAAACGTAACTTTGAAGCCCTTCAGGCCATCAAAAACAGCCAACTACTCCACCCCCTTTGTTCCTGCTGAACGACTTCGGCCAAGGCGGAACGGATCGCTTAGATCCCCTACTCCGCTGGCCCGCGACAAAAGCCCACCCGAAATCAAAACCAGGATGAAAACTCCAAAACCTAGGTAACTGTTTACTTGCATTGCGGCAACGATCAAGAACCATGCCAACGCCACCGGTATCAAAATCTTCCATCCGAGGGTCATGAGCTGGTCGTAACGCAAGCGCGGAAGCGCCGCTCGGACCCAAACGTAGAAGAAGAGGAATACGCCAGTCTTGATCAGGAACCAGATGATCGGCCATATCCAGCTCGGACCGAAAAGAACTGGACCCGAAGCGCCGCCGAAAAACAAGGTGACGATAATTGCCGACATAGTCACGGTGTTCATGAATTCTGCCAAGTAAAACAGGGCGAACCGCAAAGAGGAATATTCAGTGTGAAATCCACCCACCAGTTCCGATTCCGCCTCGGCGAGATCGAATGGAGGCCGGTTCATCTCAGCGGTTATAGCAACAAGGAAGACAAGAAACGGCACAATTCCCAGACGGATGAGGTTCCATTTAGGTATGAATCCCAAAAATGTACCGAACTGAGATGTGACTATATCTCTCGTGGACAGCGAGCCGGTAATCAGCACAACCGATGCGATCGACAAGCCCATTGCAGCCTCGTACGAGATCATCTGTGCGGTGGCGCGCACGCTTCCCAGCAATGGGTACTTCGAGCCTGAGCTCCATCCAGCGAGAGTGACTCCATAGACGGAAATAGAGGACATCACGAGCATGAACAAGATTCCCATCGGCGGATCGGCCACCTGCAGCTCGGTGGTATGGCCAAAGATGTGCACCACGCCACCAATCGGCACGATGCTGAACACCAGGAATGCCGGCACCACCGAAAGAAATGGAGCAAGTTTGAAGACGGTCCTGTCGGCGGAATCTGGTATCAGATCCTCTTTGAAGAAAAGCTTCGTCCCATCTGCCAGCGTCTGAAGTATCCCAAACGGTCCCGCCCTGTTAGGCCCGATTCTGTTCTGCATATCCGATATGAGCTTGCGTTCAAACCAGATCATCAGCAACACGCTCACAAGGAGAACCGCAAATGCGACTATCACCTTGATGATAACTATCAGAAATACGGCCAGGGTAATACCATGGGAAAAAAGAGGATCAGATCCCATTATGCACGCTCCACCTTGACGTAGTTAACTGTCTCACCGCTTCGAACCGGAGAAAATCCTGGAATCGAAAATGACCCGCGAACCAGCTCGACGGTTCCATTTGGCACTGAATCATCAATTTCCAGCTCAAACTGACCTTCGCCGCCCGCCTTGTCCGAAATCAGGACCGAGCCACCCGATGACACTCCGAGTTTCTCCGCCGTCTTTCCCGAGACCCGGCATTTAGCCTCCACAACCAGGTGGACCAGATGGGCACTATTCCTGAGATGCTCACCCTGCGAATATAGCTTGCGAGAGTACGCCAGATTCATGAACCCAAGCGGCTGCACCGGAGCTAACCGCCATATCGGCTCCACCATCCCTGCAACTGTTTGGGTTGCAGGCTCTCCCACTGGTTCATCGTCTTCGGAATTAGTGCTGGTTTCAACGTAGGTTGTCTTGGATGAGGCCAGACCCTGGTCCCAAACCGAGGCGATGCCAGGAGTCGATATCTCGTCAAGCATTGCCCTGGGCCTGATGGACAACGAAGTTGCCGAGACCGGAATCATCATGCCTTCAATTGCGGCAGATCTTTCCAGGCGATTCCACGAAAGTCCCCAGTGCAATGGGGAGACTTCAGCTATCTCGTCAAGAACCTCGGCGGCACTGCCAAATCCAAGGTCCCCTCCCAACTCAAGTGCAATTTCGCAGGCAATTGCCCAATCCGGGCGGCACAGCCCTTTCGGCGCAACTTTTTGGTTCAGCGTGAGAACCCGGCCTTCAAGATTTGTTGTAGTGCCGGACTTCTCAGCAAAACTGGAAGCTGGCAGCACGAGATCCGCCTTGGCACTCGACTGACTGAGGAAGGTGTCCACGCTTACCACAAATCCGACCGTGTCCAGCGCAGAGTTCGCGAGCACAGAGTCAACATAATCTTCCCTAGGGTCGGATCCAACCAGGAAGAGAACATCGAGTTCGCCCTGGAGCGCTGCGCTTAGCATCTCCTTGACCCCTCGACCCGCCCGGTCCGGCAAACCTGCCCATTTTTGCCGCATCATTGGCGATGCGCTTTCCAGCGGCAATCGGCCCGGAAGAAGGCGCGGGACAGCTCCTAAATCTATGCTGCCCGCAAAATTCGCATTACGAATGGTGACCAGAAACTTGGCCTTGGGAAGTGCGCGGGACAGCTCGAGAGCGAACGCCTCGACCACTGATTGATCCCATGCTAAGTTCTCGCGGCCGAGCAGAACCACAAGCCCGTCGCCGTCGGCGCCTACCCCCTGGTTTTCAAAGAGTTTGGTGATCTCAGGGAATCTCGAGGACTCCCGCATCAGCTCCCTTGCCAAAAGCTGCAGCTGGTCCACGGAAACCGATGCTGTGACTTCGCTCAGCTTATCCAGCGAACTCTTGTGGGTTCCAATGGTGGCCATCTTGGTCCAGCCTGACTTGACTGCCTCACGCAGGCGCAGAAACAGTACGGGGATTTCTTCCTTTATATCGCCGGTGAATGCCAGAATCGCCTTGGCGGAAACGGCGTCGTTGATGGTAGCCCTGCGCAGCGAAGCGATTACCTCGCCCTTGAGGCCATCACCGAGCTGTGAATCCACGGAATCTGAACCTATAACTCCCTTGGCCAGCTTCACCCAGGAGTAGATGTCTTCGTTGGTCAGCCTAGATCCAAGGATAAAGCCAATCCGGTCAGGATCACCAGCCGACCTTGAGCTTGGAACCTTGGACGCGATCAATTCAAGCGCGCTGGCCCAGGTGGTCTCGACGAAACTATCTCCCTTGCGCACCAGCGGCACAGTGACCCGGTCAGAGGAGTTGATGGCTTCGTGGCCAAATCTCCCCTTGTCGCATAGCCATCCGTGGTTGATCGAATCAGCATCCAGCCCGAGGTACCTCGTGAGTTCATTTTGTGAGGACTGGACCATGATGCGGCAGCCCATTGAACAGGTGGTACAGCTCGATTCCACCTGCGACAGGTCCCAGGGTCTCGCCTTGAAGCGGTAGGGCACCGCAGTCAACGCTCCAACGGGACAGATCTGGACAGTGTTCCCTGAGAAGTACGAGGAGAAAGGCCTGTCCGGAAAAACGTTTATCTCAGTGTGGTCTCCACGGCCGACGAACTCGATCAAGGCGTCGCCGGCAACCACGTCGGCAAACCGCGTGCATCTGTCGCACTGAATGCAACGCTCACGGTCGAGCAGCACCAGGTCTGAGATCGCGATCGGCTTTTCCCAGTGCCGCTTCTCTTCGGCAAACCGGCTCTCGCCCGGCCCGTAAGCCATGGTCTGATCCTGAAGCGGGCATTCACCACCCTTGTCGCAAACCGGGCAGTCCAAAGGGTGGTTTATGAGAAGGTACTCAAGAACGCCGTCCTGGGCCTTCTTAACCTTTTCGGATTCCGTGACGACTTCCATCCCGTCAGCAACCGGAAGGTAGCATGCAGGTTGAAGACTGAAGCCTCTGGGACCCTTCACCTCGACCAGACACATGCGGCACATTCCAACCTGGGGAAGACGGTTGTGGTAGCAAAAACGAGGAATAAATACCCCTGCCTTCTCAGCCGCTGCTATTAATAGCTCTCCCTTGCCGGCCAGTATCTCCTTGCCGTCTATAGAGACCGTTACTAAATTCTGAGAAACATCAGTGGACAAAGGGACACCCTTCTTCCTTAATGTGGATCATGAACTCATCCCTGAACATCTTTATACCGCTGACTACCGATGACGGGATTGAGGGACCCAGTACACAAATCGTCGTCTGCTGCGGAGGCCAAGTAAGTCCCGGCGCGATATTGTCACACACGTCCAGCAGCAAATCCAAATCGCTTTCGGTTCCGGATCCCAATTCGATCCGGTGCATTATCTTCTCGATCCAGCCAGAACCCTCACGGCATGGAGTGCACTGGCCGCAGGACTCCCTATTGAAGAACTTGGTTATACGCCAAACAGCCCTTACCGCACATGAGTGGTCGTCCAGTACAATAATCGACCCGGATCCCAGCATGGAACCGGCTTGAGCAACCTCGTCCTGTCCAAGGGGCAGGTCCAGATTATCTGGGCCTATCCACGGCGCTGACACGCCTCCCGGAATCACAGCCTTCACGCTTCGACCTTCCTTGAGGCCGCCGCCAAGTGCGGGATCGTAGATCAACTCCCTGAAAGTCTTGGACGTCATTTCCAGCTCATAATTGCCGGGCTTCATAACATCGCCAGATAAAGCAAAGAGCCTCGTACCCGTAGAGCGTCCCTTGCCCAGCGCGGCGAACGCCTTTCCCCCGTTAGATATGATCCAGGGAATGTTGGACATCGTCTCCACGTTGTTTACAATCGTCGGTGCACCGTAGAGCCCAATCACGGCTGGGAAATATGGCGGCTTGATTCTGGGAAAGCCACGCTTTCCTTCCAAGGATTCGATCAATGCCGTCTCTTCGCCACATATATAGGCTCCAGCACCGGGTTGAAGAACAAGGTCAATTGAAAATCCCGAGCCAAAGATATTTTCACCTATGGCACCGTACGCATACGCCTCGTTGATGGCGGTCTGAACCCTTTCAAGTCCCAAGGCAAACTCGCCCCTAAGGTAGATGAATGCGCGGGTTGCCCCGATCGCGTAAGCGGTTATCAACGTGCCTTCAATAAGCTGGTGCGGATCATTCTCCACCAGTAGATGATCCTTGAAAGTTGAGGGTTCGGATTCATCGCCATTGACAACAAGGTACCGGATAGGGTCCTGCTTTAGCATCGACCACTTTCTGCCGGCTTCGAAACCTGCACCGCCCCGCCCCAGCATGCCCGAGGCAGTAACCTCAGCATGAACATCCTCTGGGTTCATTGAAAGCGCCTTTTTAAACGCCGCGTAGCCGCCATTTTCGAGATAGGTGGAAAGCAAAAACGAGTCGGGAATTCCAACTCGTGCTGTCACGATCTTCGTGCTCATTGATTACCCCCCGCATCCTTGTTGAGGGCCGCCTGTCTTGCCTTCTTTTCATCGTCCATAGCTCTGCGCTCCCGATGGATGATTTCCAGTGGAACCATCGCTGGGGCGTCTCTGAACACCCGTGAAAGAACGCCATGTGGAGGCACGGATTCCGACAGCCGGTCATTCCTGAGATCGTCGAGCAGCTGATCAAAGTCCCCGTTTGCCAAAGGTCCAAAAAAGCGGTAATTCACCTGAGCGCATGGAGCTTTGTCGCAGTGGGCTACGCACTCCACCTCCTCCAGGGTGAACATTCCGTCTTCTGTCGTTCCTCCTAAAGGCACTCCCAGCACGTCACTCGCGTGCTCGAGCAATTCGATACCTCCGCCAAGCATGCACGCAACATTTGTGCAGACGCCGACCAGGTACTTGCCCACTTCTTCGGTGTGAAGCATGTCGTAGAAGGAGGCCGTGCCCAAAACCTCAGCAGGCTGTATTTCCAGCAAATCAGCAATCTGCTCCATAGCCTCATTGGACAGATGCCCATGCTGACCTTGGGCCAGGTGGCAAAGCGGTATGAGCGCTGAACGCTTATCTGGATACAAACCAATGAGGACTTGTGCTTTTTCCAAATTCTCTGGATTAAAAAAGGACATTGTTAGCGATCGACCTCTCCCATAACCGGATCAACTGAAGAAATGGCGGCTATAGCGTCGGCTATGATGCCACCGCGAAGCATGGTGGGAAGTGTTTGCAAATTCACGAAAGATGGCCCGCGAATGTGCATCCTGTAAGGCCGGTTGGAACCGTCGGACACCAGGTAGCAGCCCAGTTCTCCCCTTGGCGATTCAATGGCAACGTAGACCTCGCCCTCGGGAACCTTAAATCCCTGGGTGAAGATCTTGAAGTGGTGTATCAAAGCCTCCATCGACTCGTCGATTCGTATACGCGGCGGAGGGGTGACTTTCTTGTCCTGAATTCTGTAATCTCCTGAAGGCATCTTTTCGACGATCTGCGAAATGATCCGCAGGGACTCCCTGATCTCGTTGAGCCTCACCGAATACCTGTCGAAGCAATCACCAACCGAACCCACGATGACATCGAATTCGACCTGATCGTAATTGAGATACGGCATGTCTCTTCGCAGATCCCAGGCAACTCCGGTCGAACGCAGTATTGGCCCGGTGGCAGATAGAGCCAAAGCCTGCTCGGCGGTGAGTATCCCCACGTTGTCTACACGCTCTCGGAATATTGGCTGACCCGTTAGCAGTTCGTCGTACTCGTCTAGACGACCTGGAATAGTCTCCAGAATTGACATCACATCGTCTTCCCACCCATCAGGCAGATCGGCTGCCACACCTCCGGGGCGGATGTAGTTGTGATTCATGCGAAGTCCCGTCGCCTTTTCCAAGAATGCCAGAACCATCTCGCGTTCTCTGAACCCATAGAGCATCATCGAGGTGGATCCCAGATCCATGCCGTTAGTCGCCATCCACATAAGATGCGAGCTGCATCGGTTTAGCTCGGTCATTAGCATGCGGATCCAAGTCGCCCTGTCTGGCAATTCCAAACCAAGAAGTTCTTCAGCCGCCATGGAGAATACCAACTCATTAAAAAGTGGTGACAGGTAATCCATTCGAGTCACATTGGTGGGACCCTGAAGGTAGGTGAGGTTTTCGCCCGTCTTTTCCATGCCAGTATGGAGATAACCAACGACAGGCTTTGTCCGAAGTATAACCTCCCCGTCCAGTTCCATCATCAGACGCAAAACCCCATGTGTCGAAGGGTGCTGAGGTCCCATGTTGATGATCATTTTCTCATCGGCGAATTCAATGTCGATATCGCCGGGGTCAACGTCAATCCCTTCCGGCAATCTCAGAGTCGAGCCAAACTCGGCTGAAAGCTCATTGGAATTCGTCTTATCCAGCAGCTGCATCTCCTGCGGACCTTCGCTGGTCTCAGGTATCAGGGCAAATCTTTCTTCCTCGGATAAGCCGTCAACCTTCCCCGTGTCGTTCATTTTCTTTCCCATATCTAGCCTGCCCCATTTACTGATTTGAATTGAACCGGCACAGCACCGACGGAATAGTCTTTTCTGAGCGGATGCCCTTCCCAGTCCTGAGGCATGAGTATTCTGGTTAGATCAGGATGGTTGACGAACTTGATTCCCATCAGATCGTAAACTTCCCTCTCCATGGCCTCGCAGCCAGGGTAGAGAAAAAACAGAGTCTCAATCGTGGGGTCGTCCTCAGAGACCTGGACCCGAATTCTGACTCTCGATCTTTTGGCCAGCGACAAAAGCATGACTACAACTTCGTATCGTTGAGGAACAATCCCGTCAGGAAGCTGACGGCCCATATGAGTCAAATAGTCAACTGCCGTGACATCCACGCACATCTCATACCCTTGGGACTTGAGATCAGCAATTGTTGCCAGATAGTTGGCGCGCTCCACATACAAGATTTCAGAGGTGCTCATTATCCCAGAACCTTCTTTTTCGCAGATCCGCGAACATGAATCGGGTTGGACCGTTGCACTTCGCCAACCTGAATTTGGGCGCCGGCCTTAGTTTGGGCCCGCCTCTTGGTAATGTCGCCGGTTCTGATCTTCTCATGCAGAGTCAGGATCGCATGCAATAGAGTTTCCGGTCCCGGAGGGCATCCGGGGGCATAAACATCGACGGGAACAATCTGATCTACGCCCTGCACAATTGCGTAGTTATTGAACATTCCTCCGGTCGAAGCACAAACCCCCATGGAAATCACCCACTTGGGATCCGGCATTTGATCGTATACCTGTCTCAGCACGGGAGCCATCTTCTGAGATACGCGCCCGGCCACAATCATCAGATCAGACTGCCTCGGAGATGCCCTGAAGACCTCCATGCCAAAGCGGCTGATATCGAAATCGGCAGCAGCGGTAGCCATCATTTCGATAGCGCAACATGCCAGGCCAAAAGTAGCAGGCCAAACAGAATTACGTCTAGCCCACTTGACCAAGTTTTCGATATTGCCGGTAAAAAAATTGTGATTTAGATCTTCTAATCCCATTTATTGACACGCCCCACCTTGAGATTTTTGGTTCATGCTGCAGTCTTTTCTTTTGAACTGACCCGTCGAATGGTGGATGAAGTAGTCCTTTCCTCGAACGGATTGTCTTCACCCCTATTCCTTTTGATGTGACCCCAGTTGAGAGCGCCATTGGAAACCAGGTAAAGGAATGCGACAAACATTGTCGCTCCGAATACCAGCATTTCCACAACTCCAAAGGTCCCGAGAGATCTAGAAATGACTGCATACGGGTAAATGAAAATTATTTCAATATCGAATACCACAAAGATCATTGCCACGAGATAAAAGCGAACCGGAAAGCGCTCCGGCGGTTCGAAACTTGGAATGATCCCACATTCGTAAGGTGCACTTTTAGCAGGATTTGGCTTCTTTGGAGCCATTAAGACTGATGCAATTATTGAAAGTCCTGCAAACAGCGTCGCCAATACCATTAAAGCCAAAATTGGCAAATACTGTATCAAAACCTCACATCCTCTCGCGTAGAGAAAAAAGAACCCGAGACCGTCGCCCCGATCACCTTAGTATGACCCCGCCAAATGCTAGATCCGAACCAGATAATTTTCCACTACTTTTCTTAGCATTTAAACACCTGTAAGCGCCAAACGAAAAGGTGATTTCACGGTAATTTTTCCGATAATTTTCTAAAACTCTGAAAAACCGTGCAATTAAGACGTTAGCAAATTGTCGCGCGTCACACAGATCGTGTTTGCAGACTTATTCTTTTATCAGTCATACAGATCCGGTCGGCTACCGAGTAATCCTGGCCGCCGATTCTGCGGCTGCCTCGATCGTGCGGTCGAGTTCCTTTTCGGAGTGACTCAAACCGGGGAATATTGCCTCGTATGGGCCAGGTGCCAAAGCTATTCCCAGATCCAGCATTTCCCTGAAGAACTTGGGATAAAGCCCAATAGAAACAGATCTTTTGGCATCTGCATAATTGATCACGGGATCGGAGCCGAAGAATATGCCGACTAGCGATGATAAGCGCGGAACCTGAACCTCGAGCCCTGAGGCAGACAGCGCCTCTTTGAGGCCACTGGCCAAACGCTCGGCCGTTTTAGCAAGATCCTGGTACCTGGAATCGTCCAACAGGCCAAGGACGGTTGCGCCTGCAGCTGTGGCTAGAGGATTTCCGGACAAAGTGCCGGCTTGATAAACAGGGCCGACAGGCGCCAGCAACTCCATGATGTCCCGCCTGCCTCCAAAGGCGCCAATTGGCAGTCCTCCGCCAATCACCTTGCCAAAACACCACATGTCAGGTACCACTCCGAGATACTCGGAGGCCCCTCCGACGCTGACGCGGAATCCGGTTATGACCTCATCGAAAATCAGCACAACCCCATTTTCACTGCAGAGCCGCCTGAGCCCTTCCAGAAAACCGGGCACCGGTGGCACGAGCCCCATGTTGGCGGCCACAGGCTCCACGATCACCGCAGCAAAGGAATCGTCTATGCGCGGCACCTCGTTGTAAGGAGCGACGATTGTGTTGGCGACCGCGCCTGCAGGAATTCCAACTGAATCCGGTATTCCCAGTGACGCAACGCCTGAGCCCCCGCCGACAAGCACAGCATCGGAATGCCCGTGATAGCAACCATCAAACTTCAGTATTTTATCCCGCTTGGTAAAAGCCCTCGCCAAACGGATGGCACTCATGGCCGCTTCGGTTCCTGACGAGGTAAGGCGCACCATGTCGCAACCCACGACTTTGTCGACAATCAATTCGGCCAGGGTAACTTCGCCCAAGGTGGGCGCCCCAAAGGTCGAACCTGACCGGGCGGCATGCTCGATTGCTGCAGTGATCCGGTCATCAGCGTGGCCAAGTATCACCGCACCGTAAGACTGTATGTAGTCAATGTAGCTTTTGCCCTCCTCGTCGGTGAGGTACGCACCCTTCCCGCTGGACACGAAAAAAGGGGTCCCACCCACCGATTTGAAGGCCCGCACAGGAGAATTGACGCCACCGGGAATTATTCGGCACGCTCTTTCAAAAAGCTGCTTGTTCGTATTCGACGGTTCTAAATGGGCAGGCATGATTTCTCTAATCCTTGTTCATTGGCAAGCGGCACTGAGGCTTCCCGCAACAGCTATCCCAATATTTCAGAAATAAATGGAGCGAAGTATGTCAGTATCATCGACGCGCCAGCACGCTTGATGGCTGTCAGCTGTTCAATCGCGACCGCGTCGCCGTCAATCCATCCGTTGGCGTCGGCAGCCTTTATCATGGCATACTCTCCGGACACGTGATATGCGGCAACAGGAACTGTCACATTTCGGCTTGCCAGCGAAACTATGTCCAAATAAGTCATCGCAGGCTTGACCATGACGATATCAGCACCTTGGTCCACATCGGCAAGTATTTCCGACAAAGACTCCTTTGAGTTGCGAAAGTCCTGCTGGTAAGTGCTCCTATTGCCGCCGTTGGCAATGGTGACGTCTACGGCATCCCTGAATGGACCATACAGAGCTGAAGCATATTTGGCGGAATAAGCCATTATCCCCACATCGGAGAAACCATCGCTGTCGAGAGCATGTCGAATCACGCCGACCTGCCCATCCATCATTCCCGACGGCCCGACTAGGTCCACTCCAGCGTGCGCCTGAGCTATCGCCACCTTTGCGTACAGCTCAAGCGTCGCGTCGTTATCAACATCGTTTGAAGACCTGACAACTCCGCAGTGACCGCTGGAAGTGTATTCATCAAGACACAGGTCGGCCATCACAACCAGATCATCGCCTACCGTCGATTTGATCTCAGATATGGCAATTTGAGCTATTCCATCAGGATCCCAGGCAGCCGATCCCAGTTCATCCTTGCTCTCAGGAACACCAAAGATAATTACTCCAGGTATACCGAGGTGGACAAGCCGCTTGCAGAACGCTGTGGCGGAATTGATGTCGTGTTGAAAAATCCCTGGCAAAGACGGGATCTCGATCGGAGAATCAATTCCTTCGCGAACGAAAATGGGGGTGATAAGATCATCAGCCCTCAGGCTTGTCTCTGCCACAAGGCGGCGAAGCGCAGGAGTTTTTCTTAGGCGGCGATGACGACGTATTGGAAATGTCACGATTCCAGATTATTTCATTCCTGGCATCACCGCGCAGAGAACAATGGGCATGCCCTGGCATCAGCACCAAAGTCCAGAGCAAAATTCCTAGTTGCGCCCGTTGACTCGATAGTCCATGCGCGGATAATTCTCAGCTGAACCTATTGATTCAGTGCTGAAACAAGCGCATTCACCAGCCCGCTCATATCGTGCTTGGCGGCAACAACTGAATTTCTCACCCCAAACTCTTCAAGCGTTCTATTTGTGATCGGTCCAATAGAGACCACGAGGGCAGGCAAACATCCGGTACCGTAGCGGGACAGAAAGTTCGAAGCCGTTGAAGAGGAGGTGAATGTTATAGCATCGCTAGCCGAAATCTCATCCGCCAAATCGGCATCCATGGCTGGAGTTTCGGTCCTATATGCTTCGACCACGTCCACCCGCCATCCTGCCTTGCCCAGCTCAACGGGTATAACGTCGCGTGCCACTTTCGCACGCGGTAACAATATGCGTCCGGATCCGGAAGGGAACTCGGCGACAAGAGCCTCGGCGACGAATCTGGACGGCACCAGGTCCGCAACAATGTTATAATTTGAAATTTCTCTGGCGGTGCCTTCTCCGATCGCAGCTACTTTGACTCCGGCCATGTCGCGGGCATCATGCAAAAATTTAAAGAATCTTGGCACGGCATTTGGCGAGGTAAAGATTATCCAGTCGTAGCGCGAAACATTCCCCGCAGCTTCAGCCAACGCACGATAATCGTCCCCAGGAGGTCCAATTTCAATGGCAGGCACAGAGATGACCTGCCCGCCTAGATCCCTGAGCTTCTTTACCAGGACCGGCGACTGTGCCTTGGCCCGGGTTATCACGATCTTTTTGCCCAGCAACGGCCGCTTTCCAAACCAATTGAGATCAAGGCCAGCTACGGCGCCGATCACAATAGTTGACGGCGACAGTATTTCAGTAGTCCCAAGATCCTTCAAGGTAGTCCTGATTGTGACTTGGTCACTTCTCGTGCCCCATCGAATAGCCGCAACCGAAGTCTCGGGCGCCAGACCCCCGCCGATCAGCTTGTCGGCGATCTCAGAACGGTGTGCAACGCCCATAAGAACAACTATTGTCCCGCCAAGCTTAGCCAGGGAGGCCCAGTCAACCTGGTCAGTGGCATCTCCATGCCGGTGGCCGGTGACCACCGTAAACGAGGTCGAAAGTCCGCGATGGGTAACCGGAATGCCTGCATAAGCAGGCACTGCAACCGCGGAGGAAATACCCGGCACAATTTCAAAAGGGATCCCTGCCTCCATCAATGCCAGAGCTTCCTCCCCTCCACGACCGAATACAAATGGGTCGCCGCCCTTCAGGCGGACGATGATCCGTGCACTTGCCGCACTGCGTATCAAGACTTCATTGATTTCATTTTGGGGAACTGGACGTCCCGGACGCTTTCCCACGTCTACCAGATGGGCGCCGTCTTTGCAGAATTCAAGCAGGGAGTCGTCTGAAAGGTAATCGAAGACGACCACATCGGCCTCGGAGAGCAATTCCTTTCCGCGCACCGTGAGCAAGCCGGGATCTCCAGGACCGGCGCCAACCAGGTAAACAGTTCCAGCATCGATTTCAGCCACGCATGCCACCCGAATTCATCTGTTCCAACAAGCGTGCGCCACCCTTGGCCAGCAGCTCATGACCAAGACGCGATCCAAGATCAATGGGATTGCTGCCGCTGCCCCTGACGCGAATTCGCGTTGCGCCATCCATCGAACCTATCAGAGCAGTCAGATAAATCTGGCCGTTAGAGGGTTCGACAACCCCATACGCTCCCACGGGTAGAGAACACCCGCTCCCAAGCTGCCTTAGAAGACTGCGCTCAGATTCGACTGCCAACCTCGTTGGCAGGTCATCAAGGCCTCGAAGCAAATCGCGCAGGTCATCATCACCCGCCCTGCATTCAACGGCCAACGCACCTTGTCCTACCTGAGGTATGATCTCGGCAGGCTCGAAAACCTGGGCAGCTAGATTGAGCCGTCCTAATCTTTCCAGGGCCGCGTAGGCAACCATGACCGCTCCGTACCGGTCCGCCATGGAAAAGCGGGTTGTCATGTTCCCCCTGAGAGGGACAAACCCCAGATCTGGCCTGATAGCCTTTAGTTGCACCTGACGCCTGATGGAACCGGTGGCGACCAGATCCCCGGGCTTCAGCCGATCCAGAGATTTCCCAATCAGAGCATCGCGCGGATCCCCTCTAACAGGGAATGCGCCTATGACAAGTCCTTCAACACCCTCTGCTGGCAGATCCTTTGCCGAGTGGACCGCCAGGTCGGCGCGACCATCTAGAAGCGCAGCTTGTATTTCTTTAACAAAGACGCCCTGACCGCCGATCTCACTTAGCGAAGAAGCTTGATCTCGGTCGCCGCGCGTGCTGAGAACAACCAGTTCTGATTCGCGCCCGAGCTTCTCGGCGATGAAATTGGCCTGCCAAAGCGCCAATTCCGACCCCCGCGTAGCAATTCTGATCCGCTTCATAAATCGAACAAGAACGAGAGATCTTCGACCAACCGCTCTCCACGCTTGGAACCAGAGTGCTCCTTTACCTTGACAACAGGACGGTGCAGAATTTTTCGGACAATTCCGTAGGTCAGCGACTCGATTGCCTTTTTCTGAGATTCGGTCAGCCCCTCAAGCCGGCCGGAAAACCGCGCAAGTTCCTGAAGTCTTATCTCTTCGGCAAATGCATAGAGCGAAGCCAGAGTGGCT
>SCQM01000052.1 GCA_004298555.1 Actinomycetota bacterium | reverse complement strand
CAAGACCTACATCGAGAACCAGCAGTCCCCCAACCGTCCGGGTCGTCCACGCAAAGGTAAGCGGCCTTGACCCCTCCCTCACGGAAGGGGATTGCGGCCTCGGTAGGTTCAACCAGAAGGCAGAGAGCAAATGAGAATAGCAGCTACATGCGATGGCACAATTCCCGATTAGTACCCTAATCCAGCCTGTTGCAAGTGTTTTTAGTCTCGTATATCTTGCACAAACCACTCTGTGGGCAGTTCGCGGCCGAGTCCTTTTTCCCTGGCCTGCCTGTAGACAACTTCCCCCACGGAAGCAAATTGCAGGCCTTGGTTGCCAACATTGATGTATGCGGTTACCTCTTCAAAGCTGCTGCGCCCGGCTCTGGGATTTGCCATCACATCCATCAGGGTCGGTACGTCACGCGTGAACATTGACGGACCCTGTAAAGGTTTTGGAATTCTTTTCATTTCCTCTTCTGACCCTGCAATGTAGGCAATCGGACTGTGCCCTCTAAGTCGCTGGATCCGATCTGTTTCAGGTAGATCAAGACCTCCCACGCCTTGGCGAACCACGATATCTGAGCGCTGGTAAACAGACTCGTCAAACTCCGAGGGACCTAAGTTGGTGACATGCATTCCAGGTTCCAGCCAGTCGCCAAACAATATGGGATCCATGCTGTCCGTGCAGGTTGCCACGATGTCACTGCCTTTGACCGCTTCCAGCGCCGATGACACCGGATGCACATCCAGATTCAATGCGGAGGACATGTCGTCGGCAAACTGCTTGCAGTGCGCCTGGTTTGGACTGTAAACGCGTACTGTCTTAACGGATCGCTCGTTATAGATCGCCTCCAAATATGTGCGTGCCATGCCGCCTGAACCAATGATCCCGACGATACTGGCATCTGTTCGGGCCAAATATCTGACACCTAGTCCCGCGCCCCCACCAACCCGAAAATGTTGCAGATAACCATCTTGAATGATCGCCAGTGGAACGCCGTTGCGAGTGCTAAAAAGCCAGATCAAGCCACAATATGTTCCCGGTTCCGAGCAGTACTTCTCTTCCGTCCATCGATTCTCGGAGTCTCTCGGCCATGAAATGACATCGGATTTTACCCTTATTGCCATTACTCCCAACTGAGCATCCGCACCTTCCATAGTGCCCCAGCGGTAGTAGTCATCTTCGCGGCCTGTCGGTGAATACATGTCAATTCGCGGCCGATGGATGGCTTGTCCAGTGGTAATTCGGCGAAAACAAGCATCCTGGGCATTGATACAGTCATTCATCGTCAAGACTTCTTTAACTACGGAATTGTCAATTAGCAGCACTGCTATTCCCCTTTCAATGAATGCGCCGAATTTGGTCCTAGGCCGGCCGCGATGATGAATCCAGCGTCCGCGGTGAATAATAGCCAAACCTTACATCTTGATCAGCAGTTACCTAAATATCGTAAATGCGTGGGGTGCCTCTGCTATCCTGATCTGAAAACTGGGCCAAAGACATATTGGTTCCTTGGCCCCACATTATGGTGCGCAATCTGTCAAACTAAAGTCCGCTTTTTTGCTCTCGAATAATCAGGAGGGTGCCTGTCTATGGTCCGCTATCTCAGAAATGAAGACATTGCTCAGCTCATCTCTATGCCTGAAGTGATCGAAGATCTCCGCAAGCTTTATGTCGAGATGGGCCATGGTATTTCTGTAGGAACACCTAGAAGCGATGTACATCATCCAATTTCTGCAACGCGCGAAGGTGAGGACGCATCAGATTCGTATATCGGAAGCGCCCACTATCTCAAGACAATGGTGGGAGGTTACGTGGGAGGCGGGTTGGTTGCCTTGAGACTCTCATCAGACCTGGTGCGCTTCAGCCTCCAAAATGGCTACCTACGCCGTGAAAAGGAACCACAGGTACCTGGAAAGTGGTTCGGAATGGTGGCTCTTTTCAGTCTTGAAAATGGCGAGCTGAAATGCTTGATGCAAGATGGAGTCATCCAGCGGATGAGAGTTGGCGCCACTAGCGCGTTGGCTGACGACCTGCTTGCGCGGCAAGATACCAAGGTTATCGCGATTCTGGGATCCGGCGGCCAGGCTCGGGCACACTTGAGAGCGCTAAGTCATGTGCGCAAATTGGAACGGGTGCAGGTATGGAGCCCAAATGCCGGGCATAGAAAAGAGTTCTGCAATGAGATGGAGGAGGAGCTGGGAGTTTCCGTAGTATCTTGCACATCGTCTCAACAAGCTGTTTTGGGGTGCGATCTGTTGATGACCGCTACAAACTCCAGACAGCCATTCGTGGACCCGGAATGGCTTGTGCCAGGGATGCATGTGTCTGCGTTGCAACGCGATGAAGTTTCAGATGACGGCTACCGGCGTATCGATCGACTTGTCCTCCACACCAAGCTCAAGGAAGTGACAGTCAGCTCCTCGAGCCTTCCTTCGTTCAAAGGGACAATCCTGCAAGACCACCCTGTCCCCTCATCGCTGGACTGGACCCGCTATCCCACGCTTGCTGAAATCTCAGTTGGGATTGGGGATGTTCGCCAGTCTGATGAGGAGATAACTGGCTTCATCAACAATCTGGGCCAGGGATCCCAGTTTGCCGCCGTTGGGTCGACAATACTGCGCAAAGCGGAAGAAAAAGACTTGGGAATAAAAATCGATTCCGATCTCCTTTGGCAAAACATGCATTCTTGAATGCGCTGAGAATCACGCCTCATTTGTGTTTTGAACTGTCTAAGTGGGATTCCTCGAGGACTCCTGCTGTTGGTGCTGCCAACTTTATATTGCTGCTCACTTTCGCTAAAACCAGGTGATAGCATCGGTGCGAATAGATTGCCGGTTTGCTGGGGAACTTCTTAATAATTACCTGACCGATCAACGTGTCAATTAAGATCACAAGATTTATCTGAGGCCATCCGGAATCCAGATAAAAACTCTATTGTGATTTGGACCAGCATGGTCTGCCATGCCGTGGCAGACCATGCGATTTCGGCTTCCAAACAGGCGGGGGTAGCATGCGAATACTTTCTAATCAAGATGTCGAGCAGGTTTTGACAATCAAGGACTGTCTCGACGCGCTGGAGCCTGCTTTCCAGGATTTGGCACGTGGCCAAGCCTCAAATAGACCGCGCAGCCATACTTACACCCCGCTTGAACCTAATCACTATTACCTTTTCAAAAGTATGGATGGATCGCTGCCGCGCCTTGGAGTCCACGGCTTGCGCTTGAGTTCAGATCACGTGGTGGAGTTGATGGAGAATGGCCGGCATCGGCGTGACAAATTGCCGCTTGCCCCCGGCGGTAAATTCCTCGGTTTGGTGCTCTTGTTCAGCATTGAGACTTTGGAGCTTTTGGCCATCATGCAGGACGGTTACCTTCAAAAAATGCGGGTTGGAGCCACGAGCGGCCTGGCAGCCAAATATTTGGCAAGGCCCGACAGTCGAATCGCGGGACTTATAGGCACCGGATGGCAAGCTGATGCGCAAATAATGGCTCTGGATGCCGTGCACACCCTTCAGGAAATACGCGTCTACAGCCCTACCAAAGGTCACAGCGAGGAGCTGTGCAGACGCGTTCAGCCTCTTGTAAACACAACTCTCCGCCCAGTTGAGTCGCCTAAGGATGCGGTGCTTGGCTGCGACATCGTCGCGTGTGCAACTAACTCCCTCGATCCCGTTTTTGACGGTGCTTGGCTTGCTCCGGGACAACATGTCAACTCTCTGCAGCGTGGAGAGCTTGACAACGTCACCCATGAAAGGGCAAACGTTATAGTGACTAGGGCACGCGAACAGTCGCTGCACTTCAGCGGCACTCCGATGACCTCAGAAGTCACGCAAAAAGGGGAATGGAAGCCTGAATGGGATGAAAAGATCGAGGAGCTGGGCAAAGTGATGACTGGACTGGAACCCGGTCGCACGGATGCGAATCAAATCACCCTTTTCGGCGGCAGTGGCACCGGACCCAGTTCGGGTCTGGGAATCCAGTTTGCCGCTGTCGGCCATGTGATCTATCAAAAGGCATGCCAAAAAGGACTTGGGCACGATATTCCCAGTGACTGGTTCTTAGAGGATGTCCATCCTTAACAAATCGGTAACACAGTCCGGGGACTTTTCCCAACAACGACAGATCAGACACAGGACACCGGCTGTCTTCAAACCGTTTGAAGATGAAGGCGAAAGTTTATCCTGCGACCTGATTTTTAGCGGAGTCCATTATCAGCACCGCCGCACCGGTGAAGCGGTCGTGGGCGAGATCGGAAAGGGCCCTGCCGGCTTCTTCGAAACTATAAGGAACAGTAGTCACCTTTACTGGTATTTGAGCAGCCAGTTTTAGGAATGCTTCGCCATCGGCCCTGGTATTGGCCGTGACGCTTTGAAGCGTCTTCTCCTGAAAGAGGTGCCTGTCATAATTCAGGGAGGGAATATCGCTCAGATGGATGCCAGCTATTGCAAGCGTGCCCCCGCGATCAAGTGCCTCCATTATTGGAGGCACCAACGAACCGACCGGTGCAAAAAGGATAGCCGCATCAAGGGGTTCAGGCGGAACCCGGTCCCCCGCCGAAGCGGCACCCAACTGCATGGCCGCGATGCGTGCCTCGGCAGACCTGGTTATCACGTGAACCCGCGCACCTTGGAATAGCGCAATCTGTATCGTGAGATGGGCTGAAGCCCCAAAACCATATATCCCAAGACGCCCGCCTTCTGGAAGCTCTGCGCGCATTAGTGAACGGTAGCCGATTATCCCCGAACACAAAAGCGGAGCAGCCCGCTCGTCTGACAGCCCGCCAGGTAGGGAGTAGGCGTAGTCCTCATTGGCTACCGCGTATTCCGCAAAGCCGCCATCCTCGTCCCAGCCTGTGTATATGGAAGAAGTGCAGAGGTTCTCCAAACCGGCCTTGCAATACCTGCAATGGCCACAGGTTTGGCGCAGCCAGGCGATCCCGACTCGATCTCCTATGTTGAACCGTGTGCTATTCTCCCCCACTGCCTCGACTCTGCCGACTATCTCGTGGCCTGGAACAACTCCTGTGTGCCTGGGCGCAAGATCCCCCTCCGCCAGATGAAGATCAGTCCGGCATACCCCGCAGGCAAGCACTTTTACGAGCACCTGGCCAGGTCCGGGCCGTGGTTCATCCCTCTTCGTGAACTCGAGAGGGTGTTCATCGATCGGGCCAGGCTGCCTCACTATCCAGGCACGCATATAGCGCCTCCTTCCGGCAGATCAACGAAACTGCATATTTTTGGCGAAAAGGTCATTACTGATTATCCACAGCCGCCAATGCTCCATACTAGGCACCGTTGCCGAAGCCATCAAGATAACATCCCGGCCATTGATGCGCTTAGCCCGGCTTGACTACCTGGCCGGTGAAGCGACGACGCACCATGGTATTCAGCTGGAGTATGAAACCGGGCCAGTCCAGCTTATGCCACCGTCGACCGTGCGCCATAGCTCCTCTCGTGGAACAGTGGAGCTTGGACCGCCGGTGGAATACACGACCAATGCGGAACCGACTGATGGGGTTGTGAAACCAATCCAGGCTACCCATGACTGTCCGGGACCGCCCACCTGGACGTGGGAAAACGTCTTTCCTCCGTCGGCAGTGCGCAGCAATGCTCCGGTAACTCCCGGATCAAGGATTGCAGTGGAGTCGTCCGCTGGAGCTAACTGGGCCGAATTATTAAGAGGGTACTTGTTCATGACGGTCCAGCTTTTTCCTCCATCGGCCGATCGGAATGCCAGCGCCTGCATGCCCGTCGCACACACAGCCCAGAGCACAGTGCTTGAACTTGCTTCAATCCGGCCCCCCAGGTCACTAAAGCAGGGGCTGGCAAAGGAATTGAAGTGGTTTCCATAGTCCGTGGAGGTGAGCAGATCCTGTTTGTTCGCGCTGGCAATCGCTCCTATGGAAATCCACAGAGTGGATCCGTGAGCTGCCATCGTCGCCAGCGGCCCTGCCTGCGTGCCTGGCAAGGTTATCGTTGACCACGTTGAGGTTCCCACAGGCGAACGCTTCAAGGCGAGATTGCTGCATTTGCCGTATTTATCGCAGGATGATGCAGTGACTGAATACACATAACCGCCGCTCGAGGCGAAGGCCAAGATTTCTCCCAGATCGATTTTCTTCCAAGTGCTGCCACCATCGGTGGTAGCCCATAAGGGAGCGCTGGATCGGATACCGAATGCAAATCCATCCAGTGGTGTTACAAATCGCAATGTATCGATATAGCTCGTGTATGAACCGGGTCCCTGTCTGGG
>SCQM01000051.1 GCA_004298555.1 Actinomycetota bacterium | reverse complement strand
ATGGGGCTGGGGAGAGCTCGAGGGGATTGCGAACCGAACTGATTTTGACCTAAAGGCCCACAGCGAGCATTCCGGCGAGAGGCTCGAGTATTTCGATCCTGCGACGAACTCGCCCTATATTCCATACGTGATCGAACCGGCGGCAGGCGCCACACGGACAATGATGGCCTTTTTGGTGGCAGCCTATGACGAGGACACAATAAACGGAGAAGCCCGGACGCTGCTGCGCCTTGATCCTCGGCTTGCCCCATACCAGGTGGCAATTCTCCCGCTGTCAAAGAAGGAACCTCTCATGAAGCTGGCGGACGATATTTTTGAGTCTCTGGCGCCCACCTTCTCCTGCGATTACGACGACACGCAGTCGATCGGAAGGCGCTACAGAAGACAGGATGAGATCGGGACTCCCGCCTGTGTGACAGTAGATTTCGACTCGCTGGAGGATAATTCGGTGACTATCCGGGATCGTGATACGACTAGTCAGATCCGGGTTCCGATACCAGACCTTCGTCAACATCTTGTGTCGATTTTGAATTGCAGCTATAACGAGGGCCTACATTTGGAGTTTAACAAGTAGTAAGCTTGTAAATCCAGGTTCAGAGCTTATCGTGCTTTAGGTAGCTCATTTAAGTTTCTATTCAATTCGATTTAACCAAACATCAGTCAGTCCGTTCCGCAGCCGGCGTTTAGGAGGATCGATGCAATACGTATTTGGGTTTGACCATGAGCACTCGCAGCCGCCAATGGAGCTGAAGGATCTTCTTGGAGGCAAGGGCGCCAATCTTGCAGAGATGACTTCTGTGCTTAAACTGCCCGTACCCCACGGATTCACAATCACCACGGACGCATGCAGGGAGTACCTTGGTTCTGGCTGGCCAGAAGATCTTACTGACGAGGTGGCTGAAGCTCTCGCGGTGCTTGAAGTCAAAATGGGCAAGAAGCTTGGAGATGCTTTGGACCCGCTTCTAGTCTCGGTGAGGTCGGGTGCGAAGTTTTCAATGCCCGGAATGATGGATACGGTTCTCAATCTTGGCCTAAATGACCGGTCGGTGGAGGGCCTAGCAGCCCAAACAAACGATTTGCGGTTTGCCTATGACTCATACAGGCGATTCATTTCAATGTACGGCCGAATCGTCCTCGGAGTTCCCGGTGAAGACTTCGATGCGCTGTACGAAGCGGCGAAGGAGCTTTCGAATGCCTCGACTGACGCCGAGGTGCCGCCGGAACTGCTGAAGTACTTGATCTCCGCATTCAAGGACATCGTGAAGCGTCATACCGGCAAGCCGTTTCCACAAAAGCCCATGGCGCAGCTGAAGGGCGCGATAGAAGCCGTCTTCAACTCATGGAATGGACAAAGGGCAATCGCCTACAGGCAACGAGACGGGATACCAAACGACCTTGGGACTGCGGTGAATGTCCAGTCCATGGTCTTTGGCAACAGGGATGACAGATCAGGAACCGGAGTTGGATTCACGCGGGATCCGGCCACCGGGGAAAAGGGATGCTACGGCGACTTCATGGTAAATGCCCAGGGTGAAGATGTCGTTGCCGGTGTGCGAAATACGCAGCCTTTGTCAGCACTGGAGACCCTGTTTCCTGACGTATACCGGGAGCTTATGGCGATCTTCGACCGTCTTGAAGCTCACTACCGCGATATGTGCGATACGGAGTTCACCATTGAGCGTGGCAAGCTGTGGATGCTCCAGACCCGGGTAGGCAAGCGGACGGGAGTAGCGGCACTGCGCATGGCTGTAGACATGACCGAGGACCCCAAGATTGCTCTCACCAAGGAGGAGGCGGTGCTTCGAATAACCGCCGACCACCTCGACTCGGTACTGCATCCTCAGTTTGCATCCAAAGATTTGAAGGTGGTGGCACGCGGGCTTGGGGCTTCGCCGGGTGCTGCGGTTGGCAAGGTGTACTTCAATGCAGATGACGCCATTGCCGCCAAGGAGAGAGGTGAAAAGGTCATTCTGGTTCGCAAGGAGACCTCTCCGGAAGATGTGCATGGGATGCTCAGCTCTGAAGGAGTTCTGACATCACGAGGTGGACTTGTCAGCCATGCGGCTGTAGTGGCTCGAGGTTGGGGCAAGCCTGCGGTGGTCGGAGCTGATGCGATAAGAATCGTTGGGCGCACATTCATTGCCAACGGGATGACAGTGGTCGAAGGTGACGAGATTTCAATAGATGGCAGTTCCGGCGACATAGTTCTAGGCGCTGTCGAATTGACTTCTTCCACCCCACCTCCCGAATTTGAGACAATACTTAAATGGGCGGATGAGATCCGCTTCGGAAAAGTATCGGTCAGGGCCAATGCTGACAACGGTCCAGACGCGGCAAATGCCCGTGCATTCGGTGCCGAAGGTATAGGCCTATGCCGCACCGAGCATATGTTCCTTGCGGAAGACCGGCTGCCGATAGTGCGGAAGATGATTCTGGCAGATGCAAGGGATGACGAACTCGAGGCTCTTGAAGAACTCAGAGCCGTTCAGAAAGACGACTTCAAGCAGATCCTCGAGGCCATGGACGGTCTTCCGGTCACTGTAAGGCTGTTGGATCCTCCTTTGCACGAGTTCTTGCCCGACACATTGGATCTTTCCATAAAAGAAGCCACAATGGGTCTTACGCCGGAAGAGGCCGCGCTATTTTCTGCGGCCAAGGCATGGAAAGAAGTCAATCCGATGCTCGGAACCCGGGGCGTGCGCCTCGGAGTCATAAAGCCGGGTCTCTATGCAATGCAGGTGAAGGCATTGCTTCAAGCGGCTGGCGAGTTGAAAAGAAAGGGAAAGAACCCGATTGTCGAGATCATGGTGCCCCTGACTGTTGCCAGAGAGGAGCTGCTGCTGGCGAGATCATGGATCCAGGATGCGATAGATGCGCAAAAAATTAAGGGAGTTGAAATCACCATTGGAACGATGATCGAGACTCCGAGGGCGGCCATTTGTGCCGATGAGATCGCCGAAGGCGCGGATTTCTTCTCATTTGGCACAAATGATCTGACTCAAATGACGTTTGGCTTTTCCCGTGATGACGTGGAAGGCCGCCTGATGGCCATCTACATTGATCTTGGGCTTTTGCCTGCCAATCCTTTTAAGACTCTCGATCCTGTCGGCGTGGCTGAATTGGTGAAAATGGGAATCGACAGGGGACGAAGGACGAAGCCTACGCTCAAGATCGGGATATGTGGCGAGCATGGCGGGGATCCCGCATCGATAGAAATATTCGTGCATGCCGGCGTCGACTATGTCTCCTGCTCGCCATTTAGAATTCCAATCGCCAGGCTTGCAGCAGCCCAGGCGGTTCTGAGGTCAAAGAAATAGTCGAACGGCCTGTTTGCCAAGCTCGCTCTTCGGAATTGGCATCGGAGAATGTTGTTCCAGGCTACACTTTGCGCTGCTTAGCATTTTGCAGCCGGATTGGTCCATTGGTTTCTGATACCATATGACCAATAAACGAGTTGCGTGACGCCCGATGTGGCTGGCACCGCCGCTGAAGCAATGCTTGCTGCTTTCCGTGATGGTTGCAGGAGGCAAGCAACCAACCAGCAGTGGTCGATCTGGCCGCGGAATCGGGTTCGCGAGCGGACCTTGGATATATTCAAATTAGCCCTGGGGGAAAAGTGGCGAAAAAAGCATTAAAGCTAACGCTTGCGATCAGTGATTATGATCACGTTCGCGACCTGACAAATGGTGTGGTTCCGGTAGAGGGGGTTGACCTTCAGGCACTTGATCTTCAAGTAGAGGAGATTTTCTATAGATTCTTGAAGTTCAGAGAGTTCGACGTATGTGAGCTGTCATTTGCAAAGTACGTTTCTCTTGTCTCGCAACCCGATTGCGACGTTACCGCCTTACCAGTATTCCCTTCACGGGTGTTTCGGCAGTCCTCTTTCTACGTCAGAAGCGACGGGCCGGCTTCTATCGAAGAGATAAGAGGCCTAAGGGTTGGAATACCTGAGTGGGCCCAAACCGCGTCAGTCTATTCCAGAGGTTATCTTGCAGAGACTGTTGGAATCCCTTTGACCGAAATGGAGTGGGTTCAGGCCGGAGTGAACGAACCGGGGCGTGTTGAGAAGGTCAGCCTCCGTATTCCAGAAGGGATCAACTACAGATCGGAACCCACGAAGTGCTTGAATGACATGCTGCTGTCGGGCGAGCTCGACGTTGTTATGTCCGCTCATGCACCGCGGTCAATCGAGG
>SCQM01000050.1 GCA_004298555.1 Actinomycetota bacterium | reverse complement strand
GGCGAGCCGACCAGACGAGAAACCGTGTGTTTTTCCATGTACTCGCTCATATCCAACTGGATCAGAGCCGATTCATCGCCAAACAGGAACTCTGCCAAAGTTTTCGCAAGCTCAGTCTTTCCAACTCCCGTAGGTCCAAGAAATATAAATGAACCACTTGGCCTCTTGGGGTCTTTCAAACCAGCCCGCGTGCGGCGGATCGCCCGCGACAGAGCCGAGATGGCTTCCTGCTGTCCAACAATTCTCTTGTGGAGATCGTCTTCCATGCGAAGCAGTTTGGAAGTCTCTTCTTCAGTCAGCTTGTAAACGGGAATACCGGTCCAATTGGCCAGAACCTCCGCAATAACGTCCTCGTCGACTACGTCGAAAAGATCACGTCCTTCGCTTCGCCACTCACTCTCAAGCGCTGCCTTCTGGTCCAGCTTTTCCTTTTCCTTGTTAGAAAGCCGCTTCGATTCATCAAACGCCTGCTTTTCGATGGCGCTATCTTTTTCGCGGCGGATACGTGCAAGATCCTCGTCGAGCTGACGCATCTCAGGCGGCATTGACATCCTGCGAATACGGAGCCGCGCGCCAGCCTCGTCAATGAGGTCAATGGCCTTGTCAGGCAGGTAGCGATCGGCGATATACCTGTCTGCAAGATTGGCTGCCGCAACCAGAGCCTGATCAGTGATAGTCACACTGTGATGGGTCTCGTAGCGCTCACGCAAACCCTTGAGAATGTCAATAGTGTGGGCCAGAGCTGGCTCCTCCACCTTAATGGGTTGGAAACGACGCTCAAGCGCGGCGTCCTTCTCCAGGTGCTTGCGGTATTCATCTATCGTGGTGGCGCCTATTGTTTGGAGCTCACCTCTTGCCAGCATTGGCTTAAGTATCGAAGCGGCATCAATTGCGCCTTCTGCAGCGCCTGCACCAACCAGCGTGTGCAGCTCGTCAATGAACAAGATGATGTCACCGCGGGTGCGGATCTCCTTAAGAACCTTCTTCAAGCGCTCTTCGAAGTCACCTCGATATCGGCTGCCAGCAACAAGGGCACCCAGATCCAGGGTGTAAAGTTGTTTTCCCTTGATGATATCCGGCACGTCATTTGCGACAATTTTCTGGGCCAGACCCTCGACGATAGCCGTCTTCCCGACACCGGGCTCACCGATCAAGACGGGATTATTCTTTGATCTTCTTGAAAGCACTTGCATCACGCGCTCAATTTCCCGGTCCCGTCCTATAACCGGATCCAATTTCTTTTCGCGCGCCATCGTAGTCAAGTTGCGTCCGAACTGGTCAAGAACCGGAGATCCACCTGGGGCATCCGCCGTCGCCGTGGGACCTACCCCTGCACCTGTGGTCTCCTTGCCCTGATAGCCGGAAAGAAGCTGAATAACCTGCTGGCGAACTCGCGGAAGATCAGCACCAAGACTTACCAGTACTTGTGCAGCTACACCCTCACCTTCGCGAACCAGGCCCAATAGCATGTGTTCGGTGCCAATGTAGTTGTGACCTAGCTGCAATGCTTCACGTAACGAGAGCTCTAGAACCTTCTTAGCCCGAGGTGTGAACGGCGGCGATCCCGCAGTAGCACCACCTGCAGGGCCTATCGTCTCCTCGACCTTTTCCCTCACAGCTTCCAGAGTGATCCCAAAGGATTCAAGAGCGCGTGCAGCCACTCCCTCTCCCTCGTGAATCAACCCAAGGAGAATGTGCTCGGTTCCTATAAAATTGTGATTTAAGAGTCGAGCCTCTTCCTGTGCCAGGACAAGGACTCTTCTCGCTCTATCTGTGAAGCGTTCGAACAAACTGTCCGCCTCCCTCTACGGGCCTATGGGACTAATAACTAGTCTACCGTGACCGCGCTACTTGTGCGAAAGCCTTTCAACTCTTTCTTTTTTCATTTCTTACAATTACTCAACACCGGAACCTCGAATATACTTCCCAACATTTTGCACAGCACCCTGCTGGGATTTTTAGACTGCATTGTAAGTTTTTTTCGGACAGGGCCTATCTTCTTTAACAGTGCACATTACAGATGCTTTAACTCAGCTCAATTTGGATTCCAGCCTTGAGGATTTTGAGAAGCTTCTCAGGGAATCAGTAGCGGTAGATGATGATTTCCTTTCGGAGGTCTCGCGCCATCTTATAGATGCCGGCGGAAAGCGCATACGCCCTATTCTGGCAATCGCCTCAGCAGCTGCAGGTGGTTCAGAGATCACCCGCGAGGTTCTTCTTGCCGGCATTGCAGTTGAACTGGTTCATCTCGCATCGCTGTACCACGATGATGTCATGGATGACGCCTCGCAACGCCGAAATGTTGAAAGCGTCAACTTCAGGTGGGGAAACCTCGTGGCAATTGTCGCAGGAGACTACCTGTTGGCCAAGGCTGCCGGTATTGCCGCCAGACTGGGACAGGAAATTGCAGAACTCTTGGCAAATACACTCGCAGATCTGTGTGCAGGCCAGATTCTCGAGGTTCAAACCTCCTTTCTTGTCTCCAGGTCGGACGACTCATATTTCGAAGCAATTTCCGGTAAGACCGCATCTCTAATGGCAACTGCCTGCCGTATAGGAGCCCTAGCGGCAGATCTGGATCGGAACCACATCGAGGTGGTCACGAATATTGGACGCTCGTTGGGCATGGTCTTCCAGATCAGGGACGACATTTTGGATCTGGTGGCCAGCGCAGAGATCCTTGGTAAAATGCCAGCTCAAGACCTTCTGGAAGGAATTTACACTCTACCCGTAATCGAAACTCTAAAGACGCCCTACAAGGTCGACCTCGAGCCCCTGCTGACCCGGAACATGGACCAGGCTTCTCTGGACAAGGCTGGCAAGATCATTCTCTCGTCAGGCGGAATTGCCAAGGCTTGGCAAACCGCACAAAAGTTTGCTTTGGAAAGCCGCGTAAGTGCCGCCGAACTGGAGTCACCCATTGCGGGCGAACTTGGATCTATGGCCCAGTTCCTGCTGGACGAAACTTACGGGATAGTCAGGCCATACCTCGAAGCCAAGGAAAAGCCCAACATTTAAGCCTTGTTTCACGGCTAATGCTGGCATCGCCATTCGACCCAGGAATTACCATCAGGGCCTGGACCTGTATTTACGCTCCAGCTCCTGGACTTCTGGAAGCCCTATGAAATCAAGGAATTCCTGGAAAGGAACCATGGCATCCATCGCCTTGAGAGGTGTTCCTTCCCTGCGGATAGACTTCAGGACGGTTCTCATTGCCTTGGTCGCACTGAGCAATGTACCTACGGGAAAGATGATCACCTTGAAACCAAGCCGCTTAATCTCTTCGTATCTCAGGGGAGGCGTCTTCCCTCCTTCAGCCCAGTTATACAGAAGAGGTACATCCGGAAAAGTTCTCGCAACTGTCTCTATCTCTTCGATACCCTCAGGCGCTTCGATAAAAAGCACGTCAGCACCGGCTTCTCGGTAGGCCCTGGCGCGATCCATAGCAGATTCAAGGCCCTCCACCGCCCGAGCATCGGTCCGTGCAATGATTACGAAGTCGGAGGATCTCCTAGCATCCACGGCGGCTTCAATCTTGCTGATCATGTCATTCTTTGCGATCAGCTCCTTGCCTGCCATGTGTCCGCACTTCTTAGGTGCGACCTGATCTTCGAGATGGATAGCGGCAACGCCGGCAAGTTCGTATTGCTGCACAGTCCTGATTACCGAAATCGGATTCCCATATCCCGTATCGGCGTCGGCGATAACCGGCAAGGGACTGACTGCCTGAGAAATCTGCCTGGCATGCTCGACCATTTCAGACATTGTAAGGAGGCCGACGTCGGGTCGGCCGAGGACCGACGCAGCCGCACCAAAGCCCGTCATGTAAACCGCATCAAACCCAGCCTCCTCGATGAGGCGGGCGCTCAGGCTATCGAATGCACCGGGTGCCAGAAGCGGTTCAGGCCCAGCAAGCAGTTCACGAAGCCGCGCCCCCGTGTTGGATGCCGGGTTTATGAGCTTTCCCATCATTGATCCTTCCCGAGGCATCCATACGCCATAAATCTCGCAGTACAGACCACCCGCTATATGAGATGCCTGGTTCTATTCAGAATATTTCTCCCCAAGCCGGCAGCTTCCGACATTGGCCGGCCGTAAAAATCTATGCGGCAATCCCAAAGTCATCCGAAAATAACCACCGGTATGGCAAGAGCGGCCGACCTTGTCCCAATGGCAAGGCTTAGAGGGCTACTTCCAAACCAGCCTGGGCACATACCATGTCCTGGGTGTAGTGACCGCCAGAACATCCGATTCCGCCGATTATCTTCCCTTCCACAACTATCGGGTATCCACCACCAAATACGACGAGCCTGGGAGTGTGCACGATTCCAGTATTGAGAGGTGGATCGTTCTTTATAAAATCGAACCAGGCATCAGTTGAAATTCCAAAGCTGACCGCGGTGTATGCCTTGTTCTGGGCGATGTCCACGCTTAGAAGTGCCGCGCCATCCATCCTGTGAAAAGCCTTCAGAACACCTGATTCGTCAACAATCGCAATGACCATTGGCACCCCGATCTCAGTTGCTTTGCTGGCCGCAGCCTTGATCATTTCGCCTGCCAATTCAGCAGTGATGCTGCTCTTCTCGTATGTGTGGGCCATAGGGTTCTCCTCTTTGTCATCATGCGCCAAATTGCCCCCGCAAATAGCGCACACCAATGCTATCGCGCTAGAAAATAGTTGGACAGCGAATTGATAAACAACACAGCTGCCAATGGGAAAATCAGCCGGAAACCGGCGTTCCCAAAGGCGGCGCTACCGATCCTGTTCCGGGCGCATGGTAGGGAATGCCACGACTTCCCTGATCTGGGCCTGGTCAGTCAAGAGCATCACCAAGCGGTCTATCCCGATTCCAAGACCACCAGTTGCTGGAAGACCGTATTCCAGGGCCCTGATGTAGTCCTCATCCATTGCCATGGCCTCATCATCGCCTGCATTGCCCTGAGCAACTTGATGAAGAAAACGCTTTCTCTGCTCGGCCGGATCGATCAACTCAGAAAAAGCATTGGCCAGCTCGCGCCCGGCAATGATAACTTCAAACCTTTCAACCGTATCAGCCTTGGAACGATGGTCTCGCGAAAGTGGAGAAACCTCAAGCGGGTAGTCGCAAACGAAGACGGGATCCCAAATCGTGTGCTCGGTAGTCTTTTCATAGATTTCCAAGAGTACCTTTCCGGGTCCCCATGAGGGAGCTAGCGTGATCTCATGCTCTTCAGCAATAGCAGTGAGATCATCCTGGCCCATGGCAAGGCGGACTTCCCTGCCTAGCTGTTCTGATACCAGATCCTCCATTGTGACCCGCTTCCAGGGAGGTGTCAGGTCGATTGGCTTGCCTTGGTAGTTGATGATCGTAGATCCACTAACCAGTTGAGCAAGGTGGGAGATGAGTTCCTCTGTAAGGTCCATCATGTCGTTATAGTCAGCGTAGGCCTGATACAACTCAAGCATCGTGAACTCAGGGTTGTGGCGGGGAGATATCCCCTCATTCCTGAACACCCTGCCAATTTCGAAAACACGCTCAAATCCACCGACAACCAGCCGCTTCAGGTAGAGTTCAGGAGCAATCCGCAAAAAAAGATCCATGTCGAGAGCATTGTGATGGGTTGTAAATGGCTTAGCCAAAGCGCCACCAGCAACAGGGTGCAAAAGTGGCGTCTCGACTTCCATGAATCCCTTTGCCTCAAGATAGCGCCTTATCTCGGATATGATCCTGCTCCGCTGGACAAAGACCGCCCTGGTTTGAGGATTCGCCCACAAGTCCACGTACCGTTGACGGTAGCGCGTATCTGGATCGGTCACACCATGCCACTTATCACCAAATCCTCTTTTAGCATCAGCAAGGACCACCCACTTTCGAATCTTGATCGAAAGCTCGCCCCGCCTGGTAGTCATAACCTCGCCCGTAGCACCGATCCAGGTTCCAAGGGATAGGGCGGCAAAATCTTCGAAATTCTCGGTCGTATCGCTGCTGGCAAATAGCTGAATATGGCCGGAGGAATCTCTCAGCTCGGCAAAAGCAATCTTGCCTTGAGTGCGCAGAAGCATTATCCGTCCGGCGACGGAATGAACTACGCCGCTACTTTCTCCTTGGCCCAAATAAGCAAAATCTTCGCGCAGGTGTGCGGTATCACTTGTCCTGGCAAATGAGTAGGGCACATCAGAAATTCCATTTTCGCCGCCATAGGGACTATTTGACACCTAAAACTCAACCTCTCGCAGGAATGTTCATTTCGTATATGAGTCGCAAACCGTGAAGGGTCAGCCATGGCTCCACGACGTCGATCTCCTTGCAAAAGCGGGAGATCAAGCTGCTCAGACCACCGGTAGCGATTACTTTGGTATTCTCACCCAACTCACCCTTGAACCGTCTGCACAAGCCATCCGCCTGTTCGGCAAATCCGTACAGGGCTCCAGACTGAATAGATTCCACGGTCGACTTTCCGATCACACCCCTCGGCTCTGTAAGCTCAACCTTACGGAGAGCTGCCGCATTTCTGAACAAGGCGTCCAAAGAGATCTCAATCCCAGGAACTATTGCCCCGCCCAAGTACTCCTTTTTGGGAGACACCGCGTCAAATGTCGTCGCAGTGCCAAAATCAACTATTAAACATGGACCCGGATAAAGATCATATGCCGCAACTGCATCCGCAATTCGGTCGGCTCCAACTTCTTTGGGATTGTCGTAAAGGATAGCCATTCCTGACCGAATGCCCGGTGCCACCACAACGGGTTCTACATGGAACCACCTGTCCACCATCTCTCTAAGGGCTGTCGTGATAGACGGCGCGGTGGAGGATAGCACCAGTCCCGATATTGAACTGAGCCGGTCGAGTCCGCGCATGCCCAACAACTGAGAAAACAATAAAGCATGCTCGTCTGCCGTGCGATCAGGTACCGTTGCAATCCTGAAGTTATGACTTAGCCCGAAGTCGGCTTTTCTGCGTCCCATGGGCCCACCATCGCTGCTTGCGACGCTATCGGGATCATAGAGCCCAAGGACCGTCTGAGTATTACCAACATCAATTGCTAAGAGCATCGCTCGGACCTTTACACATGTATCTACACGCCAATGTTATCTATAAGCCTCACATCGCCGACCCGCGCAGCAACTACCAGCCGCACCGGCCCATCGATCTGCTCTGGCTCAGCAAGAGTGTGAGAATCGACCACTAAAGCGTAGTCGAGTACAGGCTGATTAGATTTTGCAATCCCATTAATCTCGCGTCCAAGTTCACGAGCCATCAAGTCTTCAATCTTCATTACATCTTTTTCGCCGCCTCGAATGGCATCGCTGGCCGCAAATAGGGCTCTCGATAAGGAACGGGCAGATTTCAGTTGTTCGGAATTAAGGCGCAGGTTGCGCGATGATAGTGCGAGCCCGCTGGCATCTCGAACAATCGGCACTGGCACGATCTCAATGGGAAAATGCATCTCTTCGACCATACGTGAAATAATGGCTAGCTGCTGGAAATCCTTCTCACCAAAGTACGCCCTGCACCTACCAGCAAGGGTAAACAGTTTTGCCACCACAGTTACCACCCCGGCGAAATGTCCGGGCCTGGAGGCACCTTCCAGGATGTCGCCGAGGTGGTCAACTTCGAGATGAAAGAGTATCGGCCGGGGATGCATATCGTCGGGCTCGGGAGTAAATACCAGATCAACCCCGAGCGAACTTGTGATCTCAAGATCCTTATCAATTATGCGAGGATATTTTTCCAGATCGACGGGATTGTCGAATTGAAGCTCATTAACAAATATGGAAACTGCAACAATATTGCACTGGTCACGCGCCATCTTGATCAACTGCCGATGACCATCGTGCAGCGCTCCCATGGTGGGTACCAGGCCAATTGTCTTTCCTTGCAGTCGCAGGTTCTCGCACTCGGCCTGAAATTCCTCGGGACTAAAAATCCGATTCACGCTTCTCCTCAAAATATTGAACTCCTAGAAATCCAATTCTAAATCTCAGCAAAGCAGCCCGCCGTAAATCCTGACGCCTTGATAGACCTCAGAAAGTCCCTTATCAAACGCCTGCTGAATATCAGCGGCCATCTCCGGACTTAGCCGCCGGGCCAATTGGGGCTCAAGATCCATCAATGGTGCGATAACGAAAGCTCTTTCCGAGCATCGCGGATGTGGCACGGTCATCTCCGAATTGCTCGTAACCATACCCTCGACATAAATAACATCAACGTCAAGCGTGCGCGGTCCATTCACCTGAGTGCGGATACGATTCGCCTGCGACTCCAAACGATTTACCAACCCCAAAAGCGCCCCTGTATCTGCACTGAAATCGATTTCTACAACGGCATTCAAAAACGGCCTCGAGCCCGCCGGAGCTTGCACTGGATCAGTCTCATAGACCCTGGAACAGCGGAGCGGACCGGGAAGCGAACGCACCGCACCACGCAAATAGCCAACTCTGATTCCGAGGTTCGAACCAAGTGCCAGGTAGGTGCTAGCCAAGCGTTCTCCTCATCGTAACACCTGCGTGGTCGAGCTCAAATGCAACGGGAGCCTTCATCTTTCGTACCGTCACCTCCACCTCGGCAACCCCTGACAGGGAAAGAATCACTTGTGCAATTGCCTCGGCCAATGCTTCAATTAGATTGAAAGAACGAGAAGTCGCTATTTCCACGGCCAAACTGCCTAGTGTTGAATAATCAACCGCCTTATCGAGCGCATCGGTTTGGCCGGCCTCTCGAAAGTCGCCGTGAACAGCAAGGTCGATTTCAAAGGGTTGAGGAATGGCCTTTTCCAAATCAAGCACACCATGTCTGGCGATCACCTTGATCCCGCGCAGAAAGACTGTATCCACTATCGGTTCACCTTGGATAATTTGTCTTGCCGCCAGGAAAGCAGAGTCAGAAGCTCTCTGGTCTCTGCAACGTCATGCACCCGCATCATCGTGGCTCCATTGAGAAAGCACCAAGCACATGATGAGACCGAAGCCTCAGTACGCTGGATCGGTGGGACTTCAAAGCCCGTCGATGCCTTAGCAATCTTGCCAAGAAAGGCCTTGCGCGAGGTGCCGACCAAAATGGGCACACCCAGCTCCGTCAACTTGTCGAGCCGTTGAAGCAGGGAAAGATTGTGCTGAAGATTCTTTCCGAAACCGATTCCCGGATCAATCCAAATCTCGGAAACCCCGAGATTTCCAGCCCAGTCGATCTTACGCTGCAGGTAGTCGAACACCTCAGTGACGACATCCTCATAATGAGGAAAGCGTTGCATAGTCTGAGGGCTTCCCTGCATATGCATCGCCACCCAGCCAACTTCGTGATCAGCCGCCACCTGGGCCAGGCTGCCACTTATGTCGTTGATCAGGGTAGCGCCAGCCTCAGCAGCCCTGGCGGCCACTTCGGGCTTAAACGTGTCAACTGAAACTCTGTAGCTATTCGACAGTTCTGCAATTACAGGAATAACCCGCCTCAACTCCTCCTCCACAGGAACCGGCACAGCACCTGGACGCGAGGATTCTCCACCAACGTCAATTATGTCTGCACCCATAATCGCAAGTTGGTGACCGCGCTCTATGGCTGCCTCCGTATCAAAAAAACGGCCGCCATCGGAAAATGAATCTGGTGTTACATTTAAAATGCCCATGATGCCCCGCCTGCTGCCAAGAGCGGCGTCTGAGAAGTCAATGCCTTTAGTGGGCTGCATCCCGTCCCTTCCTAATAAGTTCCAACGCCTCGGCCCTGGTTACGCCGTCTTTCTGGAACACGCCGCGCACCGCAGAGGTCAGCGCTCTGGAGCCGACCTTTTTTGATCCTCGCATCGACATGCACAGGTGTTCGGCTTCCACTACCACCAAGACTCCTTTGGGTTTCATGGATGCCTGAATGGCATTTGCAATTTCTGTTGTGAAACGCTCCTGCACCTGAAGCCTCTTGGAAACCCCGTCAACAAGCCTTGCAATACCTGAAAGACCTGCGATATGACCAGACTCATTCGGAATATACGCAACATGGACATCTCCAAAGAATGGCAAAAGGTGATGCTCACACATGGAGAAAAACGATATGTCCCTTAAAATGACCATTTCTTCGTGACCAGCGGGAAACATCGACCCCAGAAAACCTGCGCTTGGCTGGTTTGTTCCGGAAAGCAATTCCTCAAACATTTCCGCCACCCGGTAGGGAGTCAGCTTCAGTCCCTCCCGATTGGGATCCTCTCCCACGGCTTCGATCAGCTCAGCAACAAGTTTCTGAACTCTTTCCCTTTGAAATTCACGCTTCTGACTGCCCTCTACGGATTCATTTGCCACACCAACAACCTCTGAATCATTCGATATGCACTGCCACGTATGGAAGATTTCGGTATTTTTCGGCCAGATCCAACCCATAGCCAACGACAAATACCGGGGGTATTACAAACCCAGTGTAGGCAATATCGAGTCCCGATGGCTGCATGCCCTCCTTAACCAGAAGCGCGCACACTTGAACCGATCTCGCATTGCGAGCTTGAAGATTGCGGACAAGATATGAAAGTGTCAACCCTGAATCGACAATCTCCTCGACTATCAGGACATCTTTGTCCGTCAAATCCATGTCAAGATCTTTTACGATCCGTACCACTCCCGAAGTTTTCGTTGTCACTCCATAAGAGGAGACGGCCATGAAATCAAATTCGACTGGCAAATCGATGGCACGGGCGAGATCGGCTACAAAAAGCAGGGCGCCCTTTAGGACTCCGACCAGAAGCAGGGAACGGCCAGCGTAGTCACGGGAAATAATCTTTCCCAGCTCTCTAATTTTAGACTGGATAACGGATGCTTGCAGAAGCACTTCGCCCAGAGAAGGGTCTGAATCAGCCCAACTGGAGCTTGACGTGGAGTTTGAATTCATGGCATGAATCAACTTAGTTCACGATCAAGACTTCTAAACAATCAAATGGAGCTATCGGGCTTCAGCGATTCAATAGCGAATTTCGAAAGCTTTCCTTTGGAGCGGCGGACCCTGGTGGCCCCAGGCAGGTCAGTAGCAACTTTCTCCCCTCTAGCGACCCTGAGTACGTCTTGAGCAAGTTCGTAGGAAATGGTGTGGCCATGGTCATCGGCCAACCATCGCCTGATCGCCTCAGTTGCTATGACCTCATCTGCCGCGGCAAGCCCCTTTGCGTCCGTCGGATCAAGAGCGTCAGCTTGCGAAGAAATATATATCGCGACTTGGTGCAAAATATGGGCCGTCCGAGAAAGAATTGGAACGACGTCCCGCTGGGAGACGTTGGACAGCAGTGGTATGACCTCGTTCCGGATGCGATTCCTTATGAACCGAGGATCCAGATTC
>SCQM01000049.1 GCA_004298555.1 Actinomycetota bacterium | reverse complement strand
CGGGCCTGAATCCAGCGGTCAGAAGGGGAGTTTTCGGTTCACGGACCTCGGCAGGTGGCGGAGTGCAAAGATAATTGTCCGGAATGAGCTTGGCACCCAGACGGTCTCCTTGCCAAGCTCCATTGCTCTGATGGCTGCAGCAGCAACTTTCTCCGGAGTCGTCGACATCGGAGCAGTTTTCAGCGATGCGGTCATCTTGGATTTGACGAATCCGGGTCGGACGACGGTAATTCGAATTGGCATTCCCCAGAGTGCGTCGGAGAAACCAAGAGCAAATCCGTCAAGTCCAGCCTTTGACGAACCATAAATGAAATTCGACCGGCGGACTTTGGTTCCTGCAACCGAGGACAATACGAGTACTGAGCCATAGCCCTGTTTTTTCATTTTTTCGACTGCAGCGGTCAAGGCCACAGCCGGACCGGTGAAATTTGTGGTAATCATTTTCGATACGGCTGCTGGATCCGATTCATCTGATGCCTGATCACCAAGACGTCCAGCGGCGATGATCAACAGGTCCACCGTTGGCACGAGCGACATGGCCAATTCGGTTTGGGCAGGGACTTGCGCCAGGTCGGTGGCGTCAAATGAGGCCACTTTTACCTCAATTTCCCCAAGTTCGCTAACCATGGAGGCACGGCCGTGCAGGGTTGACTGGTTTGGCCCGGCCAGAACCACCTTTTCCAGACGGTGTTTTGCGAGTTCGGCCAGAATCGCGAAGGAAATATCAGAATTTCCACCTAGCACTACCACATTTTGAGGCTTCTTGAAGGAGTCGTTCAATGTCTTGGTTTCCTTGGTCATTTCACAGGCCTATATTCCAAGGCGTCTCGATAGGTCGGATTGGAGAATTCTCGTCGGATCAACCGATGTTACAATTTGTTCAAATTCCTCAAGGTGAGGATACATGATTTTGAGATGGCTCTTTGAAACTCGCGCATCTTTGGCCAAGTAAATACGGCCGCCTGCCGAAATCACCATTTCGTCAAGCTGATCAAATAGGCTGGCCAAATTGGCGGGTCCAACCGGAAGATCCAGGGCTAGGGTCCATCCCTCCATAGGGAAGGAAATGAGCCCGTTGTTGGCCTTGCCGAAGCGCTTCAGCACTGTGAGAAACGAGCCGGAACGATTTTTCGCGAGCAGTTCAAGCGAGCTTCTGATGACGTTTTCATGGCCGAACGGCACAACGAACTGGTACTGGACGAATCCTCTTGGACCATAAATGCGATTCCAGTTATCCACCACATCAAGAGGATGGAAAAAGGAAGCGGCGTGGTGAATTGCCCCTATCTCCTTTTTGGGGGCTTTTTGGTACCAGAGTTCATTAAAAGCCTTAATGGTGAGCGAATTCAAAAGTCCAGGGGGAAAAATGTCAGGTGCGGAAAAAAGAGTCTTAGGTTTGAACTCTAGCGGCGCCTTTCGCTGCGCGCCGGTGAGGTCACTTAGCAGGGCATGGTCCCCGCGGGTCAATACTGCTCTGCCTAAAGAAGATCCTCTGGCAAGTGAATCAACCCATGCGACTGAATAGCGATAGTCATCGTCTTCGGTCTCCATCAGGTCCATTACTTCATCGAGGTTGTTGGTGCGATGAGTGTCCACTTTCATGAAAACTGACTCGATTCGAAGTAAGCGGATTGTGGCGCCAAGAATTACCCCGGTCAAACCCATGCCGCCGCATGTGGCATTGAACAGCTGCGGATTCTCTTCCCGGGTAAGGGTCAGTATGCCGCTGGGTGTTGCAAGATCTAAAGAGAGTACGTGGTCAGTGAATGACCCATCTTTGTGGTGGTTTTTTCCATGCACGTCGCAGGCAATCGCACCTCCGATGGTGACATGACGCGTTCCGGGCGTAACCGGTACAAAGAAGCCCAGATCAGCGAATTCTCTCATGATTTGATCCAGCGATGCGCCAGCTTCAACCTGCAGGATACCGCTGGAGGGATCGAAATGCTGCACCTGGTTCCATGTGGTTGTATCGATGAAAGTTCCACCTGAAAGTTGTGCAGCATCGTTATAGCTTCGTCCCAGGCCCCTGGCCACCACTCCAGAAGATGAGAGCGCTTTGAGCATTGCCGGCCAATCTGAACTGATTGGCAGCTCCAGTTTTGAACTCATTCCGGGGTTCGTGCGTCCCCAGCCCGTAAGGATCTTGTTATTTTCAGTCGCCAATTTATCCTCTTAGTTTCCAGTAAAAGATGTTGATCCCCGCTACGTCCCCCGTTTCTACCTGCTCAGATAGATTCCAATTACTAGCACTAAAATCCAGATCGCACCTATGACTTGAAGCAATCTATCAGACATGAGCAGATCTTCCGGTGCACCTCCATGACCTTGTTCAATTAATAAGGCGTACCGCAAAATGGCCGCGACAAAGAATAATATTGAACTTTCGATCCACAGTGCACCCTTTGGGGCGGCAGTTCCTCTTTCGAACGCCCAGAGGCAATAGGCAGTTATGGCAACTCCCGATGAAAGTGATCTGGCATAATTTAGGAACCCGATTGGGTACTTTCCCAAAGATGCCCTGTGGGCTGCGGCATCTTCTCCCAGCAGCTGTGATTCTGCATAGCGCTTTCCAATCACAACGAAAAGAGAGCTAAAGGATGCAACGATCACGAACCAGTTTGAAAGCGGGACATTATCAGCCACGCCGCCCGCAATCGCCCTAAGCAGGAATCCAAGGGCCACGACAAGTATGTCGATAACCGGCTCATGCTTTAGAAAGCTCGAATATGCAAGGTTCATGGCCACGTAAATGGTGATCACGAGGCCCAGATTGGCATTGCCAAAGATAAATGAAATTGCGAGGCCCATTATCTCCAACACAACTGCAATTGTTATTGCCAGTGCGAGTGGGACTTCGCCAGATGCAATTGGGCGATCGGATTTTTTCGGGTGTGACTTGTCCGCCTCTAAATCCATCACATCATTTATCAGGTAAATCCCGGATGCGACGAAGGTGAAAGCGACAAAGGCGACTAGGGAAGGTTTGAGAATCCTTGTGTCTGTGATCGTGCCCGCAGCAACTGGCGCTGCAAGAACCAGAAGGTTCTTTATCCATTGCTTTGGACGGGCGGATATGACCAGCGCACTGGCTAGATTGCGTCGGGGTCTGGGGCTGGCCATGGTATGTTCTGTTTCTATCATCAAAAGTCGTTCTTCTAAGTGTTTTGGCGGCGTCTTGAGGTTCAAGCATTTCAGATAAATGCTTGCCTCTACTTTAGCTATGACTGAAGCTGTTGCTCGGCATCGGTGCAATTCTTGGGATCGCAAAATCGGTAGTGCTCTATACCTTCAAGCACTCCTAGAGCATATTCCGCCTTCGCGAAATAGATCTGGTGATGACCTCTAAGACGTTCTAATTCAGGGCTGTAGTTTCCGACTACCACCCCCAAGGTGCGCCCTTCCAGCATCTCTTCGTCGTTTCCCGAATCACCTGCGACAAGTATCTTTTCCAGGGGAACGCCCCATTTGTAGGAAAGGTATCGGATCGCGCGGCCTTTCGACGCTCTGATGGGAAGGACATCTAAAAACTCTGAATGCGAATAGATGAGGTTTGCTCTCAGGCCATGTGAATTGAGCACGTTGGATATCTCTTCAATTGAAGGCATACTTTCCGGCGACACGTTGTAAGAAATTTTGAATTCTCTCTGGTTGGCTATCGGCTGGAGAGTAAGGCCAGGTACTTGTTTGAGCGTCTGAACTGTCGCTTCTCGGCGCCAAGAATACTGAATGTGGGTGGCCCATCCGAGATCGGGCAATATCTTCGGGCCATAGTGGATCTCGCTGCCGACAGAACTGATAATTACTTCGGGAAGGGGTACATTGTGCTGCCGCAGCACGTTTTGCGTGTCATGCAGCGATCTGCCGGTCGCTACGGCAAAGATGGTCTTCTTTTGGTGCAGCTCGATCCAACCTAGAAGTTGCTTGAGCCCTTTTGCATCTCCAACGAGGACGTTGTCAATGTCTAAAGCCAGGATCCGGTTTGCATGGATCAGCGGAGGTTTATGCAGCAGTTCGATTCTTCTTCGAGTCGATTTTCGGCTTGACCGGATTACCTGGCGCGCCTCTTTAATATATTTTTCAACGTGGGAATCCCAGGCATAATGGTTTCTGACTCCCGCAATTCCATTGCGTGCCCACTGGCGCCATTTGGGGCCTGCAGTTATGACTGCGAGTAGCGCATCCGCGAGTGCGTCATGATCAAGCGTGTCAACGAGAAAACCATTTCGGCAGTGACGAATTATGTCAACAGGTCCGCCGTCATTTGGCGCAACCAACGGCACGCCGCTAGCAGCCGCCTCGAGAAGGGTCAGGCCAAATGCCTCGGTTATGGCAGAATTCACGAACACGCCACGGCGCTTTTGGGCAAGCCGAAAGAGTTCTGGAACGTCATCCGGCTGATGGTGCTTCGGCATGGATACCTTGCCATTGAGTTCATATTTGTCAATCAGGAGCAGCATGTTTGTGACTATCTGAGCTGCGCTATCCTCAAGAGTGGCAATTTCATCACGGTTCCCGGCAACGACTACCAGATTGGCACGCCGCTGCAGCTCGGGATGTTTTCCATAGGCCTCTACAAGGCCCTCCAGATTCTTGCGGCGGTCCGCACGGGCAATAGTCAGGATCATCGGCTTATTGGGCTTGGTCAAGAAACGGTCGACCTCATTACGGACTGCTTCGGGCGGGTGCCAGTCGCGTTCCGGCGGGTGGAACCTGGATAGGTCCATCCCTGGTGGGATTACCCTGATCCTGTTTGGGCGTGTTCTCTCATACAGGCCATACTGCTGATCTGCTTCTTGGCGGGTACTAGTAATAACCATGTCAGCCTGATCGAGTATCTGCTCTTCGACCTCAATGCGCCGGCTTATGCGGAAGCGGCGCTCAATCTGTGCAGCGGTCATCCCTCCTTCAAGGAGGTACTGCCGCTTGACTCTCCCAAGAGAATGGCCAGTATGAATCAGCGGAATGTTGAGCATGCTGGATAGCTGAAGACCGACGTATCCGGCATCTGCGTAGTGGGTGTGAAGAATATCAGGAAGCCGTTCCTGAGCCTTGAAGTGCTGCAACGTGCGATCGACGAACTCGTCAAGATACGGCCATAAAGCTTCTTTGCGGATATAGCGCCTCGGGCCGCAACGCAATCGAACGATTCGCGAATTGCTAGTCAGTATCTCCTCGTCCGCAGCATAATCAGCAGAGATCGCCGGACTCTCAACTTTTCGCGTCAGCAGGTCGACTTTCTCAACGTGTTTATTTTTTGCTAAGGCATGCACCAAGTCAAGCACATAGCCAACTTGTCCGCCTGTATCTGGATCGCGCCCCAGCTCTGGCTCTTTGCCCCTAATGAGTCCGTGGACGCTAACCATGCAAAGGTAAAGACCTTTTTCTTCGATAGGAGTCTCTCCCTGATAATCTGTTATTTTCTCGGTGGTCAAATGACCTTTTTGAACTGAGCCCGTGGCTCAGGAAAATGTACATCAATACCTTATCAATTTTTTGCGCATGTCCGCAAGGGTTTGGAAATGGTCTGACCACGTTAAATTGACGAGGGAATAGTTCTCTTTTGGGGCAGTACGACGCTTCTTGAGCCGCTTTGCAGCACCTCAAGAATGGTGCATTTGATTGAACCTGGATTAATGCTGCTGTTCATTCTGGCTGCTGAGTCAGTGCATTCCCAGGTGGAATGCCGCCAGCCCTGATACCCTCTGCGCCGGTAGCTGACCCGTGGCATAGAAGAGCTCAAAAGCAAATTAAAATGGGCATGGAAGATTCAGACTTGCACGATTTTGGCAGTACACGCATAGTGGAAGGCTCTTCAGGTCTTTGATCGCTTTATGGAGCCGGAGCACGGGCTCTCCGGCCAATTCGATGCGGGCTACCCACCTTGCCTCGTTGGACCGGGATACCTCTGCCGAGGTATCCCGGTC
>SCQM01000048.1 GCA_004298555.1 Actinomycetota bacterium | reverse complement strand
TCCTTGATAAACAGGCGGTACAAGTCAGACGGCGTCGCATTGCAAATATCGAGGGCGGCCAACAATTCTTTTCGTAACGACGACGCCTCCGCAACTTCGGCGAGCGCGCCGGCGACATCTGCGCAGGCTTTAAGGTCGCCAGGAGCCAAGCTTCCTCCTAATGCACCTCCCTTTGGAAAGCGGTCGTATGACAAAGCAGGCCTCAATTCCTTGAGGGTAGCCGCGAAGCGGCCGTTGTTGGCTTCAGAGGCCTCATCAGCCATCTAGGTCTTCTGGTCCCGTCGGGAGAGACACTGTATGCGTCTCGGGCCAAAGCCAGCCATCGCTTGAAGACTTCCTTGGACTTCAACCTGTCGACATAAACCTCTCCATAGGTGTCGCCGGGTTGGGCAGGCACGACTTGTACGGCCTGATGCCAGCAATGCATGCCGGAAACAGGGTCCGGATGAACCGGAAAAATGAGGTTCTGGTGCACTCCCACATCCTGCCACCAGAATCTGGCCGTGTCTTTGTCGTCAGAGTCGAACGGCTTCGGTGCAGCCTTTGGGACGAGCCGTCTTGTGTCACCCGATGAATCAATAGCCACGGTTCTCATGAGGTATGAACTTATTTCTTCGCTCAGCTTCCATCTGCCCATATGATGAGAACAGGCGACAACGCCTGGTCGAATTCCTTCTGTTATCCAAGGCTTTGCCACGAAGTAGCCGATTTCCGATTTCACTCTGACAAGGCCAGTTTCCTTGATGCCAATTCTCTCCGCATCAATGGGATTGATCCAAACCGGATTGGTATGGGCTATCTCATCGAGCCATTTCGCATTTGCCGAGCGGGTATGAATCTGTACCGGCAGCCTGAAGGTCGAGATGAGTACCATTTCATCTTTCTTCATATTTTCCGGATGGATATGGCTCTTTATGTACCCGGGTATTGCCTGTTCAGCCCATCCCCAATTGGCAAGCGTCTTTGAGTAAAACTCGAGCTTGCCAGATGGCGTAGGAAATCCGCGCAGAGGCTCCCCGTCAACTTCCACGCCGACCGGACGCCTTCCAGCTTCGTCTGGATCGGGATCACCAGCAGGAGCAATATTTGGACTTTGAGGCTTTGGGGATCTGGTGTAGATGCGCCCATGCCGACTTGTGACGGTGTCTTCGAGTTCATAAGCGGGAACTACCTCTTCAAAGCGCTTACCAACCTTGTTTGAGATCTCGAATGCCCCATGCCTCTGCATGTAGCGAAGCGGGGTGACCATCTCTTTCTCGGCCATTTCGGGAAGTCCAGGAACGGAATTTTCAAAGATATAAGAGTAGTACTCCTCAACTGTCAGCTTTTCACCCGGTTTCAGCTGCGACTCGTAGAACTTTCGAATTCCAAGGGTGCCATCGGGATCGATGCGCCACGATAATTCGATCCAGAACTCATTCTCCTCCCAGACCTCACCGGGGTTGGAGATCCGGGTATCAGTAATGTCCTCCCCATTTTGGTTTCGGTAGGTTCGAAGCACAGGCTGACGAAAAGCCACCCACTGACCGTCATATTGCTCATATGATGCCAGGTCGTGCCGCTCCGAGGCATGACCCATTGGGAGCACATAGTCGGCGAAGTATGCGGTCTCATTCCACGTGGGGGTAAGCGCCGCGTAACATTCGATCTTTGTTTCATCGAGCAGGACGTCAATCCACGTCATGCCGTCGGGATTGGTCCAGACTGGGTTATAGACCCTCGTGAAATAGACGTCCAGCTTTCCACGCCCCTCTTCGATGAGGTGAGGAAGTATGAAACTCATCTCATTCATAGCAAGCGGGTACTCGCTCGGCCAGGTCAGTTCATTCCAAACATCAGGATGGGGTGGAACATACATAGGTTTGGGAACGAACTTGTGCCATGCGTTGGGATAAGTTCCACCTTCAGTGGCGATGGCGCCAAGGAGCGCATTGATCAACAGCAAAGTCCGGGAGATTTGCCACCCGCCCAGATTGCCTGCAGCTGCAGAGCGCCAAATGTGACTGGAAAATTTACTTTTTGCGCCCGCCACCAAATCTGCAACCTCAGCCAGGACTGTCTCGCCAATGCCAGACTCCTGGGAGGCATAACGGAATGTAAAAGACTCATAAGTGGTTTTTAGCTCTGCCAAGAAATTTTCAAAAGTGGCCTCTTTGTCTGCATGAGCATCCTCCATCCACTCCTGCCAGTTCCACCAGCGGCGGACGAACTCCCTGTCAAAAAGATCATTCTGCAGCAGGTGATTTGCAATCGCCAGATTTATGGCTGATTCCGAACCTGGATATGGAGATAGCCAATAATCGGCATGTGTGGCAGTATTTGAAAGCCTTGTATCGACCACGATCAATTTTGCTCCGTGCTGTCTGGCTTCATTTATGCGCTGTGCATGGGGATTGAAGTAGTGTCCGGTCTCGAGATGGGCACTAATCAGAAAGATCACGTCGGCTTTGGCAAAATCCGCACTGGGCCGGTCCATGCCCGTCCAGAATTGCCACCCGGCCCTTCCGGCGCTTGAGCAGACATTGGTATGGGAGTTGTGGCCATCGACGCCCCATGATGCCAGGACCCTTTCGGTGAAACCATCCTCACCGGGCCGCCCGATGTGGCAAACTACCTCGTCCTTCCGGTTTTCGATAATGGCATTACGTATCCTCTTGCCAAGGTCGTCGAGAACCTCGTCCCAGCTGACCCTTTGCCACTTGCCTTCACCCCGTAGGCCCGATCTTTTCAAAGGGTAAAGGATCCGGTCGGGATCAGTAACTTGATTTATGGTTGCTGGACCCTTTGCGCAGTTCTTTCCGCGGGAACCCGGGTGCTCCGGATTACCTTCGAACTTTCTGACCAATCCCGTGGACTTGTCAATGTATGCAAGCAGTCCGCAGGCGGACTCACAGTTGAAACAGGTGGTAGGAACCAAGCTGTAGTGCCGCTTCTTATTCTTTGGCCACTCCTTGGAATCCAGCTCAACCCAGTTGTCCCAGTTCTCAAAGGGAGGATGCGAGGCAAGTGAGATCTGCGAAGCTCCTTGGTAAAACGTCCCCCCTCTGGCTGTCACGTCCTCCTTGGCCGCCGAAATCAAAGAGGCCCTCTCCATCAGACGCTTCTTGGCCTCATCACGTCTATTGTCCATATCTAACTCCAATTCCCAATTCTCTAAGCAAGCGGGACCGACTGACCAGCCTGTATATAAGCGTGCTCATAGCCAAGAAGTCCTATTCCAGCAATTAGCAAAGGAATTATTCCCAGTAGCGGAGCACTAGCACCTAGCAACACTGCGACTGCACTTACCCAGAAGGGGGCAGCGTAGCGACCCAACGTCATGTGCCAAATCGCCGCCTTGGAGTGTGAGGTTGGGTGTGCGATGGTCGTCTCGACCAGCACGAAACCAATATGGGTGACGCACGCCAATGCACCAAGCCGCAGTACGAACATTTGTGCGTTTTGATCAGCAGCTAAAAATGGTACCAGCGCTGCAGACCCAAGAAGCAGAGCCTGCACCAACAGGTGTGGAACTCTCAATGGACTTTGCCACAGATCTCTAGCCCTTGCCTGGGAGAAAAGATAAGCGGTATAGATTGCCCCCAGGACAGAGGTAACCACCAGCACCACTCCTATCAGACCAAACATTGTTGAATTCAGGCCCAATATGGAAGACAGGAGCCAAAGTACTAGTGCAGCACCATCGGCGCCAATTATGAAACCCCCTTTCACCAACCATGACTTCCAATGAGGTTTTACAAATATATAGAGGAACCTCTTCGGTTGCTTGAGATCGGTTACGAGCAAAAATCCTGTCACGGAGAGTGCTGCCAATGCAATTACTGGCATGTCATATCGGATAGCGACTGAAGTGATTGCAAGTTTCTTTAAAACCACGGCCAACAACGCACTAATAGCGACGCCCATCGCTATTCCCTTGGTCCACGTGTAGCCGCTCACTTTCCATCCCCAGGGCATTGAATGCGAGATGTCATACGCTAGCCTCGATTCAACTGAATCGTTGTTATGATGCTCAGCCACATGACCGGAATTTGTAATGCGTGAAGCCCGGTTGATCTGGGACCACATGAAGATATCGCCGGCAGGCTGGCGTGCGGCGATTGGATCCAGAGTTGACTGATCCGCTCCTTTGTAAAACAGCTTTGGTCTAGTTGACTTTTCTCCATGCCGCACTGTCACGGGTTCGCGGTGGATTATCTTTGTCACTTTGTCATTTGGATCGTTGGCATTGCCGATCAAAATTGCCTCGGTCGGACAAATCGTCACGCAGGCCGGTTCAAGTCCAATCACGATACGATGCGCGCAGAGGTTGCACTTTTCGGCGGTGTGGTCGTCGGGATTTATGAATATTGCATCATATGGACACGCCGCCATGCATGCTTTGCACCCTATGCAAATGGACTTGTCGAAGTCGACAATACCGTCATCACGTTGGTACATCGCCTTTGTGGGGCATATGGCCACACAGGGAGGATTCTCACATTGGTTGCATCTTGTCACCTGAAAGTTCCGTCTTACCTGTGGAAAGACACCAGTCTCAACTGCCTTGACATAGGTTCTATGAACGCCAAGAGGCACCAGATTTTCCGACTTGCAGGCAGTGCTGCAGGCGTGGCAACCGATACATTTTGTCTGGTCGATCACCTTTATCCACTTGGGAGTGATTGCCCGCGGCGAGTCAACGATACTCATTGTGCGCCCCTTCAGTTGATGACTGATTACATCTGACTATAGAGACTGTCTGCCTATGCCGTTGTGCCCAAGTTCCTGGGACGTTATAGGTGTAGACTATGACATGATTATGATTGCGCAAGTCCCATCACTGCAAAGCTTGGAGCTATTTGTTTCCGTCGTGGACTTGGGAAGTGTTTCCAAAGCGGCTAGACGCCACCTCATTTCTCAACCATCGGCTAGCGCCAGAATTGCCGAACTCGAACGTCTTTTCCATCTAAAGCTGGTCGATGGCACTCCGCAGGGAAGCACCGTCACAGAAGCGGGAATCCGGATCTATCAATTGGCCAAAGAGACACTCGCTTCCGCCGACAGGCTGATGACGGTAGCCAAGCAGTTATCCAACCAGAGATCCCAAGAACTTAGAATTCACGCTAGCCACACGATTGCCGAGTACCTCCTTCCCAACTGGCTGGGAATATTGAGACAAACAAACTTCACGCTTATCCCGGAGCTGACCGTTGCCAATTCATCCAGGGTGATCCAAAGTGTCAAAACAACCGGTGATCTCGGGTTCATTGAGTCACAGGAGACAGACGACGAACTCGAAACGGCAGTGGTGGGTACGGATGAGCTCTGGGTGGTCGCTGGAAGCAACCACCCGTGGGCAAAAAGAAAGCGGCCAATTACCCCAGAGTTACTTGCCTCAGCGCCGCTTGTGCTTCGTGAACGTGGCTCGGGGACAAGATCCGTTTTTGAGACTCAGATGGCCAAGGCCGGCTGTGGTGAGCTACTCCTTGAAGCTGAGATGGGCTCTACCTCTGCCATCAAGTCCACCCTGGTGTTACGAGGGAGTGCTGGCGTTCTGAGTCGGCTGGCCGTCAAGGCAGAGACCGACGATTGCTCCCTGGTCAAGATCGAAGTGACAGGCTTGGACCTAAGCAGAACGCTGCATGCCGTGTGGTCACGTCACAAGGGAATCAGTTCTTCTGAACGTGAACTTGTAAACATCGCCTCACAGATGCAAACTGGGGGTTGATAATGACCTTGCTAGCGATGGTAGGCGCTTCGTAACAACAATCTTTAGTCCTCAAGGGCCCCGCGCCAGACTTTATACGCGCTTACAGCTGCAAGAACGCTACGGCGACCTGCCTGACAGCAACCAACAGCATCACGTAGATCCATGATGGCTGTCCACCGTTATATGAACTTTACACCAATGGGACCGATTTTACATCGACGTCTCCGGACACTTCTATGAGCCAGTCGCTACGCGGTCGAGAAGTCGCGCTCTCTGTGTCCAGCTGTCCCGTCTGTATCCTTATGCAAGAAAACCATGATGACGTGGAATCAGTTGCCGCTGTGATCTTCCTCTAGGATGACGAGTGAGATGGAAGTGGCTGCCCCAAAGGCAGCCACTTCCATCTCTGCACTGAGCGATTACTTAGCCTTCATCTTGCTCTGGCACTAGCAAACCGAGGCAACGACTGTGCCCGTTCCCGCATGACCAGGGTCAGGCGCATAGCCGGAGTTGGTCTTAACTATGACGATACCTGGGGTATTGCCAGAGATCATGGAACCTGACTGTGTGATGGAACTCGAAACGATCACTCCCATATAGGTCGGCAACGGTCCACTTGGCGGCGGTGTGCTGTTTCCGGGGTCAGTTGTCCACGAAGTGCTGCATACTGCTGGGGCGGCGCTGTCTTCAAAACCCTTAAACGACGACGGCGCCAGACCGCCGCTCAACGTATTGATCTTGGCCCATTGAGCGCCCCAGAACGTTACCGCGGTGCCATTGGCACTATTGGCATTGCTGATCACAAAGGCACCGCCGGACGGGAAGGCAAAGGCTGTCACGTGGGTAACCGCTATTGCGGTACTACCCCCGTCATCGACGATTGTGACGGTGATGGTGTGAGGTCCCAAGACGGAGTAGCTGTGGCTCCCACTTACCGAGAACGACCCCGGACCGGTCTGGGTGACAGTTCCGGAGCTAGTACTGCCATCACCCCAGTTGATGATCGTGGAACCGCCCCCAGAAGTAAAGTCAGCTACCGTGGCGGACGCGTTCGCATCTGTGAAGGTAGCCAGTGTCTGGTTCGTAAGGTTGGCCGAGGCAAAGTCGGGGCTCCCCGTGGCAGTGAGCGCAGCATCAGCCACAGAGGCTGTCGTAGTGACCTTGTGCACAGTGCCAGCTGGATCAGTGATGCTGATCGACACCGTGTAAGACCCTTCTTCTGCGTAGTCATGGCTCCCTGTCACCGTGAAGCTTCCGGCGCTCCCGGTTACAGTTCCCGTGGAGCTGGTAGTGCCGTCTCCCCAGTTTATCGTTGCAGAGAAACCCAATGCCAACGCAGTCTGGCTGCTGTCGGTGATAGTGGCAACTGTTCCATTAAATGAGCTTCCCTCGGTCCCCGAGATCGATGCGACGGGCGTGACCCCGACTGTTGGGGTGATTGCCTGGAAGAAACAGGGCGACAGTTGTTCGACGCGATCGGACTGAGTCACGTAAAGACAGCCGTTGGGCCCTGTAATGGCCATGTCTCCGCGCGATCCGCCAGAAGCCACAGTCGATAGGGCATTACCGTTGTTAGTATCCACGCGGGTGATGGTGCCGTTGTTATTATTGATAAAGACATTGTTGGAGACGTTGATTCCATCAAAGGTAACACCGGGTTCGGCAATGCCAATTCCGTCGGGGCTGTTAGTATCTGTTACTGTTGCGACGACGGCGCCTGAACGGTTGAATTCAACGGCCTTGCCTACCTGGGTATCCGCAGCCCAAAATGCCTGTCCATTCGAAGAGATCGAGATGCCATCAAATTGGTTATTTGTAATACTCGTTGAGAAAAGCGAGACAGTAGGCGATGCAGAAAGCGGACTCTGCACTCGGTACACACCGCAGCTCGTATCGACATAAAGATCGGTGCTTAGCGGGTCAGCGGCAATGCCCTCTGCGCCCCCGCAAGGTAGGAGAACATTCGTTGGACTCACTGCGAGCGTCGAGGGATTGAACGTCTTTACTGTGGTGCCCAGGTTTGTTGCAAAGTAGGAACCGTGGGATAGTGCGAGACCGAAGAGTCCGTCTGGAGCAGAAGGAACTGTGGTCGCACTCCCACCAGTTATCGGAAACTTGTAGAGCCTTCCATTGGCGAAATCACTGACAAAGAAATTCGTCCCGTCATCGATCATGCCAATGGGACCGATGCCAAAGCTATTGCCTATGTATGGGAAATTGGTTGCGAAGTCTGTCGCTCCAGTGAGCGGTGGCGAGAAGGAGGTAAAGTCCGTACTCGCCCAGGCGCTCTGAGAAGTCAACATAACGACCGCACTAACCGAGGTCAACGTCAGACCCATTGCGGATAACATTACTGCGCATTTCTTTCGAAAAGTCGTTACAACTTTCTCGGGCTGATTGAAGGCTCCCATTTCCATCTCCTTTCCTAAGGGCTGCCCATCAGTAATAGCCGCGCAGAAAGTAGCCAGCCACCCCCGCCCGACTACGTCTAGTTCGCTCGACATCTAAGGCCAAGAAACTATCTCGAATTGTAACTGACCTCCGCATAGCAAGTCTCGACACCGACTCAGGCATGATCTTTGAGAGGCGCGCCGGCCTGCGTCCGAGCGAGACCTCATGAACGCACGGTGGGTCCACGACCGCGCCGAGTGGTGGGCTGTCGGGCTCGGAGCATTTCGGGTGGTGTTAATGATTTCAATCAAGTGGGTAAGGCAACCCCCAAGCCGATCGAGTTTCCACACGACTAACGTACCTCCGAACTTTATTAATCTGAGGGCCTCTTGCAACCCTGGATGGTCGTCACGTGCACCACTTGCCTTGTCCTCAAACAAATGGCCGCGATCCGCATGGACATTAAAAAAAGAGCATCTCTTTGCAATTTGTGCTTTGTTTGTTTGCGGTGGAGACTTTCACGTAACCAATCAACATTGTTGAAAAACCGTTCTGAGACTGTTTCCGTTTGATTCACAAATTTGGAGTAGCCCGCTCTAGGGAACACGCTCTGATTGTGCATGACTGATGTGGTCGGCGGATGCTAAGCAGAAGAGCATCTTTCTTGTAGAACCTGTATATTGCTGGGATAATAGATTCATTTACCATCGATTTGATGGTAAATATCGAGCAACGCGAGCAGATTCTAGGGCCAGGGCCCCAAATTACTCGAACATCATGATGGATGGCTACCAGGGTCTTTGCTTTCGAGAATCTGCCAAAAAGTGATGCAGCGTCGCATTCATGCCTGTTTGTCGCCCCCTAGATCTTGAGGGACGAATTAATCTCCCAAGTCTCGAAAGTGTTTCGATCAATGTCGTTCGCTTCACACCAAAGGTTCGAAAGATTGCGGCCTTAGACATCCCCGAATCAACAGCTTCCAAGATTGCTGTGAGCTTCTCAGAGCTGATCGCTCTGGGTCTTCCGCCTATCCTCCCTCTGTTCCTCGCAGCTTGAAGTCCAGCGGTCTGACCAGGAACCGGAGACTGGATAACTGTTCGTGCGCCATTTAACTATGCACGGCTCGCTGCCGGTCAGGACATTGGTTCTGACTTCCGCATAATGGTTAGCAACCCTTATCAGCCCTTGTATATGCAGCAAGTGAGTCTTTCTGGTCAGTTAGAACTCTTCAGACCCACAACCCCAAGGTAGCTGTTATGCCCTCGACGAATCTGGTAGACGGAGAGAAGATTAAGGTGACAGTCACCGGATTCGGAAAAGGCGGAAAGCTCTTTGTGTCTGAAGGTGCAACCGCCGCCGATGCCAGCAGCGCAGGATGTGGAGAACAGTTGGCGGCTCAGCCATTTATCATAACGGATGATTCGGGAGATGGTACTGAGACATTCTCGGTAAGTCCAGTCTCCGGAACGAAGCCGTACAACACCACCTGCACCCAGACCCGTACAGACCAATGCGTCCTTCTGGTTACAGCTGGCATCAAATATGGGTACGCGTATGCGCCCCTGAGCTTTGAAGGTGGGTAGTCTCACGGCTCGCTTCTCGGTATGCCAGGTCGGGAACGAGCTGTTGATTAGTAGGTGTGACGCATAGCCTGATTTCAGTCTCGAATTGGCACCAACAAATTCCATACTGACTGACTTCTCCGCCTTCCACAATTAAGTTTGCCTAATTGGCAGATCGTCGTCAACTGGTCTAAGTGGATCAATTTATTGGCACCCACCAAAGGTAATCCTGGCTTTAGTCTAAAAAATGCGACAGAGGGTCCTCTCTATTGACGATCGAGAGGACCCTCTGAACATTCCTCCGTTATGTGCTAGCAGGTTACCTGAGCATACGAAGTCGTTACGCCACCGATAGTGAAGCTGATGAATCGGTCTTGGTTGTAAAAGCTGAATATATTCGCGTTGTAGCCACCGGTGCTATTGGTTGTCAGTCCGGGTGCCCAGCTGAAAGAACCGAAACCTTCGATGCTGTATACGACCGGATAGAAGGTGTTGGCTTCGAAGTGCGAAAGAGTCAGATGCACGTTGCAGTAGTTAGGATCGAACGTGGGGCTGAAGCTGACGCTTATAGTCGGGGGTATGGGGATAATTGTTCCGCCGTGTGCTCCATAGCTCACGCAAGCACCGTCGTTGGCGAACAGAGTTCCATTGGAACCCTCCAAGTTCTGCCATCCGCCTTGCTGACAGAGTTGGGCATTCAGGCTGTTGCCCAAGTTGGGACTGGCCGAGGCAACACCTGCCGTTACCGTCAGCGCCAGGCCAATTGTGGACAGGGTCAATACTGCTGTAAGTACGAAGTTGCGTAAAGCTCTCATAAGATTCCTCCCTCACTTGATTTGTCGAATAAATTAGCGGAAAAAATGCTATTTGTAAATCAATTAACTCGTTTTGGTAACTTCCATCTCCGTTGGTTTCACCCGTAATTTCTAAAGTAAGTTCGGTTTGAACTCGGGCGGCTACCTTTTTTGGCTCAGGTGAATTTGGCCGGCTCCCATAAACTGCACCAGTCAACGGGGGCCCGCCAAATTGACATGACTCCTTTATCCATTATCCCTTCAAAGCCATGGAGTCTCCAACAGGGCGGTTCGCGATACGAGCGCACTCTTATATGAGAGGGGTCACAGCAGGCCTTGACGCAACGCGTCAGCGGGGGAGAGTTGGTGGCCGGCCCCACCGGCTATCGGGCCGGACAAGCTAGAACCTATTCTAAAAGGGGTGGAAAGCGGAATGTCGAAGGCTGCTATATGTCGGACTTTCGACGTAAAGCGCACCACGCTGTTTTAGACTCTGGAGCGCGTTGGATAGCCTGTCAAACAGAGGTACTAGCATTTAGCTAGACTCAAGGTTCTACTCGTTCGATGGTCCCTACCCGATCGATGGACCTCTCAAAGGAAGCAACCTTGTTGATGCCGGTGCTCTCGGCGCAAGCTACCAGGTATGCCTCGGCAAAGTTGAGACGATATATCTCGTATACCTTCACCGCGCGTAACAATAATGCCTTCCCGGCGCTCACAACTGAGTCCAACGCAAGGAGCGACTGTATCGCTTCGGCCACCTTTTCGCGCGGCGCTTCGTAGAACGACTCCAATACGTAAACGGTCTAAGAAACGAGGAGATCAGTCAGAAACAGCTCAGACTCGGCTGCGAGGTACGCTGTGGCCCAGGCAGCCATCTCGGGCGGATTACCCGTCAGATGCCGGACGAGGACATTGGTGTCGATGAACGCGCTCACTGACCCTTGGTGGCTCGCGCGGCGCGAGTCTTGCGGATCACATCGTCCCAAGCATGTATGTCTCACAATACTGCCATCTATTAGGAGTTATGGAAATGAAATCATCAAATCGATGGAAACGCTGTAACTTACGCCGCCTGTTTAACAGTCGCAATGGTGACTGTTAAAGCATCCTTGAGGCGTAAGAGTTTCACCTGATCCCGGACTCCTTGTGCGCCAATAATGGCAGTGGTTTGATGGGCATAGCGAATTAGATAATCTTTCCGACGGCTGCGAAGACTTTCGTCTGGCACTGGCCCCTCACTAAACAGGAGACTCATCTATTCGCCTATGCGGCCAAGTAGGTCATCCATCATTCCCCTTCAGCCGCCAGGTTACTGTAGGCTTTCGGGATTCCTTGCTCACTATAAATGTCACGGGATTCAACGTGGCCGGTACACATCTGATCGATGGTCGATACGTAGTACAAAGACCCTCCGCGCTTCCTCGTCAAGGCGGAACACCACACGATATGAACCCCGCCTGGCGGAATAGAGGCCAAGCAATTCCCGCTGCAAGGGACGCCCAACTTTCCGAGGATTTTCAAGCAGTGACCCCAGCATGAACTCGACAATAGCCGCAGCGAATTTCTCTGGTAATTCTCCAAGCTTGCGCTCAGAAGATGCCGCGACAACAAGTTGCCAAGTGCTCAACCTTTCAGGTATTTCGACCGTAGAAATTCACCGTCAACCGTGTCGCCCCGCGACACTTCCTCGCGAGCCTCCTGAATCTCCCTGAGAGCATTTTCATCGGACAAAATATCCAAAGTCTCCTCTAGAGCTTCAAGATCTTCCGGACTTATGAGCACGGCTGACGGTCGTCCATTGCGTGTGAGCAATACGCGGTCGTGCTGACGTTCGACACGATCTGCAATTTCAGAAAGATGGGCTTTTACGTAGGCTAAGGGTAATGCTTCAGACATGACCATCATTATAGTCACCACAACGGGGCGTAGGGTGACAGCTGTGGATTTTATCCGTGGGGAGAATTCAAAATGGACTAACATGATTCTCTATTGCGTTCGGCTTGTCTCGCCAATAGCTCTTCAGTAGATGCAGGATCTCCTTCATGACCAGAAAGGCCGCCCAAATAGGGCGGCCTTTGCTTGATTGGCCTTCTACATCTCTTGAGCCAGGTTAAACCGACCCGTGTACTCGTCAAGATTTGTTTGGTTCTTGAAGTGGCGACTTCTACCTGCAAAGTAGAGTATTAGCCCTTTCCTTGCCGGCGATTCACAAATAGCCATTATCTCTTCGAGGCCTCGGCTTTGCCCTGGGAGCTACCTGGTCCAAGTGATCCAGGCAGACTATTGCCTCTCTAAGCCGGACTGCCCTGGCCAATGTCCGCTCCAGCAACTTATCCAAAAATCATGATGCATCGCCACCAGGGTCTTTGCTTTCCAGCATCCGCCCAAAAGTGACGCCGCATCACTTTTTGTGATTGGAAAGCGGCACGCGTACATCTTTGCCATCGGTTGGAGCGAGTGAAAATGGAGGATGTAAGCGGAAAGGGATTGGGTCAATGCGGCGATGTGCCCTTAGTCGCAGTTGAAATAGCGAATCTCGTTCGCATCGCCTTTTTTATACAGGTGCTTGATGCCATCCGCTGGCGTTCCTGTGAAAGTTGTCTCGGAAATGTTAGGTCACGGCTCCCCGACAATCACGCTCTCGATCTACGCTCACGTAATGCCGGATATGGCCGAGTCTGCGGGTGCTGCTCTCTCGGCAAGTCTGTTGAGTTAGGAACCGTTACTCGTTTTCTTCGTTCTCTTCCCGTTTCCATTTCTCGATCTGTCTCGGAAGCAGCTCTCCCAGAAGATGGTTGTAGAGTGGTGAGTAGACGCGATACTCCTCCTCGCGAGCATCAAGCCAGAGGATCAAGTCTTCGACATCGTAGAATCGCTTTTCGGGTTCCGAACCGCTGATATATATAGTGAACTTTTCAGCATCCGGCGAAATGACTAATTGTGACTCGGCACCTAATCCGAAGCACCAAGACGCATTACAAGGATCGCCGGGATCTGTGTCAAAACGCCAGCCAGGGCGATCTCCGAGAGCAATCCCTAGAGCGATCCATTGTTGAAACTGCTTCTCTGCCAGAATGCAGGCCAAGTTTCGGCACGTCTCTTCGTAGTCATCGGATATTCCCATTTTCAACTTCACTCACAATTGGTTGACAAATGGTTTACGAGGATCATTGTCAACGGTTGCCAACGAAGGAATAAACTGCTACTGACCTGCTCATTTATCGTCGGGCTGAGAGGATTTGAACCTCCGGCCTCTTGACCCCCAGTCAAGCGCGCTAACCAAGCTGCGCCACAGCCCGAATTGTCATTTTGATAGTAACCACAATAAGCAGTGCATCGTGCTGCTTAGCTCTATTAATCGGAGATTGCCAATGATACGTTCTAATGTCCGATTGCCTTTGCGATCCAAAATATCAACTGTATAAGGCGATAGGACAGATATATGACCGTCGCGACAATCAAAAGTTTAAAGTGCCACGGTGCTTTTTTGGGGGGAGCAATAATAGCGCCGCATGTGGGGCACTCCCCTTTTCTGCCAACCGCGTCGGATTCATGAAACCGGGCACAGTTTTCACAAAATGGCATCAGTATCACCGTAGAGATTTCTAAAGTGCCAATTACGACCTAGGAACATTTGCGATACACCAATGGTAGATTTTCTATCTAGTCGATCTGCGCCTGACGCGGATCTTTATTGGGGTTGGACCAAGGCCAAATCTTTCCCGAATTTGCTTTTCAAGGTACCTTAGGTAGCCGGTAGAGAGCTCCTTTGTTGTGAACAACGTAAAAGTGGGAGGGTTCGTGGCTCCCTGAACGCCATAAAGAATCTTGGAGCCTCGGGGAGCATTCTTTGCTTGTGCTTGCTGCAGAAGAACGTTGAACTCCCTTGTAGGAATGCGATTCCTGTATGCGGCAATTGATTCCGATAACGCTCGCCACAACTTGGTGACGCCTAGACCCGATAGCGCGGAAATTCTTAGAACCGGAGCATAACTCAAATATGCAAGCCTGTCGTCGACCTGGTCATTGACCCTGAGCTTCTCCTCCGAGGAGAGCAAATCCCATTTGTTGAGCATCACGACAACTGGAGACCCGGCAGCATCGATTCTTTCCGCAAGGCGCTGATCCTGGTGAGTCACCCCTTGCGTACCGTCTATTACGAGAAGCGAGACATCGGCCTCATCAATAGAACGCAGTGTCCGAACCATTGAGTAGTATTCCGTGCCCTCGTCGATGTGTGATTTTCGCCGCATTCCTGCCGTGTCTATGAATTTCAAGGTTCCAATCTCGGTTTCGACAACAGTGTCTACCGAATCTGTCGTTGTGCCAGCCTGGTCGTGAGTTATCGAACGGTCATCACCAATAAGCCTGTTGAAAAGGGTTGATTTTCCAACATTAGGCCTGCCGACAATCGCTACGGAGAAAGAAGTCCGCGCACTGAGCTCGTTGTCGAATAGATCGTCCTGTGCATCTGATTCGTCACTTGACTGATGCTCATTTGGGCGAAGTTGGAGAAGCTCTTCCACGACGCGGTCGAGCAAGTCGCCGGTCATCCGTCCATGCAGAGCAGATCGGAAGAGC
>SCQM01000047.1 GCA_004298555.1 Actinomycetota bacterium | reverse complement strand
CCGGCGAAGATGGATTCCTGAGGCCGTATGTGCTCGACGAAAGTGAGCAGTAGCCCCCTTAGCTGGTCCCTGTAGGCCTCGGACCTGAGCATGTTCGATTCGTCAAACTCGGCAAATGCATTCCCGAGAGCGAAGCCCATTTCGAGGACATCGGCGCCACTCCTCTTGAGCACCTTGCGAGCCTCATCCTGGGCCCAGGCTGCGCCGAAACGGCTCGGGCTTGCCCCAATGACCAACATGGGCTTGCCGATTAGCACACTTGTCTCCCTCGGACGTGAAGCCCAATCCAAGGCGTTCTTCAGCTGGCCAGGAAGCGACGAGTTGTATTCGGGAGTGGCTATCACCACACCGCGGGCGGCTCTGATCGCTTGCCTCATGGCCGTGGCTCCCGGCGGCGGCACCGCCTCGTCATCCTCGTCGAAGGGCTCCACCGCCTTGAGCCCACTGAAGACGTGAAGCTTAAAAGGCGGATCGAGCAGTTCAGCGGCCGTCAGCAGAAGGCGACGATTGAAGGATGACTCGCGAAGGCTCCCGCTTATGCCAAGCAGCCGGATTGGAATATGGCTTTCGTCAACACAGTTGCGCATCTGATGCTCCTTTCCTTCACTCACACCTTTCCACTGGAACGACGGTTGACACGGTGGTGATATCGCGCTGGTCACCGGTCCAGCTCCTCGGCTTCGCTGACTGTTATTTTGGCATTGCCACTCTCAGGCGTTGTCTGGTTGATCCCGTCGCTGATTCGGGGGCTGCTGCTCACAGCTAGAACCGGCAGTACCACAGCGGCCACAGCAACGTGCATGCAAACCAGGCCAAGGCGGTCAGCTGCGCTCACTCCATGGCCAGAGAGCGGACCCGCCAGCGAGACGGCAAAGGCTATTCCACCGGCAGACAGCCAGAGACGCCGAGGATGCTTAGTCCAGTGTTCGAGGCCGACAAGAAGCGCCCACCCGGCCGCTGCGACAAGTATTGCAACGAAGAAGGCGAGGTTTGCAGAAAGACTCGCAGGGTGTGCCGATCCCGAAAAGGCGGGCGTTCGCAGGTGTAACCCGGCACCAAAACGAGCAATGGTCCATGTCAGCACAGCGGCCACAGCACCCCCTGTCACGCCAGTCGGGCGCGCCCAGCGGGCAGGGTGATGCGGCTTGATGGCCGATTGAAACTCTCGGCTGGTCTTATTAACTGTCATTGCAGTTTCTCCTTATCTCTCCTGTAGAGGGGGTCCTGCGGCTCTCGTGCTTGCGGAAGCGTCACTCACCTGGTTAGTCGAGACCCCAGCTGATAACTTCGGTAGGATGGATCCGAATGATCGCCCCAAGGGCATTTCCCTCGGCGTCGACCGCGGCCGTGAGGGCCTCGGCCTCGCCGCGCACCATCACGCAACGCGGCTGCCACGGCGGAAGAACGTCGTCTACCACCAAAGCCACCTTGGGGTTGGATGACGCGTTCTTGAACTTCTTGGTCCTGTGCAACTCCCCGCCACCGATGTCGATGGTGTCGAGCGCCGGGTTGTAGCTCCAACCGAGGGGCACCACGTGCGGCATCCCGTCCGCGTCGACAGTGGCCAGACGGCCGAGTCTGCGTCCCCCCAGGTAGGCGAGTTCTTGAGTCGAAAATACGCTCATCGTTCCACCTTCGCTTACACGCCAGCCATCGGCAGTACGGTGGGGATTAGCCCTACCGACGTCACCAGGGTGCAAAGATCGACCAGGAGCCTGAAGAGGGACTCCCGGTCCTCTCGGCGGCTGCTGTATCTCACGACCAGCAGATGGATCGCACCCGCCCGGCGGACTCGGATCGACGGCTGTGAGGCGGTCATCTCACACCTCCTTCTCCTCATAATGATTCTCTAGATAACATTATATAGAGGATGATACTCTTATCAACACTTTTTGCTAAGATAGGGACATGGGTAAAGTCAAAGGCGATCGACCGGAGGTTCTAATCACCTGGACCGAGCTGTGCGAGGTGGTCGACCAGGTCCGGATCAGACTGAACCGCGACCTTATCGAGTCGGCCGGACTGACTCTTGCCGAGAACCTCGCCCTCTGCCAGGTAGCCATGAGCCCAAAGCGACGCCTTCGCATGGTCGACCTCGCCAGCAACCTCGTGATCGCCAAGAGCGCCGTGACCAAGACCGTCGACCGACTCGAAGAACGGGGCCTGCTTCGTCGAGAGCGGGACCCCGGGGACAGGCGCACAGTCTACGCCGCCCTCACCTCCGACGGCGAAAAGATATTCGACCTAGCCAAGGTGGCCTACCTAGAATCGGTCCAGCACCACTTTGCGAGCCGGTTAGACAAGTCCACGCTTAGGCAACTGCGCCTGCTGCCAGAACAAGTGCTAGGGCTCGGAGCTCGGAGCGATGATCAAAGACCTTCAGACTCCCGCTGAGCAACTCCTCTCGGCCAGGCGGAGTCCGGTTTCTATGCAATTCCGTTCTTGAGGCTGAAGGCATACAAGCCACCGGACTTGTCATGGGAGCGGCTATCGGCAAGCGTATCGAGCGTTGGGATCGACCAAAAAGGGGTCTCCACACGATTGATCGTGATGACCCCTATCGGGCAACTGATGTGGCGAAGAGTGCCGCACGCAAAGCCTTTTACAATTCGATCAACTCGGCTCTTCTCCGCCTGGGAGAACTACCGCTAATTCTCGAACGAGAACGACAAGGAATTGAAAGCTTGAATGCAACCCTTGCCCGTGGTGTCTGACCTGCAACTTTAAAGCAATCTCGGAGGCCCTAAGACCCCGAGCCGCTTACCACTCGGTGAAGCAGTCCAGGACTTTTACCTGGGACGATACAAAACGGGTTTTGACATATTGCCGGTTTGACAGCCCTGCTATGACTGTACATTAGTGTTCACTGGTGGTCACTGGTAATATTTCCGCATCTACTGACCAACTACTGACCACGGGTTACTAAGTAGTAACGTGAGCACTTAGATCAAGGTTGTAGTAGGTAGTGCCTTAGCCAAAATCTTTCAACGCAACCTTTAGATCTTCTTCTGTGATCTTGCCATTCATTTCAAGCACTTCCCACGGAATGGACCTTCTGCCGGAAGCGGCATATCTCCGGTGCCATTGCCTACACAGCCAAATGAATGTCTGCGCCTCGATCAGGGCAATTCACCCATTCGGTTGCCGATTGTTGCGGGTCGTCATCGATGAGCTGCAACCACGCACGCCAAGACCGCAGCCAAAGTGACCGCTTTCTTTGTTTTCCTCGTTCCTCCCTTGAGATTGGTGATTGCAACGCGCATGCTGGAAATTCCAAACACTAGGTGCTTGTGCAAACTTGCTATCTGATGTGAGCGTTTCTTTTGTCAACGATTTGTTACTTCTTGGTCCCGATAGGTGGGCCGATTATGTCCGCCGTCGAAGAACCCGACGGACCGGCTCACTCGTGAGCGTGTCACCTTCTGGAGTTGCAAGCTGGCGTTCCAAGGCTGCGAAGGCATCGATGATATCTGGGGCTTCAAAGGCCCGGTTGCGCTTGCCGACGTTCACCTGCCGAAGGACTTCGGCTTCCACGAGGCGGGTGATGGCTTCGCTCGTCTGGACGAAGCTCCGGCCAATCAGTTCCGCAGCACTGTTCGTAGTCACGACCGGGGCTCCGAGCAAAGCTCTCAGGAGCAGCTCGGTCGCCGAGTTGGCACGAATTCTTCCGACTCGTCCTCGCCAGACTTGTTCAATTTCTAGAGCCCGCTTCTCGAAATCCCCTGCATCAGAAACGGCTCGTGTACATGATCCAGCAAAGCGCCCGACCCAGGTGTTGAGTCCCGCAAGCGCCGATTTCGATGTTGGAGCACCGACGTACCGGAACTGCGTAAGTCCGTCGATGTAATCCCTCGCCCACGTGGCGAGGATGAGGGAAACGGGAGGCAATACGTTTGATGCGAGGCCCCGACGACGAAATATGATGTGAATTAGCACCCGTCCCGTTCTCCCATTGCCATCCACGAACGGGTGGATCGTCTCGAACTGAGCGTGCGCAATGGCCGCTTGCGCAACGGCGGGCAGGTCATCGGTGCATGAGAAGGCGCACAAATCTTGCAGAAGGTCGTTGACGTTTTCTGGAGGGGGAGGGACGAAGGCAGCCGAGCATGGGTTGTAGGAGTTGCCGCCTATCCAGTTCTGCTGATCCCTGACGATGCCTCCGTACTGCTCCAGTCGTGTGCCAGCAAGGAGGCGACGGTGAATGTCAAGAAGGATTTCCACGGTGATAGGATCACCGGCTGAGACACTTTCGACAGCAAACGTCATGGCGTCGATGTTGTTCAGGACTTCGGCTGCGGTGACGTCGGATGCGGCTTCGTGCATTCCTCGGACAACCTCGGCGTGGAGGAGCCGTCGTGCTCCGATCTCCAGTCCCTCAATTCGGGATGAGGCAACAGCTTCGGCACGAAGGAGGACGCGAGCGAGGGCCTCAGTGTCAACGAGAGCCGTCGCCTCGGTGTTCAGACGAGCGATGGCAACTTCGGCATCGGCAACGTCTGCTGCGACATCTCCGTCCAGCGTGATCCAGCGGTCCACAAGAGTGTCCGGTATGTAGGCTTCATACTCACAGGAGCGGTTCTCCGACCGTGAGGGGGCCGAAAAGTCGCTGATCCATCTGCGGCGAACATGCCTAGACATGGTTCCTCCTTACTTAGGTTTATCATACAACCCTAAATAAGGCCTCTGTGTTATTTCCGGTTATTTTCTGTCCACTCCGTCAGCTCCAGCGCTCTCCAGCAGCCTCTGCAGGGCCACCTTGCAGACGAGGATGCCCCGACCGATCCGGATGCGGGGAATCTCACCACAGGCGACAGCTTCGTAGGCGAAGGTTCGGGAGATGCCCATGACACTGGCCGCTTCTTGGACAGACACCAAGAAGCACTTAGCGGCTCGCTCCTCGATGCCCGGCCGAGGGTGCGCATGTCAACCTGCAGCTCTTCCCATCCGAGGAATTCTTCCGACTCGCAAAACTCTTCGAGGTGTTCGTTCCACCAATCGAGCTGGGTCACCGTCATCATACCAACGGTGACGATACCCTGAAGCTCCAGAAAGGATTCCACGTCCACATGGTGGTTGGGGAGAGGTCGCGCCGCTCGCGCTCTTCGAGCCACTGATCGATGAGCTGACCAAAGGTCGTTCCGATTCCATCCGACTGGGGAAGGACCTGCATGTCGATGAAATTCTGGGGTAATTCATCCGCGGCCCTGGCGCTGCCGGTAAAGGTCTTGGAGCTGACCTCGTACTTATTCCAGGTGACCAAATCGTCCCTAAAGGGAGACCCACAGCTCTCCGACGCCCCGCTTGACCTCTTGCTTCGATCCACGCACGAAAGCAAGCATACCCAGTTCTTGAGATCCATTTTTGGATTATGGCAAAGACAGCAAGGGCCGGTCCTCTCGGACCAACTATTACCTGTACCTTCTCTAGTGGCGGAAGCAGCATCTGAACCTATGACCTTTGAGTTATGAGTTCTATCTTGACTGTCTATGAGGTCCAATACTGTCCTCCATAGTCGCACTGATTTGGCTCTCTAGCTGGGCCTTGATTTGGGATACCTAGTCCACGCTGGATCGACATTCAAACGAGTCGTCACGCAATAGTAGGGATAAATTAGGGATGGATTCGTTTTTTGTTGCAATTAGTATGGCTGCAGTCGCTGCTCCTCGTGAACCAATGGAATTTGCACAATTCTTAGCACACACAACTCAAGAAAGTTGGGCCAGTTCAGCATGTCTTAACTGAGTGAGCACTGAGGGGTCATCCAGTAGCAGGGCAAGATGTTCCCCAGCCAGTTTGGAAATGGTGTTCCAAGGAGAAGACGGCATATTCGAACTATGCATAACAATAATGTGTCAGATCGTATGACACTGAAGACATGCTAGACAATCAGTAGAAAACGACAGCAGTGATGTTTGCTTGTCTGTCTGGTGTGGCATACCGCCCATCCTTTCCACACCCCTGAGCTCAAAATTAACTGAATTTTGGAGCGGATTAGGTACAGGTAATCATGTCCAATTTTCTAGTCTCAACCCATGAATTCGGCTAAACTCTCTCGTGTTATTCGTAACGAGAATGGCATCTATGGATAGTGCGTGTGCTGCGATCATGGTGTCCAGTGCACCAATAGGTTGGCCAATCTGTTCGAGGCCAGAGCGAACACGGCCATACTCCCAAATCGCTTTTTCCTCGAATGGCAGAATTTCTAGTGGAGATAAAAACATTTCCAAGGCTCGCTGGTTTCGCTCCGATCCACTTTTGATAACTCCGTAGGCCAATTCGGCAGCACTCACGCTGGACAAGGCGATGACTCCCAGGTTCTCCTCTCGGAATCGGTCCAATACCTGCGGTGGTTTGGCATTTATGATGTAGATGCAGATATTGGTATCGAGTAAATAGGTCATCTACCTGCAATCTCTGGGCGTACTTCAGCGACCGGCTGGTCTCTATGTAGTTTGAATCCTGGTTCAAATTCAGCTAGCGCCGCTTCTAGAATATCCCAGGGCCTATCTATCGGCAGTAAAAGCACGCCGTTGCCGAAATGGCGGATAATCACTTCTTTATCCGAAAAGCGAAATTCCTTTGGCAATCGAACTGCCTGGCTGCGTCCGGTTTGAAACACTTTAGCGGTATCCATGAATTTCCTCGCTCTATGGTATATATTCATAGTATATATCACATAATCGGGAATCGCCTCCTTTGGTTGACAACATAGCGTTTGATGATCACGAGCGCCACCGAGGAAGCACTGCCCACTGCCATGCTTCGGGTTAGGAGCCCACAAATATAGTGCAGGTAGCACACGAAGTGCGCGACAGCCCATTTCTATCAGCAGATCCCACCTGAAGATAATCCGTGAAGTTGCCGCGACTCGCACCGTCTTCACGACTGGTCAGAGGACACCCTCTCAAATTGGCAGTGATGTGGCTGAACACGCGATGCTCTACTAAGGTTCGGAAGTTTTCTGGCGCCGGGTTCTGCGGGATATACCAACATGGTCCCCCTGTCTGAGCACCAGGAAGGACCATGTTGCGCTCGTTACAACAAGTTGCAGACTTCGATTACCCGCCGATTCCAACTATCGGCTGAGCCAGTGACTTACCGCCCATAGAGCCATAGAAGTTTGCATCACCGAAGGAGAACACTCCGCCGTCATTTGCAACCAGCCAGTAGCCATTGCCATCTGGAGTCGAAGCGCAACCGACTACTGAATTTGATATCGGCAAAACGTTCATCGAGCTATGGTAGGCCGCATCTCCGAAACTGGAACTACTACCGTCCAATGCGACCAACCAATAGCCCTTACCACTCGGGGAAGCAGTAATCGCTGAAATTGCTTCTATCTCAATATTACAGTAGAGAATTCCAGAAATATTGTGTTTCTAAAATAGAAAACTCATTCACTGTCACTATCAAGCCAGTAGCCTCCTCCGCTTGAAAATATGGATATCCCGACAACGGGTTTTGCCAAATACTTGCCGCCCATGGATCCGTAGAACTGGGCGTCTCCAAAGGAGAACACCCCGCCGTCTGATGCAGCGAGCCAGTACCCCTTGCCGTCCGGGGTCGAGGTCATC